>MGMJ01000088.1 GCA_001794945.1 Chloroflexi bacterium GWC2_73_18
CTCTCGCGCCGGACGATGCGGGTGATCCGCCAGAACCTGGTCTGGGCCTTCGGCTACAACGCGGCGCTCATCCCGGTGGCGATGGGGGCGCTCTACCCGTTCTTCGGTCTCTTGCTCGACCCGATGATCGCGGCCGCGGCGATGGCCTTCTCGTCGGTCTCGGTGGTGGGCAACTCGCTCCGTCTGCGACGCTACCGGCCGCGATGACCGCGGCGGAGCGCGCCGTCCGCGCGGCCGGGCCGGGGCCTCCGCTACACTGCACGCCGATGGACGGGCAGGACTGGCTCCGTGCGCAGCTGACCGGAGTCAACTGCGTCGCCTGCGGCCAGGGCTACGTGCAGAACCGGATCCGCGTGCTGGCGCACCGTGAGGACCTCTGGTTCGTCAGCCTCAAGTGCTCGGGCTGCGGCACGACCGCGCTTGGGCTGGTCACCGTCCGCGACGCGGAGGGCGACGAGGAGGAGGGCGTGGAGGTGCTCCTCGAGCCGCGCGGCGAGCTGACCGCCGAGGAGGAGGCACGGCTGGCCGAGGCGCCGCCCTTCGAGGCCGACGACGTGCTGGCGATGCACGAGTTCCTGGCCGGCTTCTCCGGCGACTTCCGGTCGCTCTTCCGTCAGACGGAGGAGCGGTGACCGCCGGGCCGATCGGGGGGCCGCGGACGCAGCAGGCGTTCGCCCACGCGAGCGAGGCGGAATTCGCCAGGATCCTCGACTACTACCAGGTCCACTGGGAATACGAGCCCCACACCTTCCCGATCCTGTGGAACCTCGACGGCAAGGTCGTCGAGAGCTTCGCGCCCGATTTCTACTTGCCCGACCTCGATCTCCACGTCGAGCTGACGACGCTCAGGCAGAGCCTCGTGCGCAAGAAGAACCGCAAGCTGCGCCGGCTCCGCGAGCTCTACCCGGGGATCAGGATCAAGCTCTTCTACGCGCGCGACTTCCGGGCGCTCATGCTCAAGTACGGGAAGCTCGACCTGGTCGGCGAGCTCTCCGGCAGCTCCGGCCAGGCGACGCGAAGCGGCGGCGAGGCGGATCCGGAGGCGACCGAGCCGGTCGGGGTCGCCACCCCCGCCGGGTCCCCGCTGGCCGAGCGCGGGCCCGACGCCGAGGCCCCGGTCGGGCGCCCGCCGCTCCCCGTTCGCACACGCGGCGCCGCCCGCGCCGGTGCCCGTCGGGACGTCCGGCGCGTCCGGGCCGGCGCCGGCCCTGTCCGGCCGCCGCGCCGCCCGCCGGCCCGCTGACCACCGGCGCTGAAGGGAGCCCGAGGCCGCCATGGCGAGACCGGTCGACCTCCAGGACGACGTGGCGACCGTGCTGATCCCGAGCGAGCAGATCCAGGCCAAGGTGGCCGAGCTGGGGACCCGCGTCAGCTCCGACTACGCCGGGCGCGAGGTGATCCTGGTCAGCGTCCTCAAGGGGTCGCTCCCCTTCATGGCCGACCTGATGCGGGCGATCACCATCCCGGTCCAGATCGACCTGATGGAGGTCAGCTCCTACGGCGGCACGACGACCGAGTCGACCGGCCTGGTGCGTATCCTCAAGGACCTCTCCAGCTCGATCGAGGGCAAGGACGTCCTCATCGTCGAGGACATCATCGACACCGGGCTGACGCTCAACTACCTGATCCGCTACCTGCGCGGCAAGAACCCGGCCTCCCTGCGGATCTGCACCCTCCTCGACAAGCCCGCGCGCCGGCTGGTCGAGATCGCCATCGACTACCTCGGCTTCACCATCCCCGACCAGTTCGTCGTCGGCTACGGCCTCGACTACGGCGAGCGCTACCGGAACCTGCCCTTCATCGGGGTGCTGCGGCCGGAGGTCTACTCGGGCTGAGCGGATGAACCGGCGGGTCCTCGGTCACGGCCGCCTGCTCGCCTCGGCGGGCGCCGTGGTGACGCTCATCGGCTGCCTCCTGCCGTGGTGGACGGCCGGCGGCAGCGCCCTCCCGGCGCGTTCCGGCAACGGCCTCGAGGGGGCGGGCATACTCGTCTTCCTGGCCGCCGTCGCGACCCTCGCGCTGGTCGCGCTGCCGTACGCGGCGGGCGACCGGCCCGTGGCGCTCGACCGCCCGGCCAGTTTCGTGGCGACCGTGGTGGTCGGCGTCGTCGCGCTCGCGCTCGCGGTCCTGCAGCTCCTCGAGCCGGGCGGGCTCGGCCTCCCCGACCGGAGCCCGGGACTCTGGCTGGCGGCGATCGGCCTGGCCATCGTCGCCTGGGGTGCCGCCGAGGTGGTCGCCGAACCGCCCCGGCGCTAGGTGGAGCTGCGCGGCCGTGAGGCCTGGCCGCGACGCACGCCGCTCGTCCTCCTCGTCGGTATCGCCGCCGTCTCGAGCGCCTCGATCCTGATCCGCTGGGCGGGCGATCCACCGAACGGGGTGGCGCCGCTCGCCATCGCCGCCTGGCGCGTCGGCCTGGCGGGCCTGCTGCTCGTGCCACTGACCGCAGCCCGTGGCGGCTTCGGCTCAGGCGGGATCGGCGGCTGGGCGCGCCGGGAGGCCACGCTCGCCCTCGTCTCGGGGCTCCTGCTGGCCGTCCATTTCGCTGCCTGGATCGGCTCACTCTCGCTCACCACCGTCGCCAGCTCGGTCGTCCTGGTCACCGCCAGCCCGATCTGGGTCTCTGTTGGCGGCGTCCTGCTGCTGGGCGAGCGGCTGACGCGGCTCGCCGCCGGCGGCATCGCGGTCACGGTCGCCGGGACCGTGCTGCTCGCCCTCTCCGACGCCCCGGCGGCGGCTGCCGGTCCGCGGGACCCGCTCCTCGGCGACGCGCTGGCGATCCTCGGCTCGATCGCCGTCTCCGGCTACATGCTGATCGGCCGGCGACTGCGCCGAGCTCTACCGGTCGGCCTCTACGCCCAGGTTGTCTACGGGGTCGCCGGCGTCGCGCTGGTGCTGGCGGCGCTCACCGCCGGGAGCCCGCTGACCGGCTTCCCGACCGTCGCCCTGGTGCCGCTCGTCGTGCTCGCCCTGGGCCCGCAGCTCCTCGGCCACACCAGCTTCAACTGGGCGCTCCGCTATCTCTCGGCGCCGTTCGTGGCGGTCGTCGTCCTGGCCGAGCCGATCGTCGCCACGCTGCTCGCCTGGCTGATCCTGGGCGAGGCGCTCACGTCGGAGCGGCTCGTCGCCGCCGCGGTCATCCTGGGGGGCATCTACGTCGTCGCCCGCGAGGAGGGACGGACGGCCGGCGGCCCGGGCGGCACCGACTCGGCCGCGTCGCCCTGAACGACCCGCTAGGCGCCCAGGTAGGCGGCCTTCACTTCGGGGTTGTTGCGCAGGTTCTCCGCCGTGTCGGCCAGGACGATCTCGCCGGTCTGGAGGATGTAGCCGCGATGCGCGACGCCGAGCGCCATCAGGGCGTTCTGCTCGACCAGCAGGATCGTCGTGCCCTCCTTGTTGATCTGGGCGATCGTGTCGAAGATGAGCTCCACGAGCGTGGGCGCGAGACCCATCGACGGCTCGTCCAGGAGAAGGACCTTGGGGCTGGGCATGAGACCCCGGCCGATGGCGAGCATCTGCTGCTCACCTCCGCTCAACGTGCCCGCCACCTGGCCGCGGCGCTCCTTGAGCCGGGGGAACATCGTGAAGGCGCGCTCGATCCCGCTGGCCACGTCAGCCGAATCGGCGACCGAGTAGCCGCCCATCCGGAGGTTCTCCTCGACGGTAAGGCGGGCGAAGATACGCCGGCCTTCCGGAACCTGCACGATGCCCTTGCCCACGACGGCATGGGGCGGCGTGCCGCTCAGATCCTCGCCTGCCAGGCGGATGTGTCCCTCTCGTGCCCGGATGAGCCCACTGATCGTGTTGAGGGTGGTCGTCTTGCCCGCCCCGTTGGCCCCGATCAGGGTCACGATCTCGCCCTGCTCGACGGTCAGCGACACCCCACGCAGGGCATGGATGTTGCCGTAGAAGGCGTGGACGTTGTCAACCTCGAGAAGCGCCATCCTGATCAGGCCGTCGGCGGGCCCGGCGAAGGCACCGGCGGGACCGGGGCCAGTTCGGCCACCGCTGCCTGGCCGACGGCCTGGGCCTGACTGCCGCGCCCGAGGTAGGCCTCGATGACGCGCGGGTCGCTCTGGATCTCCGTGGGGGTTCCCTCGGCGATCTTCTCGCCGTAATGGAGCACGGTGATCCGCTCGGAGATGCCCATCACCACGCGCATGGCGTGCTCGATGAGCAGGATCGTGATGCCGAGCTCGTCGCGCAGGCGGCGGACGAAGTCGGTCATCTGCTGTCGCTCGACCGGGTTCATGCCTGCGGTCGGTTCGTCGAGGAGGAGCAGGCGCGGCTTGGTGGCCAGCGCGCGAGCCACCTCCAGGCGACGCTGGTCGCCGTACGGGAGGCTGCTCGCCAGCGTGTCCCCGCGACCCTGCAGGCCGATGAACCGGAGGAGGCGGCGGGCTTCCTGGTTCGCCATCTCCTCTTCCGCGCGCACGCTGGGCAGGCCGAGGACCGCGCCGATCCACGAGGAGCTCAGGTGGTGGTGCTGCCCGACGAGGAGGTTCTCCATCGCGGTCATGTTGGCGAAGAGGCGGATGCTCTGGTACGTGCGGGAGACGCCGAGGTGGGCGATGTGGTCCCGCCGCAGCGCATGGATCGGTCGTCCGTCGAAGAGGATGCGCCCCTCGTCGACGCGGTAGAAGCCGGCCACGCAGTTGAAGAACGTCGTCTTGCCCGCCCCGTTCGGCCCGATGACGCTCACGATGGCGCCCTGATCGAGGGAGAAGTCGAGGTTGTTGACGGCGAGCAGGCCACCGAAGCGCTTGGTCACGCCCTCCGCCATGAGCAGGGGTGCCATCGCAGCTCCTACGCCCCTCTCTCGCCGACGGGGACCATGCCGGGATCCGTCGGGGCGACAGCATCCGGCACGTGCAGCTCGCGCTGAGCGATCTTGGACGGCAGGAGCCCGCCGGGGCGGTAGATCATCATCGCGATGAGGGCCATCCCGTAGAAGAGGAAGCGGTACTCGGCGAATTCGCGGAAGAGCTCCGGGAGGCCGATCAGGAAGATGGCGCCCACGACCACGCCGGGGAAGCTCCCCATCCCACCCACGATGATGAGGGCCACGACGTTGATGGAGACGAAGAGGTTGATGTCCGTGTAGAAGACCGAGCCGATGAGGCCGGCGAAGACGGCGCCCCCGAGGCCGGCGAAGGCTGCACCGAGCATGTACGCGAGGAGCTTCGTCTGGACGAGGCTCACGCCCAGCGCCTCGGCGACGTCCTCATCCTCGCGGATGGCGATCCAGGCCCGGCCCAGTCGCGAGTCGCGCAGCCGGATGGCGACGAACCAGATGACCGCCGCACAGACGAGCCCGATGTAGTAGATCTGGGTCGCTCCGGCGAGGGGGGTCCCGGGCGGGGCGTCGATCGGCTTCGGGATGTTGATGACGCCCTGCGGGCCGCCCAGCCAGGGCAGCAGCAGGTCGGAGCCGGCGAGGATGCGGATGATCTCCCCGAAGCCGAGCGTGGCGATGGCCAGGTAGTCGCCGCGGATCCCCAGGATGGGCAGGCCGAGGAAGGCCCCGAAGGCCATCGCCAGCAGGATCGCGAGCGGGACAGCGAACCAGAAGGACTGCGGGCAGACCGCGAAGCCGTCCCAGAGGGCCAGGCACTGCGAGTCGGTGAAGAGGCCCAGTTCGGATAGGGACGTGAAGAGGCCCACCGTGTAGGCGCCGACGGCGAAGAAGGCCACGAATCCCAGGTCGAGGAGGCCGGCCAGGCCGAGGGTGATGTTGAGGCCGAAGCCCATGAGGATGTAG
>MGMJ01000089.1:0-310 GCA_001794945.1 Chloroflexi bacterium GWC2_73_18
AGGTCGACGGAGAGGATCGCCGGCGCACCGGGGTCCTGGACGACGACGTGGTCGTCCCAGATCTTCTCGACCAGGGTACGGGGGCGCGCGGGGGCGGTCGTGGGCTCGCTCATGCGGGCCGCTAGGCTAGCACAGGGGGTAGGGCGAGGGCCGAAGCGCCCGCTCGATCGGTCGCGGTGGCGTTTGCCGCCCCCGGCGGCGGCATGGTGGGTTCCGCCTCGGACGAGGTGTTGCGCGAGAAGGGCGCCGGGCTGCCCGTCGTGCGGATCCGTCCGACCGGGATCGCCGCCGGGCCGGCCGACCGGGCGGC
>MGMJ01000089.1:348-1000 GCA_001794945.1 Chloroflexi bacterium GWC2_73_18
AGGCGGCCGCGCCGCGGGGTGGCGAGCCCGGCCTCTTGCGGTTCAGAGCCGCAGCGTCATGGTCCCGGTGTACGCGAGCCGCGGGTTGATGAAGATGGTGTGCGTGCCGGTCACGGACAGCGTCGTGGCGATCGTCTTGCCGCTCGTCGTGACGTAGGTCGGGGCCACCTGGTTCGTGCCGTCCGGCTTCAGGATCGAGACGTCGCTCTGGGCGATCGTCACGCCGTTGACGAGGAGCGAGATCGCCTGGCCGGCCGTGCCGGCGAAGGTGAGCCGCGCGTTCTGGCCGGGCGTGCCGATGGTCACGGTGACGGCCGATCCGCCGGGGATGATGGTGCCGGAGAGGTCGGCCGGCACGTTGTAGAGGGTCAGCTTGATGGCGCCCGTGTTGGCCGCCTCGGGGTCGACCAGGATGGTGTAGGTGCCGCTGACCGCCAGGGTCTGCACGTCGATGTACTTGTTGGGGGCGGCGCGGGCCTGGCTGACCAACGCCGTGCCGTCGGGCTTGAGGATGCTGATGAAGCTGGTGGCGATGGTCGAGTTGGTGGCGTTGAGGCTGACCCGCTGGCCGGCCGTGCCGGCGAAGGTGAGCCGCGCGTTCTGGCCGGGCGTGCCGATGGTCACGGTGACGGCCGATCCGCCGGGGATGATG
>MGMJ01000089.1:1063-1455 GCA_001794945.1 Chloroflexi bacterium GWC2_73_18
CGGCGGCCGGGCTGGTCGCCACGATCTGGCTCGCGGCGACCGTGGTGACCGTGGCCGCCTGGCTGCCGAAGAGGACGCCGTTCGAGCAGGCGCCGGTGGCGAAGCTGGTCCCCGTGATCGCCACCGCCGTCCCCGGGCCCGCGATCGTCGGGGCGAAGCCGCCGATCGCCGGGGCCGTGCCGGCCGCCGACGGTGTCGCCCAGGCCTCGGCCGATCGGGCGCTTTCGCCGACCGCGTTCCGGGCGCTCACCTGGTAGACGTAGGCGACCCCGTTGACGACCGCGCCGTCCTGGTAGCCGGGCGTCGTGCCGGTGTCGGCGAGCGCGGCCGCGCCGCCCGACGCCGTGCCGCGGTAGACGCGGTAGGCGGTGATCGGCGAGCCGCCATCCGCC
>MGMJ01000089.1:1464-2438 GCA_001794945.1 Chloroflexi bacterium GWC2_73_18
GGACCGTGGGCGGCGGGGGCGGTGTGGCGGAGACCTCGTTCGAGCGCGGCCCTTCGCCCTGGCCGTTGACCGCGCTCACCTGGTAGTAGTAGGTCGTCCCGTTGGCGACCGCCGCGTCGTCGTAGGCCTGCTGAAGGCCGAGCGACGCCAGGAGCGTCGCGCCGCCGGGGGTCGTGCCGCGATAGACGTTGTAGCCGCTGATCGGCGAGCCGCCCGCCGCGGGGACCGACCAGCCCAGGTGGACGGCGCCGGTCTCGGCAACCGCGCTCAGGGCCGGCGAGGAGGGGAGCGACCCGCTGGCGACCAGCGCGGCGGCCACGTTGAGCCGCCCGCCGGTCGCCACCGCGCCGGCCAGGCCCGGTACCGGGTCGACGCTCGAGAGGATCGCCTGCTTCAGCTCGGCCGTCGGGCGGTCGCCGAGCGCCAGCACCAGCGCCGCGGCGCCGCTGACGTGCGGCGTCGCCATCGACGTCCCGTCCATGTAGGCGTAGCCGCCGCCGGCGACGGTCGAGAGGATGTTGACGCCCGGGGCGCCCAGGTCGACCGAGGTCGTGCCGTAGTTCGAGAAGTACGCCCGCGCGTCGTTCTGGTCGGTCGCCGCGACGCAGATGATGTTGGACGCGTCGTAGCCGCACGGGTAGAAGGGGAGCCAGTCGTTCGGGAAGCCGTAGTTCCCGGCGGCGGCGACGAAGAGGATGTCGTTGTCGCCGGCCTCGCGGATCGCGTCGAGCGTCGCCTGGGAGAACTCGTAGCCGCCCCACGAGTTGTTGAGGACGCGGACGTTGACGCCGGCCTGCCTGGCTGCGACGGCGAAGTCGATCGCCCCGAGGATGCTGGAGGACGTCGCCGAGCCGGCCGCGTTGAACGCCTTGAGCGCCATCAGGCTCGTCGTCCAGTTGACGCCCGCGACGCCGACGCCGTTGCCGCCGACCGCGCCGATGGTGCCCGAGGTATGGCTGCCGTGGTTGTTGTCG
>MGMJ01000089.1:2573-16650 GCA_001794945.1 Chloroflexi bacterium GWC2_73_18
CCGACCACGACGTCGGCCGAGCCGGTTGTCAGGTCCCAGGCGAGGTCGGCGTCGATGTCTGCGTCCGGGGTGCCGGAGACGCCGTCGACGACCTGGCCGGCATTGACCAGGCCCCAGAGCTGGCCGAACGAAGGGTCGCCCGGGTCGGCCGTGAGCCGGTAGATGTAGTCGGGCTCGGCATAGCGGACCTCCGGGCGGCGGAGCAGTCGCTCGATCGTCGCCTCGACCCTGCCCTGCGGGACGCGCACGACGCGGGTGCCGGCGCCGACGGTCGCCAGCCGTGTGCCGGCCACGTCGCCGAGGATCGCCCGTTCCGCCGTGGGGCTGGTGCCGGCACGGAAGCCGACGAGGACGACGCCGTCGCGGAACTCGCTGCGTGCGGATGGCGGGGCGCCAGTGTCGTGCGGGCGCGCGGCCGACACGGCCGCAGGCGCCAGCGTGGCGACAAGCGCCGCCAGGGTGAGAAGGACGAGCAGCCGCCGGTTCATGACGCCTCCCTACCTTGCGTCGAGCCCAGAGTGTGCGCTGCCGTTCGAGGAGAATCAAGGACCCTGGACCGCCCCGTGCCGCTGCCCGGTGTTCTCGCGCTCGCAGGACCCGGACCATCGGCGGGCGGGGATGGGACCGCAGCGGGAGGGCGACCGGGGTAGACAGGGGCGGATCGGTCGCGTAGACTTCGCGCCACTTCGCGACGGCGGGGTTCGTGGCGGATGTCACGGGCGCCGCCGGTGCGGCGACCATTCGGGAGCAGACCATTGGGCGAACAGGATCGGGGCCGCCGTTTCGCCGCCGTCGTGGTGACGGCCGAGGGCCGCCGCGTGCCCGTCCAGCTGCCCCCTGCCGGTCTCGTCGACGTATCCCTCCCCGGCATCCTGCGCCTCATCGGGCTCGGGATCCTCGCCCTTATCGGCGGCTCCCGGCGGGAGCCTGAAGGGAAGCGGAGGGACGACCGCTAGAGCGGAAGACCACGAAGCACCGACAGGACCCTCGCCGGGAGCGGCGGGGGTCTTTCGTTTGGAGGAACGGTCCCCGGGCAACGGGGATCGCGGCACGAAGCAGAGGACCGACGACACGATGCGGATGACGAAGAGCGAACGAGCCGCCGCGCCGGCCGAACGTACGGTCGGGCAGTCGGCCGCCCGGCACGCCCGTGACGGCCACCTGCCGGGCGCCGGCAGCGCCGCGGCGCGGGCGGTCGAAGAGGCGCGCGCCAGGATGTTCCAGTCGGCACGGCCCCGCAGGCGGACCCGCATCGGCGCCGACGTCGTGTGCGAGGCGATCCTGCGCCAGGGCGTGGACGTCATCTTCGGCTACCCCGGCGGCGTCATCCTGCCGCTCTATGACGTCTTCGCCGATCATCCGCAGCTGCGCCACATCCTGGTCCGGCACGAGCAGGCGGCCGGGCACGCGGCGGATGGGTACGCGCGCGCCACCGGCAAGGTCGGCGTCTGCCTCGCCACCTCGGGACCGGCGGCGACGAACCTGGTGACCGCCATCGGGACGGCCATGCTCGACTCGGTGCCGATCGTCGCGATCACCGGCAACGTGCCGGCCGCGCTCCTGGGCAAGGACGCCTTCCAGGAGATCGACATCACCGGTATCACCCTGCCGATCACCAAGCACAACTGGCTGGTCCGCGATGCCGACGAGCTGCCGCGCGTCTTCGCCGAGGCGTTCCACATCGCCCGGACCGGACGGCCCGGACCGGTGCACATCGACATCACGAAGGACGCGCTCCAGGGCGAGACGCGCGCCGAGCACCCGGCCACCGTCAGCCTGCCCGGCTTCAGGCCGAACCTCGACGGCCACGCCCGCCAGTTGCGGGCCGCCGCCGCCCTGATCGACGCGGCGCAGCGGCCGGTCGTGCTGGCCGGCCGCGGGGTCCTCGTCGCCGATGCCGCGGCCGATCTGCGCGCCTTCGCCGAGAAGGCGCAGATCCCCGTCGCCCACACGCTGCTGGGCATCGGCGCGATCGACGAGACCCACCCCCTGGGCTACGGCTACATGGGGATGCACGGCTGGAAGCACGTCAACCGTGCGATCCAGGAGGCCGACCTCCTGGTCGCCCTGGGGATGCGCTTCGACGACCGCGTCACCGGCAAGGTGAGCACCTTCGCGCCGCACGCGCGGATCATCCACGTCGACATCGACCCGGCCGAGATCGGCAAGAACGTCTCGGTCGACGTCCCGATCGTCGGCGATGTCGGGCGCGTCCTGCGCGCGCTCCTTCCGCTCGTCCGCGAGCGGAAGCCCGAGGAGCGCGGCGCCTACTTCGAGCACCTCGCCGCGATGCGCCGCGAGTCGGAATCTTCCTCGTGGCACGGTTCGGGCGCCTGGCGGGACGGCCTCCTCTCGGCCGACTTCGTCGTCGCCCGCATCGGCGAGGCGACCGGCCACGACGCGACGCTCGTCAGCGATGTGGGACAGAACCAGATGTGGATGGCCCGCTACGCCGGTTTCCGGCGGCCGCACTCGCACATCTCCTCAGGCGGGCTCGGAACCATGGGCTACGCGGTCCCGGCGGCGATGGGGGCGGCGGTCGGACGACCGGAGAAGGAGACCTGGGCGATCGTCGGCGACGGCGGCTTCCAGATGACGATGCAGGAGCTGGCGACGCTGGTGCAGGACCGCATCCCGGTCCGCATCGCCATCCTCGACAACAAGCGGCTGGGGATGATCCGCCAGTGGCAGGAGATCGTCTACGCGGGCAACTACCATTCGGCGAGCTTGCTCGGCCCGGACTACGTCAAGCTCGCCGCCGCCTACGCTATCCCGGCTTTCAAGGCGTCGACGCCCGAGCAGGTCGACGAGGCGATCGCCGGCGCCCGTGCCGCCGACGGCCCGGCGCTCGTCTGGTTCGAGATCGCCCAGGAGCAGAACGTCTTTCCCATGATGCCGGCCGGTAAGGGGCTCTCCGACCTGATCGAGAGCTGGGAGGGAGCCAACGAATGAGCCCCTCCGACGGCGCCGCGCCCGCCCGCTGGGTGCCCGGCTCGGGCGAGGCGCGTCGCCACGTCCTCGTCGCCGTGGTCAACAACCGGCCCGGTGTCCTCAACCGCGTCGCCAGCCTGATGCGGGCGCGCAACTTCAACATCGAGTCGCTCGCCGTCGGGCACACCGAGCGCCCCGACGTCAGCCGCATGACGATCACCCTGTGGGGTGACGACGTGGCGGTCGAGCAGGTCGCCAAGCAGCTCTACAAGCTGATCGACGTGCTCAAGGTGCAGGACGTCTCGGCCGAGCGCCGCATCGAGCATGAACTGGCGCTGATCAAGGTGAACGCCGGGTCGCGCACCCGCAAGGAAGTGCTCGCCATCGTCGAGATGTACCGCGCTCGCGTCGTCGACGTGGCGGCCGACGCGCTGGTCATCGAGGCGACCGGGACCGAGGAGGAGATCGACGCCCTGGTCGCCCTCGTGCGCGGCTTCGGCATCAAGGAGATGGTCCGCACCGGGAGCATCGTCATGGTCCGCGGGGCGCAGGCCGTGGAGGTGAATGCATGACCGCCCGCATGTACTACGACGCTGACGCCGACCCGGCCGCCCTCGGCGGGCGGACCGTCGCCGTCATCGGCTACGGCAGCCAGGGCCACGCCCACGCGCTCAACCTGCGCGACTCGGGCGTGGACGTCGTCGTCGGGCTGCCGGCCGGCTCGAAGAGTCGCCCGCTGGCGGCCGAGGCGGGCCTGCGCGTCGGCGACGTGGAGGAGGCCGTCGGTGCCGCCGACACGATCATGATGGCGGTCCCCGACACGGCCCAGCAGGCGGCCTACGAGCGCTCGATCGCGCCCCGCCTGCGCCAGGGGCAGCTCCTGATGTTCGCCCACGGCTTCAACATCCACTTCGGCCAGATCGACCCGCCGGGCGGCATCGACGTCGGCATGGTCGCGCCGAAGGGCCCCGGCCACCTGCTCCGCTCGGTCTACGTCGAGGGCGGCGGGGTGCCGGCGCTTTTCGCTGTCCATCGCGACGACAGCGGCACGGCCCGCGCCCGCGTCCTCGCCTACGCGCGCGGACTCGGCTGCACCCGCGCGGGCGTCCTCGAGACGACCTTCGCCGAGGAGACCGAGACCGACCTCTTCGGCGAGCAGTCGGTCCTCTGCGGCGGGACCTCGGCGCTCGTCAAGATGGCCTTCGAGACGCTCGTCGAGGCCGGCTATCAGCCCGAGCTCGCCTACTTCGAGACGATGCACGAGCTGAAGCTGATCGTCGACCTGATGTATCGCGGCGGCCTCAACTTCATGCGCTTCAGCGTCAGCGACACGGCCGAGTACGGCGACTATGTCTCCGGGCCGCGGATCATCGACGAACACGTCCGCGCCACCATGCGCGAGGTGCTGAGGGAGATCCGGGACGGCTCGTTCGCCCGCCGCTGGATCGCCGAGAACGAGGCCGGGCGGCCCGAGTTCGCGAGGCTCCGCCAGGCCGACCGCGACCACCAGATCGAGCAGGTCGGCGCGGCCCTCCGCCGCCAGATGAGCTGGCTGAACGCGGTGGAAGTGCAGGCCGGCCAGGCGCAGGCCTCGGCGACGAAGTCGGAGCCGGCGTCGTGAGCCCGAGGGTACCCGGGCCGGGCGTCCCGCCCGGCACCATCCGCGTCTTCGACACGACCCTGCGCGACGGGGAGCAGGCGCCGGGCGCAGGGCTCACCGTCGCCGAGAAGATCGAGGTCGCCCGCCAGCTCGTTCGCCTCAACGTCGATGTCGTCGAGGCTGGCTTCCCGGCTTCGTCGCCGGGCGACTTCGAGGCGGTCCGGCGTATCGCGGTCGAGACGAAGGGCGTCGCCGTGGCGGCGCTGGCGCGCTGCCGCGACGGCGATCCGCAGCGGGCCGTCGAGGCGATCCGCGCCGCAGAGCGACCGCATCTCCACGTCTTCATCGCCACCAGCGACATCCACCTCAAGCACAAGCTGCGGATGACGCGCGACGAGGCGCTGAAGGCGGCGGTCCAGTGGGTCCGCTACGGCCGCAAGGCCCTGGGGCGCGCCGCCGAGATCGAGTTCAGCGCCGAGGACGCCTCGCGCACCGATCCCGGCTTCCTGCTCGACGTCTACGAGGCGGTCGTCGGTGCCGGCGCCTCGACCGTCAACATCCCCGACACGGTCGGCTACGCCATCCCGGCCGAGTTCGGGGCGCTCGTCGGCCGCGTCGTCGAGCGGGTCGGACGCGACGCCGTCGTCAGCGTCCACTGCCACAACGACCTGGGGCTCGCCTCGTCCAACACGCTCGCCGCCATCCAGGCCGGCGCGCGCCAGGTCGAGGTGACGATCAACGGACTCGGCGAGCGGGCCGGCAACGCCTCGCTCGAGGAGGTCGTCATGGCCGTGCGCACCCGTCCGACCCAGTTCCCCGGCCTGGCGACCCGCGTCTCCACCGAGCAGATCACCCCGGCGAGCCGCCTGGTCAGCTACCTGACCGGCTTCGTCGTGCAGCCCAACAAGGCGGTCGTCGGCGGCAATGCCTTCGCCCACGAGTCGGGGATCCACCAGGACGGCGTCATCAAGAACCCGCTCACCTACGAGATCATGACGCCGCAGTCGGTCGGCCTCACCGGGAGCACGATCTCGATCGGCAAGCTCTCCGGCCGCAAGGGACTTCAGAAGAAGCTCTCCGAGCTCGGCTACGAGGTCGACGGCGAGCGGCTCGACGCCATCTACCGCGCCGCGATCGCGCTCGCCGACGCCAAGAAGGACGTGACCGACGAGGACCTGATCGCGCTCGTCGAGGAGCGCGTCAGCGAGGTTCCTGCTGCGGTCCAGCTCGAGGGCTGGAGCGTGACCAGCTCGAAGGGCGGGCGCAGCAGCGGCAACGTCTTCCTGGTCGTGGGGGGCGAGGCTCGGGCCTCGGAGACGAGCGGTAACGGGCCGGTCGACGCGCTCTTCAAGGCGGTCGACGCGGCGATCGAGCCGGTCCTCGGCTGGCGCCCGATCCTGGCCCAGTACGAGATCCGCGCCGTCGGCGAGGGCGAGGATGCGCAGGGCCAGGTGCTCGTCCGCTGCCGCCGCTCGGCCGACTCCGGGCCCGGCGCCCTGGTGGTGACCGGGCACGGCCTCTCCACCAACATCATCGAGGCGTCGCTGGAGGGCTACCTCGCGGCGGTGAACAAGCTCCACGGGGCGTCGCTTCCCAACGTCTCGGGCGCGTACGTCTCGCGCGGCACGCTCGAGGGCGAGCGATGACGGAGGGGCCCCGCTACCGCGTGGCGGTGATCGCCGGCGACGGTGTCGGACCGGAAGTGATCGCCGCGGGGCGGCGGGTCGTCGAGGCGGCCGGCGCCCGGTTCGGGTTCGCGGTCGAGTGGACGGATCTCGTCGTCGGCGGTGCGGCGATCGACGCCTTCGGCGTGCCGATCCGGGCCGAGGACCTCGAGACGTGCCGCGCGGTCGACGCCGTCTTCCTGGGCGCCATCGGTGGGCCGAAGTGGGACGACCCGAACGCCCCGGTCCGCCCCGAGCAGGCACTCTTCACTCTCCGCGGCGGGCTCGAGCTCTTCGCCAACCTGCGCCCGGTGCGCGTCGAGCCATCGCTGGTGGGGACCAGCCCGCTGCGCCCGTCGCTCCTCGCCGGCGTGGATCTCCTCATCGTCCGCGAGCTGACGGGGGGCCTCTACTTCGGGCGCCCCTCCGAGGAACGCGAGACGCCGCAGGGCCGGGTCGCGGTCGACACGCTCTGGTACACCGAGGGCGAGATCCGCCGCCTGGTGCGCCTCGCCTTCGAGCTCGCGCGCGGCCGGCGCCGCCACCTCACCAGCGTCGACAAGGCGAACGTGCTCGCCTCGTCGCGCCTCTGGCGCAAGGTGGTCGAGGAAGAGGCGGCCGACTTCCCCGAGGTGACCTGGGAGCACCGCCTCGTCGACGCCTGCGCCATGATGCTGATCAAGCGGCCAGCCTCGTTCGACGTGATCGCCACCGAGAACATGTTCGGCGACATCCTCTCCGACGAGGCGAGCGTGCTGGCCGGCTCGCTGGGGATGCTCCCCTCGGCGTCGCTCGGGACGCGCCGGACCGACCACGGGATCCACGGGCTCTACGAGCCGATCCACGGCTCGGCGCCGCACCTGGCCGGGCAGGACCGGGCCAACCCGGTCGCCACGATCCTTTCGGGCGCCATGATGCTGCGCTGGTCGCTCGGCCAGCCGTCCGCGAGTGACGCGATCGAACGCGCGGTCGCGGAGGCGCTCGAGGACGGCCTGCGAACGGTCGACCTGGCGGCCGGGGCCGGCGAGGCAGCGGCCGGGACGAAGGTCGTCGGGACCGCGGAGATGGCCGAGGCGATCGTGGCGCGCCTGGCGGCCTCCGAGCTCGCCGCGGTGCCGGGTGGGTCCGTCCGATGAGCCGCGTCGTCCTCTACGACACCACGCTGCGCGACGGAACCCAGCGGGAGGGACTGGTCCTCTCGCTTGCCGACAAGCTCAAGATCGCCCACCGGCTCGACGCCTTCGGCTTCCCCTACATCGAGGGCGGCTGGCCGGGCTCGAACCCGAAGGATATGGACTTCTTCGCCGCGGCCCGGACGAAGACCTGGGAGAACGCCCGCATCGCCGCCTTCGGGGCGACCCGCCACCGCCTCAACCGCCCCGACGACGACCCCAACCTCCAGGCGCTCGTCGAGGCCGGCACGCCGGTGGTCACCATCTTCGGCAAGAGCTGGCTCCTCCACGTCACCGAGGTGCTCGAGGCGACGCCCGAGGAGAACCTGGCCATGATCGCCGACTCGGTCGCCTTCCTGCGGGCGGGCGGCAAGGAGGTGGTCTACGACGCCGAGCACTTCTTCGACGGCTACCGCGCCGACGCCGCCTACGCCCTGGCGACCTTGCGCGCCGCGCACGAGGCAGGCGCCGCCTCACTCGTGCTCTGCGACACCAATGGTGGGACGCTCACCGACGACCTCGGGGCCGTCATCCGCGCCGTGCGCGACGTGCTCGGCGAGGGGATCGCCTGGGGGATCCACGTCCACGACGATGCGGGCCTCGCCGTCGCCAACTCGATGGCCGCGGTGGCCAACGGGATCAGCCAGGTACAGGGCACGGTCAACGGCTACGGCGAGCGCTGCGGCAACGCCGACCTGGTCACCATCCTGGCCAACCTGGCGCTCAAGGCGGGGGTCGAGACCGTGCCCTCGGGACGCCTGGACGAGCTGACCGAGCTGTCGCGCTACATCGCCGAGGTCGCCAACATCACCCCCGACGCGCATCAGCCCTACGTCGGGACCTCGGCCTTCGCTCACAAGGGCGGCGTCCACGGGGCGGCCACCGCCAAGGTGCGCCACAGCTACCAGCACGTCGATCCGGAACGCGTCGGCAACGCCACGCGCCTGGTCGTCAGCGAGCTGGGCGGCAAGGCCAACACGCGCTGGCGGGCCGAGGAGCTCGGGCACGAGCTGGAGGGGGTCGACCCGCGCGTCATCTCCCGGCTGGTCAAGCAGCTCGAGGCGGAGGGCGCATCCTTCGAGGGTGCCGAGGCGTCCTTCGAGCTGCTCATCCTGCGCGCCCGGCCCGGCTACCGGGCGCCGTTCCGCCTCCTCGACTTCACCGTGCTGGTCGAGGGGCGCGAGGGACGCGACCTGCGCGCCGAGGCGACCGTCAAGGTCGAGGTCGACGGCGAGACGCTCCACACCGCGGCCGACGGCAACGGCCCGGTCAACGCCCTCGACAGCGCCCTGCGCAAGGCCCTGCGTGCCTTCTACCCGCAGCTCGACGCGGTCCACCTGATCGACTACAAGGTGCGCATCCTCGACGGCGAGCACGCCACCGCGGCGCGCACCCGCGTCACCATCGACTCGTACGACGGGCTGCGCACGTGGTCGACCGTCGGCAGCGACACGAACATCATCGCCGCGTCCTGGCAGGCGCTCGGCGATTCGCTCGAGTACGCCATCTGGAAGTCCGGCGCCGAGGTTCGTCGGCGCGATGAACGCCACTTCACCACCGCGACCGCCGCGCGCGGCGAGCCGGTCGTCCCGGGACGGTCGGGCCCGGACCCGGCAGGGAGGTAGTCACGATGACACCCACGGACGCCGCGGGACGCCCCGCGGGCGAGGTTGCCGAGGAGGCCGGACGGCAGATCCGCCTGGCGCGCTGGACGGTCACGTCGGGAAGCAACGTGCAGAGCCGTGGCGCCGTCGTCGTCGAGGCGGGCGACCACCGCTGGGAGGCGTCGGCCGAGGGAAACGGCCCCGTCGACGCGCTTTTCCGCGCCGTCGACCGCGCCCTCACCGAGGTGCTGACCGGACATCCGCGGCTGATCGCCTACGACATCCATGCGCTGGCCGAGGGCCCCGATTCGGAGGGCCGGGTGGCGCTCAGGATCGCCCCGCCGTCGGCCGCCGCGGGCCGCCGGGCACGCGGGCGCTACCCCGGCGAGGCCAGGGGGACGAACATCATCCAGGCCTCGGTGGAGGCCTACATCGAGGCGATCAACGCGATGCTCGCCGAGGAGCACTGGGCCGGCGCGGCCGAGGCGGCGGGCGGCCGGCGACGAGCGCGGGCCGGAGCGCGGCGCGCGCCGGAGGCCGAGTACGACGAGGCGTCGGCGCGCCACGATACGACCAGCTGGTTCGACCGATGACGGAGACCGCCGAGCGAGCCACCAGCGCCCGGGGCGGCGATGGCAGGGCCCCCACGATGGGCGCCTTCGCCTACTTCGAGGGGGCGCTCGTCCCCTTCGCCGACGCCCGGATCTCGGTGGCTACCCACACGTTCAACTACGGGACCGGCATCTTCGAGGGGATCCGCGCCTACCTCCAGGACGACGGCGGCGTGGCGATCCTCTTCGCCCGGGAGCACTACGAGCGTTTCCTGCGCAACACGCGGCTGCTCCGCATGGAGATCCGCGAATCGGCCGAGGAGCTGGTCGAGATCACCCGCCAGCTGCTGCGCCGCAACGGCGACCTGACCGACATCTACGTCCGCCCGGTCGCCTACAAGGCGTCGACGAGCCTCCGTCTCGGGCTGACCGGGATGCCCGATCGGGTCACCATCTACAGCTTCCCCATGGGCGACTACGTCCCCACCACCGGCCTGCGGGCGACCGTCTCCGCCTGGCAGCGGGTCAACGACAACGCCGTGCCGGCGCGCGGCAAGGTGACCGGCAGCTACGTCAACGCCTCGCTCGCCGTCGAGGACGCCCACGCCGCCGGATACGGCGAGGCGATCCTGCTCACCGGCGACGGCCACCTGGCCGAGGCGTCGTCGGCCAACCTCTTCATCGTGAGTGGGGGCGAGATCGCCACCCCGCCGCTCTCCGACGACGTGCTGCCGGGGATCACCCGGGAGGCGGTGATGCGGATCGCCGGCGACGCGGGCTACCGGGTCGTCGAGCGGAGGATCGACCGGACCGAGCTCTACCTCTGCGACGAGCTCTTCTTCACCGGCACGGGCGTCCAGGTCGCCCCGGTCGAGGAGGTCGACGGCCACCCCGTGGGGAAGGGGCGGGACTACCCGGTCACGATGGATCTGCAGCGCATCTACTTCGACGCGGTCCGCGGCCGCGATCCGCGCCATGCGGACTGGCTGACGAGGGTCTGAGGGAGTCACTCGAACGAGAACCTGATGGCGATCACCGCCGCCAGGAGCCGTCCCGGAAGACCGGGGCGGCTCCGTCACGCTACGCTATCCGTCATGAGCGACGGACCGTTCCCCGCCCCGACCGCCCGCCTCGCGCCGCCCGGCGACGTCCCCTCCATCGAGGCGCTGCAGACCGCCTTCGGTGCCGAACGCTACGTCGCCGACCGCGAGCTCTCCACGGCGCTCTACCTCTCGCTGGCGCTCGAGCGCCCGCTCCTGCTCGAAGGCGAGGCGGGCGTCGGCAAGACCGAGGTGGCGCGCACGCTGGCCCGCGTCCTCGACACGGAACTGATCCGCCTGCAGTGCTACGAGGGGCTCGACGTCAACACCGCCGTCTACGAGTGGGACTACCCGCGCCAGATGCTGGAGATCCGTCTCCTCGAGGCGCGCGGGGAGGCCCAGACGGCGGCGACCCACGACATCTTCAGCGAGACGTTCCTGATCAAGCGCCCGCTCCTGCGCGCCCTCGAGAGCGCGACCGAGAAGGCGCCGGTCCTGCTGATCGACGAGATCGACCGCGCCGACGAGGAGTTCGAGGCCTACCTGCTCGAGCTGCTGAGCGACTTCGCCGTCACCGTCCCGGAGATCGGAACGATCCAGGCCGCGCGCCCGCCGCGCGTCGTCATCACCAGCAACCGGACGCGCGAAGTCCACGACGCCCTGAAGCGCCGCTGCCTCTACCACTGGATCGACTACCCGACCGCGGAGCGCGAGCTCGAGATCGTCCATGCCCGGTTGCCGGAAGTGCCGGCCACGCTCGCCGGGGAGGTGGTCGGTTTCGTGCAGCGGCTCCGCGGCGCCGACCTCTTCAAGGTGCCGGGCGTCGCCGAGACGCTCGACTGGTCGGCGGCGCTGCTGGCGCTCGGTGTGGAACGGCTGTCGCCCGAGCTGATCGAGCGGACGCTCGGGGTCCTGCTCAAGTACCAGGAGGACGTTCGCACCATGCGCGACGGCGGGGCGCGCCTCATCCTCGAGGAGGTGCGCGTCGCGCGTGGCTGAGCCGACCGATCATGCTCCCCGATCGACGCGGCTGGTCGTCGAGACGGCGACCGGGCCGGCCGCCGTCGACGGCGGCGCGCTCGTCGCCAACGCGATCGACTTCGGGCGGCTGCTCCGCCGGGCCGGCATCGGCGCAGACGCCGGCTCGACGCGCGACTTCCTCCGCGCGCTGGCGCTGATCGGCTTCGACCGGCGCGACGAGGTGAAGGCCGCCGGGCGCGCCGTCTTCGTCCGGCGCCACGACGAGATCGCCATCTACGACGCCGCCTTCGATCTCTTCTGGCGCCGCCGGGCATCCGGCCTTCCCGGGCCGGGCCTCCCGATGGCGGTGATCCGCCGGCGGCCCGACCGGCGCGGCGCCGGCCTCGACGCCGGCAACGAGCCGGAGGTGACGGGCGACAAGACGCTCCTCAGCGTCGCCGTGGCGACCGCCTCCGCCGCCGAGCTGCTGCGGACCGTCGACTTCGCCCGGTTGAGTCCGGCCGAGGAGCGCGAGGCCGCGGCCATGATCGAGGCCCTTCGCCCGGCCCTCCCGGTCCGTCGCACGCGGCGTGGCGAGCCGGCGCCGCGCGGCGTCCGCCCCGCCTCGCGGGCGATGCTTCGCCGTGCGCTGGCGACCGGCGGCGCGCCGGTGGAGTGGCTCTGGGTGCGCCGGCGGGTCCAGCCGCGGCCGATCGTCTTCATCTGCGACATCAGCGGCTCGATGGAGCGCTATTCGCGCTTCCTGCTCCGCTTCGCCCATGCGCTGGGGCGGGCCGGCGCTCGCACCGAGAGCTTCGTCTTCGGTACGCGGATGACGCGCATCACCCGCCAGCTCCGCCACCGCGACGTCGACGCGGCGCTCGCCCGGGTCGCCGCTTCGGTCGTCGATTGGTCGGGCGGGACGCGGATCGGGCAGGCGCTGCGGGAGCTGAACGTGCGCTGGGCGCGACGGACGATCCGCAGCGGCGCCGTGGTCATCGTCGTCTCGGACGGCTGGGAACGGGGTGACCCGGCGGTCCTGGCCGAGGAGATGGCCCGGCTGCAGCGGAGCTGCTGGCGCCTGATCTGGCTCGACCCGCTGGCCGGGACGCCCGGTTTCGCCCCGCTGACGGCCGGCCTGCGCGCCGCGCTCCCCTACGTCGACGACTTCCTGCCCTGCCATGACGTCGCCTCGCTGGAGCGTTTCGCGGCGCTCCTGGCCGACCTGCCGCCGCGTCGCCGCGGTGGGGGACGCGACTGGCTGGCACCAGCCGTGGCCTGAGGGGGCGCGAAAGCGATGCGTGACGTCCTCCCCGATCTCGCCGCTTTCGCCGCGCGCGGCGAGCGCGTCGGGCGGGCCGTGGTGACGAGCGTCTTCAACTCTGCCCCGCGGCCGGAGGGCTCGGTGATGCTGCGCAGCGAACGCGGCTCGATCGCCGGCGGCGTCTCGGGCGGCTGCGTTGAGGGCGCCACGGCGGTCGAGATCGAGGAGGCGATGACGGCCGGCCGCTCGAACCTGGTGACCTTCGGCGTCAGCGACGAGACGGCCTGGTCGGTCGGGCTCGCCTGCGGCGGCACGATCAGGGTGCTTGTCCAGCCGGCCGTCCCCGCCGACGTCCTGGCCGCCGCGACCGGCCCGGGTGGTGTCGTGGTGGCGACCGTCCTCGGCGGTCCAGAGGGGGCGACGGGGACCCTCGTCGTCCGCGATGACGGGACGACCGGCGACGGCTCCGGCGCCGCCGGCACGATGGAGGGGCCGCCCGCCGGCGCCGCCCTCTCCGTGCGCGGCGCGATCGTCGCCGCCGCCCGGGCGGCACTCGCCCGCGAGGCGTCGGCGACGGTGGACCTGCCGCTCCCCGGGGGCGGCGTTCTCGCCGTCTTCCTCGAGGCCTTCACCCGGCAGCCGCGCCTCGTCATCTTCGGCGGCGTCCACATCGCGACGGCGCTCGTGCCGCTGGCCCGCGCCCTCGGCTACCGGACGGTCGTGGCCGACGGGCGAGAGGCGTTCCTCACCCGGGAGCGCTTCCCGGACGCCGACGAGCTGGTCGTCGGCTGGCCGGAAGAGGCGTTCGCACGGATCGGCCTCGATCCCGCCACTTACGTCGTCATCCTCTCGCACGACCCCAAGTTCGACGAGCCGGCCCTGGTCGTCGCCCTGCGCAGCCCGGCCGCCTATGTCGGGGCCGTCGGGAGCCGAACGACGCAGGCCGACCGGCGTGCCCGCCTCCGCTCGGCGGGCCTGACCGACGCCGAGCTGGCGCGTCTGCGGGGCCCGATCGGCCTCGACCTGGGCGGGCGCCAGCCGTCCGAGACGGCGCTCGCCATCCTGGCCGAGATGACCGCGGCCCGCTACGGCGGCAGCGGCCGGCCGCGCAGCGAGCTGGTCGAGAGCGGGCGTGATCTCGACGAGGCCCTGCTGGAAGTGTAGGTCGAGGCCCTGCTGGAGGGGTGGGTCGAACCGGCGGCTGGCTTGGAGCGAGGCCTGGCGGCGTTCGCCGCGTCGGGCCGGTGGCCTGCTCGCCCGCCGCTCGCCCGCTGCTCGCCCGCCGCTCGCC
>MGMJ01000089.1:16707-21157 GCA_001794945.1 Chloroflexi bacterium GWC2_73_18
GTCGAGCGTGGGACCCGCCCCGCGCGACGGCGAGGGGCCCGGCGCCCGGTCCTACCACCACTGCTGGACGTAGCTGAGGCACCGGCGCGGCCGCGCCGTGTCTCGGCGGGTCACCCGGTCTCCTCTTCGCCGCCTGCCCTCCGCGGCGAAGGCGCTGGTGAGTCCCGGTGATGTGGGGGTGAAGTGCCGGCCGCCATTCTGAGCCCGTGCTCCTCGACCACCGCCTTGGCGCCGCCCTCCGGGCCGTCCGCATCCGCCAGGGGAAACGCCAGTCGGACGTGGCGACGGCCGCCGGCGTCGCCCAGCAGACCGTCTCGCTGCTCGAACGTGGCGATCTGGAAGGCTTCACGGTCCGGGTGTTGCGGGCGATCGCCTCGGCGCTCGGGGTTCGGATCGTCGTCGAGGCGCAGTGGCGCGGGGGCGAGCTCGACCGGTTGCTCGACCGGGACCATGCCTCGCTCGTCGAGGCGCTGATCCGCCGGCTCGGCGACGCCGGATGGGAGGTCGAGGCGGAGTTCGACCTTGGCGTCGCCGGCGTCGGCCCGATCGACATCCTTGCCTGGCACCCTCCGACCAGGACGCTGTTGGTCATCGAGGTGAAGACCGTCCTCGCTGACGTGCAGCGCCTGATCGGCAGGTTCGCGACGAAGAGCCGTCTCGCCGCCGCGGCGTACCGGCGGCGCACGGGTCGTCTCCCGGCCCAGGTCGGTCGCCTGCTCGTCCTCTCGCGAACGAGCACCAACCAGCGCCGCATCACCGAGCACCGGGCGACCTTTCGAGCAGCGTTCGCTGCCCGTGGCGCCGCCGTCTCGCGGTGGCTGCGTCGCCCGTCCGGTCCGTTCTCCGGGATGCTGTTCGTGCCTCTGGGCTCGGCGAGCGAGGGATACCGCCGGCGCGCGATCGCCGGGCGTCAGCGCGTCCACGCCGCGCGCCATCCGGTCGATCGGGGGCGCTGATCCCGCTTGGCTGTCGCTCGCGCCAGGGCGATCCGCGGCACCGCCCGGCCGAGGCCGTCGTCGTGGCCCGTGGCGCCGATGAGCCGGCCCACCCGCTTCAGGTACGCCCACCAGGCGTGCTAGAGGCAGCGCGCGGCGAGGGAGACGGCTTCGGCCGATCCGTTGAGCGTGGCCCTGAGGCGGTCGCCCCTCGGCGGGGCTCCGCCTCCGCGCCCACCACCACTAGCAGGCGTAACTGAGGCAGGCGCGCCTCGGCGCCGACGAGCGCCCGGGCTGCCACGCCGACGAGCGCCCGGGCCGCCACGCCGACGAGCGCCGGGCCGCGCGCTTCTCCAGCGCACCTCCTCACCCCGGTCCCGCCGCGGTGCGTCGCGGGCGGGACGCACGCGGTAGGATGGCGGGCGAACGACAAACGCGCGGGGACGCGGCGACCCGGCGCCCGCCACGCAGCACCATGGAGGAGACTCCCGTGAGCGTCGAGCAGCGACCCGAGATCGTGACCCTGATGGCGGAGCGCGGTTCGTTCGATCCGCCCGCCGCCTTCGCCGCCCGGGCCAACGCGACCCCGGCCCTCTACGACGAGGCGAACGCCGACTTCGAGGCCTTCTGGGCGCGCGAGGCGCGTGAGCGGGTCGACTGGGAGACGCCCTTCCACACGACGCTCAAGTGGGAGCTCCCCTTCGCCGAGTGGTTCGTCGGCGGCAGGCTCAACATCAGCTACAACTGCCTCGACCGCCACGTCGAGCGCGGTCTCGGCGACAAGGTCGCCTACCACTGGATCGGCGAGCCGGGCGACACCCGGACGTTCACCTTCCGCGACCTGCTCGTCGAGGTGGCGAGGTGCGCGAACGCGCTGAAAGAACTCGGCGTCGGTCAGGGCGACCGCGTGGCGATCTACCTCCCGATGATCCCGGAGCTGCCGATCGCCATGCTGGCCTGCGCCCGCATCGGCGCGCCGCACACGGTCGTCTTCGGCGGCTTCAGCGCCGAGGCGCTGGCGGGGCGGATCAACGACGCCGAGGCGAAGGTCCTGATCACCGCCGACGGTGGTTACCGGCGCGGCAACATCGTGCCGCTCAAGCAGTCGGCTGACCAGGCGATGCAGGAGACGCCGACGGTCGAGCGCTGCATCGTCGTTCGCCGCACCGGTCACGAGGTGCCGATGACCGCGGGGCGCGATCTCTGGTGGGACGACGTCGTGGAGCGCCAGGCCGCCGAGTGCCCGCCGGTCTGGGTCGACAGCGAGCACATGCTCTACCTGCTCTACACCTCGGGCACGACCGCACGACCGAAGGGGATCGTCCACACCACCGGCGGCTACCTGGTGGGGACGTCCGTCACCCACCACTACATCTTCGACATCAAGCCCGACGACGTGTTCTGGTGCGCCGCCGACATCGGCTGGGTGACCGGGCACTCCTACATCGTCTACGCGCCGCTCGCCAACGCCACGACCGGAATCATCTACGAGGGTGCGCCGGACACGCCCGCCTGGGATCGCTGGTGGCAGATCGTCGAGGACTACAAGGTCACCATCCTCTACACGGCGCCGACGGCGATCCGCGCCTTCATGAAGCAGGGCGAGGCGTGGCCGGCGAAGCACGATCTCGGTTCCCTCCGCCTCCTCGGCACGGTCGGTGAGCCGATCAACCCCGAGGCCTGGCTCTGGTATCACCTCAACATCGGCGGCGAGCGCTGCCCGGTCGTCGACACCTGGTGGCAGACCGAGACCGGCATGATCCTGATCACGCCGCTTCCCGGCATCACGCGCACCAAGCCCGGGTCGGCCACCTTCCCGTTCCCCGGCGTCGGGGCGGCGGTGCTCGACTCCACCGGCCAGCCCGTCGGCCCCGGCGGCGGCGGCTACCTCGTCCTGACCCGGCCATATCCGGCCATGCTCCGCGGCATCTACAAGGACCCGGAGCGATACCGCCAGACCTACTGGACCCGTTTCGACGGTACCTACTTCACCGGCGACGGTGCGCGCCTCGACACCGACGGCTACTTCTGGCTGCTCGGTCGGGTCGACGACGTCATGAACGTGGCCGGCCACCGCATCAGCACGATCGAGGTCGAGTCGGCGCTGGTCGATCACCCGGCCGTGGCCGAGTCGGCGGTCGTTGGCAAGACCGACCCCGTCGTCGGCCAGGCGATCTTCGCCTACGTCATCCTCAAGGCTGGCCGGCAGCCGTCCGATGAGCTGGCTGTCGAGCTGCGCGAGCACGTGGCGAAGGTGATCGGGCCGATCGCCAAGCCGAAGCACCTGATGTTCGCGCCCGACCTGCCCAAGACGCGCTCGGGCAAGATCATGCGCCGCCTGCTGCGGGACATCGCCGAGGGGCGGGCACTCGGCGACACGACCACGCTGGCCGATGCGGGCGTCGTCGAGACGATCCGCACGGAGTCCGGACGCGAGGAGGACTAGGAGGCGATGCCCTTCAACCTCTTCCGGCGGGGAAGGGGAGACGAGGCCCGGGAACAGGCGCCCGAGCCGCCGCCGGATGGGGTGCGCCAGCTCGCCTTCGATGGCTTCACCGAGGAGTGGCGCCTCGTCGGACATATGGCGATCCGCGGCCGTCTCAGCGACACCCTCAACCGGCGCGAGCCGATCCCCATCAGCGACGTGGCCTGGGCCCCGGTCGACGGCTCGGGCTCGTTCACGCCGGTACCCGGGCTCAAGGCGGTCGACCCGTACGACCTGATCGTGGTGGCGGCGGGAGAGGGGAGCCTGCCGGAGGCCGACGAGGCGCACCGCTCCGCGCTGCGGGTCCACAAGGTCGCCTACGATCTCGCGCTCGACGCGCCGCCCTTCCGCGTGCTCGGCACGGTCCAGCTCTTCCCCGGCGCCGAGCCGCTGCAGCTGCTCGATCGCTCCACCGAGCTGTTCGTGCCGGTGATCGACGCGGTCGTCCTCTACGGCCGGCTGCAGGTGGGTGACCCGCACACGAAGGTCGTGCTCGTCAACCGCTCCTACGTGCGGGGGATCGAGCAGATCGACCGACGCACGCTCGAGGCGCCTCGGCCGCTCCCCGGGCAGCCGCTCGGGGGGACGAGTTGGACCGACCGCTCGCGCTGAGTGGCGCCGGGCGGGCTACGCCGGGGCTAGACGCGGACGGGGGCGCTGCGCCCCAGGAAGCCGCGCGCCACGGCGGGCTGTAGCGCCGCCTGGGTGCTGCTGACGATCCGGTCGGCCAGCGCCTCGAAGTCCCTGGTGACGCCCTCGCGCGGGTAGCGCTCGACGACCGTCATGCCTTCGTTGGCGGCGCGCACGAAGAGCATCCCGGCGGAGCGGATCGTGCCGATCGCCTTGAGGCCGATCGTCCGCTCCAGGTCCCCCACCGAGACGCCGCTGTTGGCGCGGTTGACGACCATCGCCAGCCGGTCGCGCACGCCCAGCTCGGTGGCCACGTCGATGAACTGCATGGCGGCCCGGATCGCCGGGACGTCGGGCGTCACCGGCACGAGGATCCGATCCGAGCGGCGGAAGAGCGCCA
>MGMJ01000089.1:21170-24879 GCA_001794945.1 Chloroflexi bacterium GWC2_73_18
GTAGTCGGGATGCGTGTCCACGATGATGGTGTCGAAGCCGGCCCGCGCCGCGAGGAGCTGTTCCGTGACGCGCTCGGGGGTCAGGTTGTCGTGGTGGAGCGGCGTCGTCGCCAGGACGACGACCGCGAGGCCGTTGCCGTGCGTCGTGGCGATGCCGGCCAGGCCGCGCGACGGCGCGGCGTCGTCCTGCCAGGCCTCGAGCGCGGTGGTCACGTCGTCGAGACCCAGCGACGAGGCGATGTGCCCGGTCACCGTGTCAGCATCGACGAGGAGCACCTTCTGCTGCCTGCGGACCTGCAGCACGGTCGCCAGGTTGACGGCGATCGAGGTCTTGCCGACGCCGCCCTTCGGGTTGAAGACGGTGATGATGGAGGCGCGGCGCAGCCAGTCGATGTCGGCGACCGGCCCCTCGAGGACGGGGCCGCTGCCGTCGTCGTAGGTCTGCGCGCGGATCAGCATCGCCTCGACGCGCCAGCGGATCGACTCCGCGGAGTAGGGTCGAGACAGGTACTCGTCGCTGGCGGCCGCGCTCCCGGCGGAGGCCAGCTTATCGATCATCCGCGGCGCCACGATCATGAGCGCCGGGATGTCGCGCCCGCCCTCGTGGAGCACGTCGTACAGCTCGAGCGAGGCGTCGAGGTCGGCTTCCGTGTCGATCAGGGCGACGCCGATGTCGCGCCGGTGGCGCAGCACGCCGGCGAGTTCCTCCGCCGTCTCGACGGAGACGAGCTCGAACCCGGCCTCTTTCATGGCGGCGGCGACGGGGACGAGCTCCCCGCCGGGCAGGTGGGCGACGACCGCCGGTCGGGCCACGTTCGCGCCTCCTCCTCAGGCGTCTTGGCTCAGCTCGCGTCCGTTTCCGGGTCGCGGGCGGAGACCCTCAGGATCCCCTCGCCAGAGCCGGTGACGCGCGCGGCGAAGCCAGGCAGGGTCGGCACCAGATCGTGCAGCGCGACCGTCGGCTCGTGGCTGACCTTGAAGATGAACTCGCCGTCGGGACCGGAGCTGACGCCGACCGCGGCGACACCCGCAAGGCGGCCGAGGTAGCGCTTGAAGCTGGCGATCGAGGCCACGCTGGTGAGGCCCAGGACGACGACCTGCTCGGTGACGGCGTTGGCGGGCGGCTCGTGGTGGTGGCGCATCGAGCGGCCGTTGGCCGGTTGCTCGGAGGAGGGGACGAGACCGGCCAACCGCGCCGCGATGGATTCCTCGGAGACTTCCTCGATCGGTTCGCCGATCGTCTCGGCGGGAGCCTCGACCTCGGCGGTGTTGGCGGCGTCGACGACCGCCTCGCGCTCGGCCAGCGCGAGATCGGGCGTCATCGCCAGGGCGGCCAGGCGTGGGTCGAGCGGCTCCTCGCCCGGCACCTCGGCTTCGGCCGCGGGCGCCGTCTCGACCCCCCCATCGACCGGGACGCCCATCAGCGGGCTTTCGGGCTCGGCGGGGGCGGCCTCCGGGGCGGGCTCGGTGTCCGCGACCGGCTCGACCGCTTCGGCCGGGCGGCGCAGAAGTTCGCCGAGCGCCGCGGTCCGGGCGGCCGCGTCGGCCAACTCGAGGCTGGGCGGATCGGGCATGAGGCGGGCCAGTTCGGCGATGACGGCCGGGTCGGTCTCCGCGACCAGCCTCTCGAAGAAGGACTCCGTCTCCCGCTCGTAGGCGGTCACGGCGGCCTGGACGCGCTCGATCTCGCTCTCGATCAGCGCGGCGTGATCCTCGAGGTGGCGATCCAGCTCGCCGCGCCGGGTGGCGATCCGCCGCTCGGTCTCCTCGCGGATGCGCGCGATCTCGGCCTTCGACCACTCGCGCACGGCGGCGACGTCGTCGTCCGCCTGCTTCTTGAGCTGGCCGACCTCGTCGGCAGCGCGCCCGTGGATCCCCTCGATGTAGGTCTTCACGTCGACGCGGAACGTCTCGAGCACGCGACCGCGCTCGTCGCTGGCGGCGGCCTGCATGGCGCGGGCCATCTCGGCCAGGAAGCGCGTCGGCAGGTGCGGCGCCGCGGAGGGCTCGGCCGGCGCGACCGGAGGCGCATCGACGGCCGCCTCGGTCGTCGGCTCGGTCTCCTTCGGCGTCTCGGCGTCCGTTTCGGGGACCGTCTCGGCCGGCGGCTCGCCCGCGACGGCCGCGGCATCCGGGGCGGTCTCCGCGACGACGGATGCCTCGGACGTCTCCTCGGGCTCGCCCTGCGGCCTGCCCGGCTCGCCCGCCCCCCGGGCAAGGCCCCACAGGCGGAAGCCTGCACGCTGTTCGGTCTGCGCCATGATCGTCAAACCCTCTCCAGGCGGGCCGGTCAGGGTCTGGTCCCGCCGACTGCGGTCATCCTAGGTGGGCGTGTCGGTCTGGTGCACTTGGCTAGAGGTACCACCTGAGCGCGGCGGTAGTACCGCCGCTGTCGCGCGGTTCCCTAAGGGGGCTATCATGCGGCGGGCGACGCTTCCACCGACCGAGCAGCAGGAGGACGCCAGATGGAGACGCCGGGTACTCCTTCGGGTCAGGAACAGCCGGGCGGACCGCCCCCGTCGCTCCCGCCGGCCGACTGGACGACGCAGCCCGCCACGCCACCCCCGCCGGCGGGCTGGCCACCGCCTCCGCCCGCGTCCGCCGGACCCGCGCCCGGCTGGCGGTACGGCGGGTTCTGGCGGCGCCTGGTCGCCTACATCGTCGACGCGATCATCGTCGGGATCGTGCTCGGGGTGCTGCTCTCACCGTTGACTCGCACCGTCGTCGTGACCGATGGGGGCGTCACCGTCAACTACGGCGCCTCCGGGCTGCAGACGCTCCTGTCGGCCGTCTACTTCATCGCGTTGTGGACGCTTCGCGGCCAGACGATCGGCATGATGCTCTTGGGGTTGCGCGTCGTGCGCCAGTCGGATGGCGGACCGATCGACTTCGTCACCGCTCTCATCCGCTACGTCATGCTGATCGTCGGTTTCGCGGTGATCCTGCTGGGCGTCATCTGGGTCGCCTTCGACGGCCGCAAGCGCGGCTGGCACGACATGGTGGCGAAGACCTACGTCATCCGGCCGGCCTGAGCCTCGACCGGGCGGACCGTGCTTGTCCACAGGTTCTCCACAGCGGTCGAAAACTCGTGGACGAGATCGCGGCCGCCGGCCCCGATTCGGTGGATAAGCGCATTGACCCGGGCCCCCGTCCCACCGTATCGTTCGGCTTGCCCGAAGGGGCCGTCAGGGACCTCCGGGGCTGAGATCACATCAACGTCCTGGATTGCTCGACCGGTCGCTTCGGGCGCTCCATTGCCCGGCGGGCGTGACCGGCATCCCGGTGTCGGTACCTCGCCGGGCGATCTCCTTTCCGGAGCAGATCCCCGGGTGAGCAACTGGACGCGAACGGACCGTTGAAGCTTCCGCTCGACCGCCGGGCGCGCCTCGACGCGCTGGCGGGTGCCGTGCGCGAACGGACGGCGCTGGTGCCGATCGCCGGTATCGTGCTCGGCTCCGGACTGGGGGACCTGGCGGAGGCGCTCGACGACTCGATCGCCATCCCCTTCGCGGCCCTGCCCGGCTGGCCGGCCGCCTCCGCGCCGGGACACGCCGGCCGGCTGCTGCTCGGTCGCCTCGAGGGCGTGACCGTGGCGATGCTGCAGGGCCGTCTCCACGCGTACGAGGGTCATGCCCCGCGGCTCGTCGTCGAGCCGGTCCTGCTGATGGGCCGACTCGGGGCGCGCACGATCGTGCTGACCAACGCGGCC
>MGMJ01000089.1:24949-28161 GCA_001794945.1 Chloroflexi bacterium GWC2_73_18
ACCTCGTGGATGCCTGGAGCCCGCGCCTGCGCCGGCTCCTGGCGCGCGCCGCGGCGATCGAGGAGGTGACCCTCGAGGAGGGCGTCTACGCCGGGCTCCCGGGGCCGAACTACGAGACCCCGGCCGAGGTGCGGATGCTGCGGGCGCTTGGCGCCGATGCGGTCGGGATGTCCACCGTCCTGGAGGCGATCGCCGCGCGCTGGGTCGGCCTCGAGCTGTGCGGCCTCTCGCTCGTCACCAACCCCGCCGCCGGGATCGGTGGCCGGCCGATCCGCCACGAGGACGTGCTGGCCGCCGCGGCGGCGGCCGGGCCGCGGCTCGGACGGGTGCTGCGACGCTTCCTGGCGCTCCTGGCGGCGGAGGGGTAGCCTGCGCTGGACGGCTTCCCACGCCCCTCGCCGCGACGTATCCTTGCCCCCAACCGATCCCCAGCCCGCAGGAGGCAGTAAGAATGACCGGACCCGGCCCCGGCGGCGAGCCAGTCGCCCCCCAGAGCCCAGCCCAGCCGGAGCCTGCGCCCGCCGCGCCTCCGCCCGCCGCCGCGCCCCCGCCCGCCGCTCCGGCCCCCGCCGCCGGCCCCGCCCAGCCGATGCAGATCGGGGGGTGGTCGCCGGTGCCGGTCGCCGCGGGCCCGGCCGCGGGGTTCGTCTACTGCGACTTCACGACCCGGGTGATCGCCTACGTCATCGACGCGGTGATCCTCGCGGTCGTCTTCATGGTCCTGAACACGCTCCTCGTCTCCGTCGCCCTCGGGTTCATGCTGGGCTACGGTGGGCTGATCCTCCTCGTCGTGCTCGAGGCCGCCATCACGGCCGGCTACTTCGCCTACACGTGGTCGACGATGGGGGCGTCACCGGGGCAGAAGGTCCTGAAGCTCCAGCTCGTCACGGACGCTGAGCGCAAGCCGCTCGCCATGAACGCGGCGATCCGCCGCTGGGCGGTCCTCGCCTGGCCGATCGTCCTGGCGCCGCTTTCGGCGTTCGGCGGCTTCGGGCTCGGATGGATCCTCAGCCTGGCCGGGCTCGGGTGGGCGATCTACCTCGCCTACACGACGCTGAGCGACGCGAAGCGCCAGGGCTTCCACGACAAGTTCGTCGGGAGCGTCGTCCTCAAGCCGGCCGCGTAGGGCGGCCCGGTCGTCGGCCTGGCCTGCCGGGCCGGAGCTAGACGGTCGGGAGCTCTCGGCCGACCGCCCGCGCCGCGGCGCGCTTCTCGGCCCAGGCGGCCAGGACCTCGTCCTTGTGGGGGCGGATCGGGCAGTGCCCGTCGCGGTTGCGGTCCTCGTCGCAGTAGCCGAGCGGCACGCACTTGGGGGCGAGGAACGAACCGAGGAAGGGGCTCACCGCGAAGATCTCGTGGCGGATCAGCTGGAAGAGCCGGCGGATCTCCCACTGCGCCATGGTGCAGAGGCGCAGGCCTGACATGTGGATGAGGGCGCGCAGGTTGGTCGTCATGACCAGGTTGGTGCGCGTCGCGTTGGGCATGACGAAGCGCGCATCCTCGCCGGGGATCCCGGCTCCCAGCAGCCGCCCGTAGAGCTCGAGCGACTCGTCCATCTCGGCCACGAAGGCGTCGCGCAGGCCTGGCTCGGCGTCGGCGATCGAGCCCGGCACCATGTAGCTCGGCCGCTTGTAGTTGACGTAGCGCTGCGACTGCTGGTCGAAGGCGACGCCGGCGCGGTGGCGGACCAGCTGGTGGGACAGCGTCCGCGTCACGCCGCTGATGCCGAAGGTGAAGACGATGTGCTCGATCGTCGAGCCGTGGCCCGACTCGATCACCTTCTTGATCAGCTCCTGCTGCTTCTCCGCGGCGACCTGGCCGCTCGTGGCGCGCCGGAAGATCTCGTCGGGCTCCAGCTCCGAGTAGCAGGTCCGGCAGGCCGTGTAGACGAGCGGCACGTAGTAGCGCTGCACGATCTCGCGGTCGGGAAAGAGGAGGGTCGCCTTCATCCCGAGCTCGCGCGCGGCGGGGGAGCGGGGCGTGGCGGTGGGGGTGCGCGCCTCGGCCGTCATGGTCGCCCAGTCTACCGCCGCGCCTGCCGCGGCGCCCACGGGTGGCTCAGGCGCGGCGACCGGCCGCCGATACCGTGGTGCATCAATGCGCGCATGAACACGCTCGACCCCCGGTCGGAAACGGCCGGATCCGGCACGGGGCCACGCTCACTCGTGCGCCGCGCGATGCACACCCGCATCGCTCCCGGCGAGGATCGCCCCCGTGCCCCGACCGCCGCCCCGACCGCCGATCCGACCGCCGCTGCCGCCACCGTGGCCCGACACTACCAGGGCGGGGCCAGCGCCTCGACGGTCGGCGCGTCCGGCATCGCACCCTCGGCGGTGAGGGGGATCAGGGCGACGTGGTCGGCGCCCGCGTCGAGCATCGCGCGCAGGCGCGCCCGGACGGCCGCCTCGTCGCCCCAGCCGACGAGCGCGTCGACGAGGCGGTCCGCGCGCGAGGCGACCTCCTCCTCGGTGAAGCCGCACTCGAGCAGGTTGCGCACGTAGTTGGGGCGGTCGAGGAAGCCGCCGACGTGGGCGCGTCCGGCGGCGCGTGCACGTTCCGGGTCGTTCTCCAGCAGGACCGGCTGGGTCACCGCCAGCAGGGGCCGCGAGCGGCCGGCGGCCGCCGCCGCGTCGTCGACGATGCCGCGTGCCCGGGCCACGTGGCCGACCGGCACCAGGAAGGGGAAGGCCCCGTCCGCCGCCGTCGCCGCCAACTCGAGCATCCGCCGCCGCAGCGCGGCGACCACGAGCGGGGGCTCGCCATGCGGCAGCGGCGCCCGGTAGGTCGCGCGGCGGTAGGCCTCGAGGAACTCGCGCATGGCGGTGAGCGGCGGGCGGTACTCCTGCCCGCGCAGGCTCCTGACCGAAACGTCGTGGCTGACGCCGAGTCCCATCACGAAGCGCCCGCCCGACAGCTCGTGCATCGTCGCCGCCGCGGCGTGCGAGGTGAACGGGTCGCGCGCGTAGATCGGGCAGATCCCCACCCCGAGGCCGATCCGCTCCGTCGCCGCGGCGAGGTGTCCGAGGAGCCCGAACGGCTCGCGCCCGGCGCTCTCGTTGACCCAGAAGAGGTCGTAGCCGAGCGCCTCCGCCCGGCGCGCCAGGGCGATGACGGCGCTCGCGGGGACGCGATCGAAGTTGGACCAGGTGCCGTAACGTCCGATCTCGGTGCTCATGCGATGCAGGATATGGGAAGCGGATCGGCGGGCGCCG
>MGMJ01000089.1:28173-37143 GCA_001794945.1 Chloroflexi bacterium GWC2_73_18
GGTCGCGGTGCCGGCGGACGTCGGCCCCGCGGAGCATCAGCGCGCGGTAGGCGCCGGCGGCCCGGATGTCGCCGGCGAGCCGGTAGCCGACGATCCGCCCGCCGGAGAGGACGACCTTGCGCAGGCAGCCGTCCCGACGCCAGCGCAGTTCCTCGTCGCCCGCCACCGCCCCCACCGCGACGACGGGCAGGCCGAGGTGCCTGAGGCTGTTCATGCTCTCGGCGCCGGCGTAGACGGCCCCGCGCCCCAGGACGTTCTCGGCGACGATGCGGCCCTGTTCCACGGCGTTGGGGAAGAGGGCGTGGACGTAACGCTCGCCGGTGAGGCGGTCCCGCGTCTCCGCCACGTCGCCCGCCGCCCAGACGTCGGGGATGCCCGTGGCCAGGCGGTCATCGACCCGGACGCCCCACCCGAGGTCGATTCCCGCGCCTTCCAGGAAGCCGACGTTGGGCCGGACGCCGGTCGCCGCCACGAGAACGTCGGCGCGCAGGAGCTCGCCCGACTCGAGCCGCACGCCCTCGGCCGCCCGCTCGCCGACGAAGGCGGCCGCCTTCGTCTCGAGCCGGACGTCGACGCCGAGCTCGCGCATCGCGGCCACGACGATCGACGCCGTCTCGGCGTCGAGCATCCGCGGCATGACCCGGTCGAGCATCTCGATGACGGTGACCGCGAGGCCGAGTTCGCGCAGCAGGAGCGCCACCTCCACGCCGATGAAGCCCGCCCCCACGATCAGCGCCGTGCGCGCCGTCCCGCCGCGGACACGTTCGACGAGCGCCGTGGCGGCCGAGAGCGACTTGAAGTCGGCGATCCCGGGCAGATCGATCCCCTCGACGGGGGCGTGGAGAACGCTCCCCGAGGCGATCACCAGCCGGTCGTAGGCGATGGGGGTCCCGTCGTCGAGCACGACGCTTCGGGAGACCGGGTCGACCGCCCGCACGCGCACGCCCATCCGGTAGTCGATCTCCAGCCGCCGGTCGACGTCTTGTCCCTTCCAGTAGAGCGGCGCGGTGCGCCCGGTCAGGAAGTGGTCGGCCAGGGCCGGCGGCGCGTAGGGCGGATACGGTTCGGCCGAGATGAGGGTGATCCCAAGGGTCGGGTCGAGCTGGCGGAGCGTCTCCGCCACGGTGATCCCGGCCGGCCCGGCCCCGACGATCACGACGCGCATATCGCCACCTCCGCTTCGGTCTCCACGACCGCGCGGGCCAGCCGGCGCGCGGCCTCGAGGAAGGCCGACCCGGCCCCCTCGAAGAGGCCGCTCACCGCCGGGTCGCCCTCCAGGACCCGCTCGTCGTAGGGGAGGGCATGGCGCGTGTCGAAGAGACCCTCCTGCCCGGCGAGGCGCGCGTCGACCCGTGCCAGTTCCCCGGGTTCACGCACCCGGTTGACGACCAGGTGGATCGCCGGGATGCCCAACTGGCGCGCCAGGCGGGCGACCTGGAGCGCCGTGGCGGTCGCGTTGGCGCTCGGGTCGGCGACGATGATCGCCTGCTGGAAGCCGCGGGCCAGCGCCCGGCCGAAGTGCTCCACGCCGGCCTGCGTGTCCATGAGGATCGCCTCGCCCGGTCGGAGGACGAGCGCGTTCACCGTCGCCGCCAGCAGCGTGTTCTCCGGGCAGAGGCAGCCGACCGCCGGCTGGAGGACGGTGCCCATGACCAGGAGGCGCACGCCGTCGGGGGCGGCGACCCCGAAGCGGTCGACCGCGTCGGAGAGGTCGGGGTTGAGCCGCAGGAGCTGCCCCCAGCCGCCCCCCGGCCGGGCGCCGGTCTTCTCCTCCACGTAGTCGGCGTTGCGGCTGAGCGGGACGAGCGCCTCCGCTTCGGCCGCCGGGAGGCCGAGGGCGTGGGCGAGGTTCATCTGGGGATCGGCGTCGACCGCCAGCACGGTGAAGCCGCGGCGGGCGAGCAGCCGTGCCAGGACCGCCGTCAGCGTCGTCTTGCCGACGCCGCCCTTGCCGGCGACGACGACCCGGAAGCCGCCCGCGTCGCCGGCCGGGCGCACCTCGTCATGACCGCCCATCGACCGTCTCCCTGCGAACCGCGGCCGCTCAGGCGGTCACCGGCACGCGACCCTCGACCTGGATCGTCTCCGGCTCGACGTACGGCAGGCCGAGCGCCTTCCGCTTGGCCTCGATGTGGCGGAGGATCAGCACCGCCGCCTTCTCCGGGTCGGGCTCCACCGCGAAGCGAGCGCCGACGACACCGTCGAGGCCGTCGGCGAGCAGCTTGACGACGTTCTTGCTGCCGAAGATCGGCGGCTGGACGCCGAGCACGGTGTAGATGCCGCTGGCGACGACGTAGGCGCCGATCGCCACCGCCTTCTCCGAGTACCACTCGGGCGCGGCGCCGGCGAGCGGCAGCTGGCTGATGTCGACGCCGAGCGCGTTGGCGAGCGCCGAGGCGAGCACCAGGATGCGCGTGTTGTCGACGCACGAGCCGAAGTGGAGGACCGGCGGGATGCCCAGCGCCCTGCAGACGGCGGAGAGGCCGGGTCCGGCCATGGCGGCCGCCTCCGGCACCATCTGCCCCGCCTTGCCGTTGGCGACGGCGGCACAGCCGGTCACCGCCACCAGCACGTCGTGCTCGATCAGCCGCCGCGTCAGGGTGATGTGCCCGTAATCCTGCGGGATCTTCGGGTTGTTGCAGCCGACGACGCCGACCGCCCCGCGGATCCGCCCGTCGGCGATCGCGTCGATCAGCGGTTGAGGCGTCCCGCCCAGGGCGCCGACGATCGCCTCGACCGAGAAGCCGGCCATCATGGGGACCGGCTCGACCGGGATGCGCACACGCGCCGGGTTCCGGTTCGCGTAGGCCTCGACCGCGCGGCGCACGATCTCCTTGCCGACCTCGAGCCCGTGCTCCGGGTCGAAGGGGATGTGCGTGGCGCCGGGGAACTTCGCCTTGTCCGAGGTCGAGATGACCTGGGTGTGGAAGCAGCGGGCGACGTCGGTGACCGAGGGCATGATGCACTGGTAGTCGACGACCATCGCCTCGAGGGCGCCGGTCATGATCACCAGCTCCTGCATCAGGTGGTTGCCGGCCATCGGCACGCCGCGCCGCATCAGCAGCTCGTTGCCGGTGCAGCAGAGGCCGACGAGGTTGATCCCGGCCGCCCCCTTCTCCTTCGCCAGGGCGACGAGCTCGGGGTCCTGCGCCGCCTGCACGACGACGTCGGAGAGGAGCGGGTTGTGGCCGTGCAGGGCGACGTTGACATGGTCCGCCTTGAGCGTCCCTAGGTTGACCTGCGACATGCGGGGCGACGGCGTGCCGAAGAGGACGTCGGAGAGCTCGGTGGCGATCATCGAGCCGCCCCAGCCGTCCGAGAGGCCGGTGCGCAGCCCGTGGAGCAGGATGTTGACGTAGTCGTTGTCGACCCCCATGTGGGTCCGGTGGAGCATCTCGACGTTCTCGCGGTCGATGCCGCGCGGGGTGATGCCGAGCCGCTCCCAGAGGGCGCGGCGCTTCTCCGGGGCGCGGGCCACGAAGCCGATGCGCTCGCGGCGCGTGCCGAAGTCCTCCATCAGCGTCTCGGCCAGTTCGCGCGCGATCTCGGCGATCGGCCGCCCGTCGACGGCGATGCCGAACTCGCCGGCGAGCCGCTTCAGCTTCTCCTCGTCGGTGATCCGGTAGCCGGTCGTCTGGCCCAGGGCGGTCCGGTAGAAGACCTCGAGGATGTCGCGCCCGTGGTCGGAGTGCGAGGAGGCGCCGGCGGCGATCGTGCGGCCCAGGTTGCGCGCCACGATCACGTCGGCGTCGGCGCCGCAGACGCCCTTCTGCGGTCCTTCGCCGAAGGGGTCGACCCGGCAGGGACCCATGGCGCAGTTACGACAGCTGACGCCCATGGCGCAATAGCCGCACTGGGGCTCCTGCGCGGCGAGGCGGTCCCAGACCGTCTCGATCCCCTCGTCCCGCGCGCGTCCGAGCATCGCCTGGGCGTCCGCCTGGACGCTCATCTTGCGGAAGTCGTTCGGGCTGACCGTCTTCATCGTGCGCCTCCTGCTGCGCCGACCTCGGTGACGGCCGCGCCCCAGGCCCGCCACCCGGAGACGGTCTCCGGGGCGGGCGGCGCGGCCGGCTCGATCGACGTCGCCGCGGCCAGCACGGCGCGGGTCTCGCGCACGCGGCCGGCCTCGATCAGTTCGTTCAGTTCGCCGAAGATGAGGGCCCCCACCTTGCACGCCTCCACGCAGGCGGGCACGCGTCCGGCCCGCACGCGGTCGATGCAGCCGTCGCACTTGAGGGCGACGATCCGCGGCGTCCCGTCGACGATCGCCGCGCCGTCCGCCCGCGGGTGGAAGGTGAGCGCGTCGAAGGGGCAGACGATGGCGCACATGGCGCAGGCGATGCAGCGCGCCTCGTCGATCTCGACGAGGCCGAGATCCGTGTCGCGGAAGACCGCCCCGGTCGGGCAGACCAGCTGGCACGGCGCCGGGTGGCAGTGGCGGCAGCGGTTGGGGAACGCGGTCGTCGGCGTCGCCCCGACCTGCACGTGGATGCGCGTGCGGGGCGGCGGCTCCTCGAAGAGCGCCAGGTACGGATCGCGGCTGCGCGAGTGCTCCACGGCGCAGGCGAACTCGCACTGCTGGCACCCGACGCAGCGCTCCGGGTTCACGAAGACCGTCTGCATGGTCTCGCCTCCTGCGGGGGCGCGGCCGTCAGCCGCGTCCGCTCCCGCTCGACATCCGCGCGCCCTGGCCCACCATCGGCACGCACCAGCCACCCCCGTTGCTTCGACCCGGGTAGCATCGTCCCGCCGGGGCCGGTCGCGCCAGAGCCGAAGGGCCCCTCTGTCGTTCGGTGGTGAGCCGCCCAGGACCGTGGAGGCCGCGATGACCAACGTCCATCTCCTCACCGCCGGGTACGTCCGCGAGGGCGACCGCGTCGCCGGCAGCGTCACCTTCGTCCGCGACAGCGGTGCGCTGATCGTGACCGACCCGGGCATGGTCGCCGCCCGCTCGCTCATCCTCGACCCCCTCGCCGCGTTGGGGATCGACCCCGTGGCGGTGACGCACGTCTTCCTCTCGCACCACCACCCCGACCACACCGTCAACGTGGCGCTCTTCCCCAACGCCGAGGTGGTCGACTTCTGGGCGCGCTACCGCGGCGACCTCTGGCTCGACCACGAGGGCGACGGTCACCGGATCGGGCCGCGCTCGACGATCTGGCTGACGCCCGGCCACACCGAGGAGGACGCCTCGCTCATCGTCGAGGCCGACGACGCCGTCTACGCTTTCACCCACCTCTGATGGCGCGCCGATCGGACGCCGGCGGTCGACCCGCTCGCCTTCGACCAGTCGGCCCTCGAGCGCGAGCGGGAGCGGGTCCTGGCGGTCGCCGACATCGTCATCCCCGGCCACGGCGAGCCGTTCCGGGTCCGCCGTTGACAGCAGGCACCACCGCCTCGCCGTCGGAGGGTTGACCCAGTACTTCCGACGGAGTACCGTCGCCGCATTCGACGGTCGCGCGGGCCACGCGCTTGAAGGAGTGTCTGGCTCCGCACAGCGCTAGGCGTGGTCGCGGCTCACACGGAGCGCCGACCCGGCGGCGTCGGCAGCACCTTGGCGCGCCTCCTCGAGGGCCGCGTCGCCAGGCGCGTGGGGCCCGCAACCTCTCCGGGGTCAGCACCTCCGGAGCGCGCTCCTTGCCGATCTCGAGATGTACCGCGAGGACGATGGCTGGCCGATCCGGCCGCAGGAAGCGATCGGCGATCTCCGTCGCACGATCGGGCCGAAGGACATCGGAGCCCCCGATGTCACGCGGGACGCGACGCCGCCGCAGTCGCACGTTGCGCCCGCGCGGCGCCGCCTTCGTCAATGTGTGTTGGGCGATGGCAGCGTCAGCCCGGCAAGAGGTCGTAGGCGATCCGGGCGGCGAAGCCGAGGATGATCAGGTTCCCGGCCAGCGACGTGGCGACCCGCAGCCCCCCCGAGGCGTGCCGGTGGAGGAGCGCCCCGGCGGCGGCGAGGAGGGTCTGCCAGGAGAGTGACGCTGCGAAGGCGGCGGCGACGAAGGCCGCCTTCTCCGCCGGGCCGCTTCCCGTCGCGCCGAGGCCGAGCATCAGTGCGGCGAAGTAGGTGACGGTCAGCGGGTTGAGGATCGTCAGCCCGACGAGCTGGCCGTAAATGCGCAGCGCCGACGCCGGCGTCGCGGCGGGGTCCACCTCCCGCGCGTCGCGCCGGGCCACGGAGAGGAGGCCGCGCAGGCCGATCGCCGCGAGCACCCCCACGGCGGCGACGCGGAGCGGCGTGGTGACCGGCTCGAGGAGTGGCGCCAGGGCGAGCCCGGCAAGCGCCGCCACGAGCGCGTAGAGGCCGTCGGCGGTCGCCGCGCCGGCGCCGGCAGCGAAGGCGACGCGGAAGCCGCGCCGGACGCCGGTCTCGATGATGAGCACGGCGATCGGGCCCACGGGGATCGCCACGCCGTAGCCGGCGAGCGCCCCGGCGAGGAAGGCGTCGGGGACCATCCGGGCATGGTAGGGCGCCGCCCGGCGTGCCGTGGCCCGCGCGCGCGGGTGCTACCCTGAGGCGCGGAGATGGGAGCAACGCGCCGCATCGGCATCCTGACCGGGGGCGGGGACGTCCCCGGGCTCAACCCGGTCATCAAGAGCGTCGTCTACCGCGCGACCGAGCTCGGCTACGAGGTGCTCGGCATCCGCCGCGGCTGGCAGGGGCTCACCCACCTGCGCCAGGGACCCGATCCTGACGCCGAGTGCGTCCGCCCGCTCGACCGGATCAACACCCGCGGCATCGACCGGACCGGCGGGACCGTCCTGCACACCTCGCGCACGAACCCGCGCAAGATGCGCCGCGACCGGCTGCCGCCGCACCTGGGAGCGGAACGGCTCGCCGCGCTCGAGGTCGCCGACGGGATCTACGACCTCACCCCGGTCGTCCTCGACAACATCGCCCACCTCGGCCTCAGTGACCTCGTCGTCATCGGCGGGGACGACACGCTCAGCTTCGCCCACACGCTCGTGGAGATCGGCGTCCCGCTCGTCGCCATCCCCAAGACGATGGACAACGACGTCCAGGGGACCGAGTACTGCATCGGCTTTTCGAGCGCGGTAACGCGTGCCAAGGAGCTGATCACGCGCCAGCGCACGACCCTCGGCTCGCACGAGCGGATCGGCGTCTTCCGCATGTTCGGCCGCGAGTCGGGTTTCACCGCCCTCTACACCGCCTACGTCACCTCGGCGCGCTGCGTCATCCCGGAGGCGCCCTTCGACCTCGAGCGGCTGATCGAGCTCCTGGTCGAGGACAAGCAGCGCAACCCGAGCCGCTACTCGTTCGTGATCGCCTCCGAAGGAGCCGTCTGGCGCGGCGGGAGGGTCGAGGAGCTCGGCGAGGCCGACGCCTACGGCCACCGGCGCAAGGCCGACATCGGCTTCGCCCTGGCCGACGAGATCCACCGGCGAACGGGGGAGGAGACGGTCTCGTCGGAGCTGACCTACGACCTGCGGAGCGGCGAGGCCGACTCGCTCGACCAGATGGTCGCGATCACCTTCGCCAACGTCGCCATGGACCTGCTCGGCGACGGCGTGCGCGGCCGCATGGTGGCGATCCGGGACGGCAAGTACGCCCACGCGCCGCTCCCCGACCCGGGACTCGGCCCGCGCCGGGTGGACGTGCCCACGATGTACAACGAGGCGCGCTTCCGGCCCCAGTACTGGGACCGGCTCGGGCTGCCGCTCCTGCTCGGGCCGGTCGTCGGGGCGCCGGTCGCGGCGACCGGCGCGGCGCTCGGTCAGGCGGTCGGCTAGAAGTTCTCGCCGCAGCCGCTCTCGTCGGGGAGCAGCGGGCGCAGGCCGAGCTGGTAGGTCGCCCCGCCGCTCCGCCAGTAGGTGAGCTGGTTGGAGCTCGCCAGGTCGGCCATCGCGCCGTCGAGGTCGCCGCCGGAGAGGACCCCGCAGCGGACGTCGTCGGCGGCGGCCGGGGTTCCGAAGGCCGCCAGCGGCACGGCGAGCGGCCAGTCGCGGATGTTCACCATCCCCGGGTCGGGGGCGCCCGACGGGTCGGCCGGCCGGACGGTGATGCGGAGCGCGTCGTAGACGTAGGCCGCGTCGGGGCCGACGACCTGCGCCCCGAGCCAGGAGCGGAAGTCCGTCAGCTGCTCGTAGATGGCCCGCAGCGCGGCGCGCGCGTCGTTGCCGCCGGAGCCCTCGAAGAGGGCGTAGGCCGAGACGACGTGACGGGCGCCGCCGGCGACCACGGTGAAGGTGGTGGTGGGGGCGTCCATGATGCCCGGCCAGTCGTAGTGGGCATCCGGCCCGAGGAGCCCGGCGTCGCGTGCCGCCTCGAGGATCCGCTGGATCCCCGCCTCGCTGATGCGGGTCTGCTGGAGGTTGGGGAGCGCGGGACCGGGGTAGATCTCGATCTGGGGGCCCTCGGTGACGATCCGCCCGTCGCCGAAGAGCGAGAAGATGGGCAGGTGGGTGAGGGCCCAGCCCGGCCCCATGAGGCCGCCGCCGATGTCGATCCGCAGCACCAGGTCGGAGGGGCCGGTGGGGTGGTCGATCCGCCCGCCGTCGTCGGCGGTGCAGGCGGCGGCGACGAGGAGGGCGGAGGCGGCGATGACGAGGAGGCGTTTCATGGGCCCGCAGACGGCCCGCGCCGTGACACGGTTCCGTGCCGCCCGCCGGCGCGGTGTCGTAGGCTCTTCTCCGTGCGAGCGATGCCTCCCGACCTCCCCGCCCGGTTGGCGCGGGTCCGCGTCGACGGCGTCGCCGGCCTCCCGCACGCGGAGCTGACGCTGTCCGCGGTCACCGCCCTGACGGGGCCCCAGGGCTCGGGCAAGTCCCAGCTGCTGGCCGCCATCGTCTGGCTGGTCCACGGTCGCCCGGCGATCGGCGGGACCCGCACCGAGCACGGTGCACCCGGGCCGCGCGTCACGGCCTGGGTCGAGACGGCGGCGGGGCTGGTGGCGGTGACCCGCCGGGAGAGCGGCCGGCTCCATCCCGTCGCCATGGAGGACACGG
>MGMJ01000089.1:37149-41740 GCA_001794945.1 Chloroflexi bacterium GWC2_73_18
CCTTCCTCCCGCCGCTGCCGACGTGCACCTTCCTGCGCGCGCAAGACCGCATGTCGCCGCGCCGGCGGCCGGAGGCGGGCGGGCGGATCGGCGGCCGGCTCGACCGGGCGGTCGGGCGCTGGACCTCCGACGCCGCCGCCGCGGAGGCGCTCCTCGACGTGGTCGAGGACTGCTGCGCCGAGGGGCTGAGCGGGGAGCTCCTCCTCATCGAGGAGCCGGAGCTCTTCCTGACGCCCCAGGGACAACGCTACCTCTACCGGCTGCTGCGCGCCTTCGCCGAGCGCGGCAACCAGGTCATCTACTCGACCCGCTCGCCCGCCTTCGTCGATGCCGCCCACCACGAGGAGATCGTCCGGCTGGACCGGCAGCCGGCCGGGCCGATCCTGCGGCGTACGGCGTCGGGCGCGCTCTCCGACGCCGAGCGCGTCCGCCTGGCGGCCGAGTTCGACCACGAGCGGAGCGAGATGTTCTTCGCCGACAAGGTCGTCCTCGTCGAGGGCCAGACCGAGAAGATCGCCCTGCCGGCCGTCTTCCGGGCGATGGGCCACGACCCCGACGCGGAGGGGATCGCCATCGTCGAGGTCGGCGGCAAGGCGAACCTGCCGCTCGCCGCCCGGCTGCTGCGGCCCCTGGCGATCCCCTTCGTGGTCGTCTTCGACGCCGACTCGGGCGAGCAGGCGGCGGCGCTCGACGCGCTGATCGCCGAGGCGGCCGGCGACGCGCCGCTGGTCCGGTTCGTCCCCGACTTCGAGGCGGTCGCCGGGCTCGGCTCCCACGAGGAGAAGGTCTACCACGCCTGGCGCCGCTTCTCGTCCGCCGCCGCGGACGCCATCCCGCCGGGGCTCCAGGAGATCGTGCGGCGGACCGTTTCGCTGGAGGCGTAGCCGGGACGACGGGTCGGCGATGGCAGGGTGAACCGAGCCGGCTCGAGCGGCGTCCGGGCCGGCGTACAGTGAGCACCGTGGAAGTGTCGCGCCGGATACCGCCTGCGCCCGCCCGGCCCTACGATGGCGGCGATCGGGCGGCCGCTCTTCTCCTTCTCGGGCTCGGCCTCTACGGGGTCGGGATCTGGGCCTGGGTCATGGCGCTCGCGCTGCCGATCGTTCTCGGGCCCTACGAGCACGAGGCGGTCGACGCCATGGTCGGGTTGATCATCGTGACGCCCGCCTCGATCCTCGGCGCGCTCGGGCTCGTGCCCGCCTGGGCGGTCTGGCGCGCTCGTCCCTGGGGTCGGACGGTGGGCGTCGCCTGGGCGGCGGTCATCGCCGCCTTCTACGCGGTGGGTCTGGCGCAGCTGTGGGTGCCGCTCGCCGGCGGCCTGGGCGACCCGGACCGCTGGTCCGATGTCGCGCAACCGCAGTACTTCCTGCCGCTCCCCTTCGTCGTCGGCGGCGTCGGCGTACTGCTACTGCTGGTGCGGCCGCCGCGCTGGGTCGCGATCCTGGCGCTGCTCGCCCTCGTCGTCCTGCTCGTGGCCGGGGGCCTCGTGGGTGGTGCGGCGCTGCAGAAGCCGATGCCGACGCCGGCACCGATCGCCCCCGCCTCGCCGTCAGGGATCGTGCCCGCGGGCTGATCCGGCCGCGGTCATCCTGCCGCTGGCGCGGCGCTCCAGTCCCGGGCGCTGACGCCCGCCGTCTCGCCGGCCAGTCGGGCCTCCATGGCAGCCACGTCCAGCGGGCGATCGAAGAGGTATCCCTGCCCCAGGCGACAGCCCATGGAACGGAGCTGCGTCACCTGGCGGGCGCTCTCGATCCCCTCGGCGACCGTCTCCAGGCGGAGCGTCTCGCCGAGCTTCATGATCGCCCGCACGAGTGCTCCCTCCTCGCGGCCGCCCGCCAGCGCCTCCACGAACGATCGGTCGATCTTCAAGATGTCGATCGGGAAGCGGTGCAGGTAGGCGAGCGAGGAGTAGCCGGTCCCGAAGTCGTCCATGGCGATGCGGACGCCCAGGCGCCGCAGGGCGGCCAGGCGATCGACGGTCGCCTCGGTGTGCTCGAGGAGGACGTTCTCGGTGATCTCGAGGACCAGCTCGTCGGGATCGAGGCCGGACGTGGCGAGCGCCGCGGCGACGGCGTCCACGAACCCCGGATCCTGCAGCTGGCGCGCCGAGAGGTTGACGCTCATCATGCGAGGAGGTTCGGCCGGGAAGCGGTCGCGCCAGCGACGTGCCTGGGCGCAGGCCTCCTCGAGGACCCAGCGGCCGATCGGCACGATCAAGCCGGTCTCCTCGGCCAGCGCGATGAACTCGAGCGGCGGGACCGTGCCCCGCTCCTCGTGGCGCCAGCGGAGGAGCGCCTCGACGCCGACCGTCCGGCCGGTCTCGAGGGCGACGATCGGCTGGTAGTGGAGGATGAAGTCGCCGCGCTCGAGCGCCTGGTGCAGCTCGGCCTGGAGCTGGAGCCGACCGAGCAGGGTGGCGTGGAGGGCCGGCTCGAAGAGCTCGTACCGCGACTTGCCCTTGCCCTTGGCGAGGTACATCGCCATGTCGGCGTCGCGAAGCAGATCGTCGGCCCCGGTCCGTCCGGGCGAGCCCATGGCGATCCCGACGCTGGCGTGGCTGAAGACCTCGCGCCCGGAGATGCGGAATGGCGCCTGCAGCGCCGCGAGGAGGCGCTCCGTCGTCCGGACCGCGTCGATCGGGTCCTCCAGGTCCTCCAGGAGGATGGCGAACTCGTCGCCGCCGAGGCGAGCGACGGTGTCCCCGTCGCGAACGCAACCGTGGATCCGCGCCGCGACTCCCACGAGGAGCTGATCGCCGGCCGCGTGCCCGAGGCTGTCGTTGATCGTCTTGAAGTCATCGAGGTCGAGGAGCAGGACCGCCACCGAGTCGTCGGCCGTGCCCCGGCGGGCGAGGGCGTGGTCGGCCCGGTCGGTGAAGAGGGCCCGGTTCGCCAGCTCTGTGAGCGAGTCATGGAAGGCCTGGTGGGTGAGTGCCGCCTCCAGCGCCTCGCGGTGTCGCAGCGTCGAGGCGAGCGTCCCGACGAGGCCGGCCATGCGGGCCACGACGAGCACGAAGACACAGGCCGAGCCGGCGGCGATCACCGGTACGTCGATCGGCGCGCCACGGAGTCCCTGGATCGCGAGGACCGTCGGCACGAGCAGCGCCGCCCCGGCCAGGAAGGCGAGACGCGTCCGCGTCAGCCGCTGCTCGGGCTCCGTCGCCGGTTCGGCCATCGTCCTCATCGACGGATGGAGCGCGGCGGCGCCCCAGGCAAGGTAGCCGGCCAGCCAGACCAGGTCGAGCGGGCCGTTCTCGACACCGCCGCCGGCAAGGGTCAGCACGGCGAAGGCGGTGTCGGCGACGAGGGCGAATCCGAGGCTGACGGCGAGGAATCCGTAGGCCGTCGAGCGGGCGCCGGGGGCGGCGAGGAGCCGCACGGCGACGCCGAGCAGGAGGACGTCGGCGACCGGATAGGCGACCGAGACGAGACGCTCCATGTCCGTGAGTGACGGATCGCGGATGTAGGGATCGATCAGGAAGACCCAGGCGATGACGGCGACGCCGGTCGTCACGATCGCCGAGTCGATGAAGCTGGCCCGGTCGCCGTCGGGCGCGCGGCTGCGGATCAGCACCAGCAGCCCCAGCACGGTCACCGGGTAGCCGGCCAGGTAGAAGACGTCCGCGGCCGAGGGGAAGGGCTCGATGTCGAGGGCGAGCGCAAAGACGTCCCAGAGGACGTCGCCGACCAGCCAGAGGAGTTGTCCGCAGGCGAGGAGGTACCAGGGCAGCCGTCGAAGCGGTCGGTGGAGGCGGATCCCCACGATGATGGCGAGCGCGGCGGAGGCGCCGACCGCGTCGTAGGCGATCGCCTGTGCACCCGCCGAGGCGAGGAGGAGGTAGGTCGCGAGCACGACACCCCCGGCGCCCAGGTAGACGAGCCAGATCCGGCCCCGGAACGTCGACTGCAGGGCGGCCGGCGACGCCGGACCGAAACCCTTCGGGTCAGTCACGGATTGACTGTCGCACGCACGGTCGAGGCCACTCAATGACCCGCTAGTCCCCCGGGCTGGTACTGTCGATGACGTAGCGGCGGGGTGACCCGATGGCCGTCCACATCGGCTCGAGCGGTTGGCAGTATCGGTCCTGGATCGGCGCCGGCGCCGTTACCCGAAGATCGTGCCCAGCCTGCCCTGAAGGTCGCGGGGGGCTTCAGCCGACCTCGAGGACGCGGTAGCGGGTCTCGCCGACGGGCAGCTTCACCACGACCTCGTCCCCCGGGCGCTTCCCCAGCAGGGCGCGACCGAGCGGCGAGGCGTTGGAGATCCGCCCCTCGCGCGGGTTCGCCTCGGTCCGGCCGACGATCGTGTAGCGCTCCTCCCACCCGTCGACCGCGACGCGGACCGTCGACCCGACGCGCACCTCCTCGCCCTCGACCGACTCCTCGATGATGACCGCGTGCTGGATGAGCGCCTCGAGCGTCCGTATCCGTCCTTCGGTGAAGCTCTGATCGTGGCGCGCCGCCTCGTAATCGGCGTTCTCGCTGAGATCGCCCAGCTCCCGTGCCGCGCGGATGCGGGCGACGACCGCCGGTCGCTCGACCGAGCGGAGCTCCTCGAGCTCGGCGCGGAGCTGCTCGAGGCCGGAGCTCGA
>MGMJ01000089.1:41751-46926 GCA_001794945.1 Chloroflexi bacterium GWC2_73_18
CCGGTGGCCGATGCGCCGGGCCGGGGGGTGATCGAGCGAGCGGTAGAGGGCCGGCGCACGGATTGCCGCGTGGGCGCGGTCTCCACGTTGGCCGCCTCCCTCGCCCCATCGTCGGGCAGGAGCGCCCCGCTGATGCCGTGGTCCCTGCGCAGGCCGGTCTGGGTCTGCAGATTGGCGAAGGGGACGACCACCGTGGGGTCGTAGAGGCGTTCCGCGACCGCCGGGTCGACCGCCCGCTCGAAGGCCGCGAGGAGCGCATCCTCGTACTCCTCGGCAGCGTTCGTCTCCGACCACCAGACCAGGCAGCGCGGCAGGTCATGGAGCGTCTTGATCCAGTGCCCGCCGGCGTGCGGCCGCGGATCGCCCAGCGGCGTCCCGTAGTAGGCGGCCACGCGCCCCCCGAGCGAACGTGCCGTCCGGCCGATGTAGAGCACGGTCTGGTCGGGGTACCAGAAGGCGGCCAGACGATCGGCCAGCTGGTGCGGCGTCGGGCGCTCGCCGTCGAGCAGGAGCGTGGGGACGCGCTCGATCCATCGACGCAGCGCGTTGTGGTCGATCGGAGCCTTCTCGAGCAGTGCCGGGAGCTCGACGACGTAGACGCCCGGGGATCTGCTCCTGACGGGCTGGCCCCACGCCACGGGACCGTCGACGACCAGCCCGACCGACCGGAGCAGCTGTGCGGCACGCGATCCCATGGCCGCACAGAGTACCGCGCCCTTGACATCGGCTCGCGCTCGTGCATCATCCGCTGCGGTGCGGCTCCACCGGGGAGCCGCGGGCCGGAGGCGCATCCGACGCCATAACAGGCACAGGAGAAGACGGATGACGACACCCAGGGTCGGCGGGGCCGACCCGTCGCGCCTCCCGAGGAGGGATCGGCTGCGCTAGCTCGCTGACGAGACGGCGCGCGCCGGCCGTCCCTTCGGGGGACGGCCTTGCTGTGTCCGGGGCCGTGAAGAGCGTGACGGAGGACACCCCGCCGTCCACCGATCACGAGGTCCCCCGTGAAACGCGCGATCTCGTTCCGCTGCGTCCACTGCCGGCTCGACGTCCCGACCGACGCGCCCGGCACGGCGAACCGGAACCACTGCCCCAACTGCCTCTGGTCGAGGCACGTCGACGACGACCCGGGCGACCGGGCGTCCGACTGCGGGGCATCGATGGAGCCGATCGCCATCACCGTCCGCAAGGACGGCGAATGGCTGCTCATCCATCGCTGCAACGGCTGCGGCGTGCTCCACTCGAACCGGATCGCCGGCGACGACAGCCCGTTGCTGCTCGTCCGGATCGCCGTGCGCCCGATCGCCCAGCCGCCCTTCCCGCTCGACCGCCTGGCGTCGCTCTGACCGAGCGGGAAGGTGAGGCGACGCGATCACTGCCCGTTCGCCGCGACGACCGCCGCTATCCTCTCGGGGATGGACGAGAGGACGTCGCGCGCGGCCCGTGCCCCTCGCCCGCTCCTCTCCGGCTGGCTGCCGGCCGTCGGCTGGGCGGCGCTGATCTTCGTCCTCTCGGCGCAGCCGGACCTGCGCTTCGTGCCGGACGCGGGGCTCGACGTCGTCGTGCGCAAGCTCGGCCACATGGGGGTGTTCGGGATCCTCGCTCTGCTGCTCTGGCGAGCCCTGGCGGGAACGACCGCCTGGCGCCGGCCGTGGGCCTGGGCCTTCGCGCTCGCGGTCTTCTACGCGGCCACCGATGAGCTGCACCAGGCGTTCGTGGGCGGGCGCAGTCCGTCTGTCGTCGATCTCGGCATCGACGCGACCGGCGCACTGATCGCCCTCGTGGTCGTCGGGCGCATCCGGTCTCGACGGCCCTGAGGCGGCTCCGGCTCGAACACCGCTGACCATAGCTGATATCAGAGTGAGCCGATGTGGTACCGTCCATCTGTGCGTCGCATCCCGATCGGCCTGACCGACTCCCAACATGCGCGGCTCGGACGCGAGGCTGCGCGCCGGCACGTGAGCGTGGGAGCGCTCGTGCGGGAGGCCGTGGACGCCACGTTTCCGGAGGAGCTCGAGGCTCGCCGGGCGGCGCGTCGTCGATCTTCCCCTGTGCTCGGTGCGTTCGACTCTGGCCGGAGCGACATCTCCGAGCGCCATGACGAGCTGCTGGGCGAGGGACCGTGGTGAGCGTCGTGGTGGACACCAGCGCCCTCTTCGCCCTGCTCGACCGGCGCGATGCGCACCATGTGGCCGCCGTCGCCTTCTGGACGGATCCGGACGACGAGGATCTCCTGACCCACGCCTACGTGGTGATCGAGAGCGTCGCGCTCGTCCGGTCCCGCCTCGGTGCGGCCGCTGTCGTCGCGCTGGTGGACGATCTCCTGCCGGCGATCCGCGTGGAGATGGTCGATCGGCCGCTCCACGAAGGGTCCCTGGCGGACCTCCGCCGGATCGGCGGCGGCACGAGCCTGGTGGACCGCGTGACCCTCGCGTTCGCGGCGCGCCACGGGATCGAGCGTGCGTTCGCCTACGACGCGGATCTTGCCGTCGCGGGCCTCGCGCCGGTGACGACGGGATCCTGAGGGCCCGACGCGAACGACCGGCGCGGTCAGCGCGGACCGGTCAGAGTCCGCGGGGCACGTTCGCCGCGATCTCCTCCTTGAGTCGTTACCACTGCGGGGCCGATGTCACCGTCGCCTCCCCGTTCACCGTGACGAACTGCCAGGTCCCGCGGACTTCGACCGAGGACACGAGGAGGGCGACGGCACCGGGGAGGAGCGCCAAGGTACCTGCCGTGGGCCTTCGCGATGATCTCGCGGTAGCGCGTCCAATCGATCGGCGTCACCGAGAGAAGCGAGCAGGGCGATCACCCCCGCTCGCGACAGGGGATCACCGCCCATCCGAACGACAGAAGTGGGAGACGTCTTCACGTGGCGGGGCACCCGGCGGTTCCTTCTCGGTCGATCGGGCGGACGACCTTCGAGTCGGTGTCGAGCACGCCGGGGATCTCGATGATCCGGTCGGTCACCGCGTCCATGGCGGCCAGGTCTTCGCCCTCGACCGACGCGACGACGTCCGGCGTCCCGAAGAGGGCGTCCGCCTGCACGACGCCCGCCAGCCAGCGGATCTCGCGGACGACGCGCCACGGTCCCGGGCTCTCGGTGTCGACGAAGACATGGGCGCGGACCGTTCCAGATGGTTTCGCGGCGGGCCGCGAAGCTCCCGTGTCAGCGGCGCTCGTAGCGTCCAAGTAGCCGGACGAGCATCGATCCGTACGCGTCGCGAAGGCGGTCCGGTTCGACCCACTCGAAGGGATACGGGTCGACGTTCGTCGCCTTGAACGGAAGGATCAGGAACTCGTCGTAGCACGGTTCGGCCGAGTCCCTGAGGCGGCGCTCGGCCTCCGGAGCCTCCGCGATGGGATGCGGGCCGTATTCACCCGTCGGATAGCTGCGGCCGCCCTCGTACGACACGGCGAAGTCGGCGTGGTTGAGCCCCACGATGCCGACGGTCACGGCATGGGGACTCTTCGTACGGAAGTGGCCGCTTTGACGGCACAGGTCGCTGATAACGCGATCGATCTGCTTGATCATCGCCTTTGCCAGGATCTTGACCTCCGCTCCGATGTCCACGGACGCCGTCGGACCGGTAGGTACGAGGAAGCCCGTCCGCTTCGAAGGCATGCGACCAGGGACGACGGTGCCGAACGACCCGTCTCCGCGCCGGGCGCGCAGGCCTGGGCTGCTCCCCTTCGGGTTCAGAACGGAGCGACAGGCGTCAACGTCCATCCGGAACCTGCCCTCAGCTCGCAGCGCATAGAGGTCCTCGAAGAGGCAGTCGGCGATACGGTTGCCGAGCTGCGAGTTGCGGTGGAGATACCGACCACGGCGGAACGTCTCGGCGAACTGCTCCAGGAGTCGATAAGGCTCGGACACCGGAGTTGGCTCAGGCGGCGGCCGACGAAGCGTCCGCGAGTTTCCGGACCTCGACGCTGGCCGGAGCAGGCATGAGCCGGCGAAGCCGTCGCTCGGCGAGCTCGAGGTAGTGCGGGTCGATGTCCACACCGATGCTGTTGCGGGCCCAGTTGGCGGCAGCCAGGTTCGTTGTTCCCGTTCCTGTGAAGGGATCGAGGACGGTGTCCCCGGCGAAACTGAACATCCGCACCAGGCGATCCGCCAGCTCGATCGGGAAGGGCGCCGGATGCTCGCGGGTCGATGCGCCGGTGATGCCGGTCCAGACCTGCTGGAACCACTGCTTGTGGTTCTCGCTCGAAATCAGGCTGAGCAGGCGCGTCTCGAGCGAGGGACTCCGGTAGCCGCCCGGCTTGCGCTGCATCAGGATGTACTCGACGTCGTTCTTGATGACGGCGTTCGGCTCGTACGGCTTCCCGAGGAAGCCGGCGCCGTTGCCCTCCGCCTCGAAGGTCGCATTGGCGATCTTGTGCCAGATGATCGGAGCGAGCCCGTCGAAGCCGATGCGCCGGCAGTGCTCGGAGATCGAGGCGTGCAGCGGCACGACCGTGTGGCGGCCGTGGTTCTTGCGCCGGGAGAGGCAGACGTCTCCGACGACGCAGATCAGCCGGCCGCCCGGAACAAGGGCCCGGTAGCACTCCTTCCAGACCTTGTCCAGCTCGGCTAGGAACTCCTCGTAGTCGTCAACGTGGCCGAGTTGCCGATCGATCTCCCGGTACTGCTTCAGCGTCCAGTACGGCGGTGACGTGACCACCAGGTGGACGCTCCCCGGCGCGATGCTCCCCATGTCACGCGCATCGCCCAGGAGCAGCTGGTGCCGCGTCGCGACCTGCTGCACCGCCTGATCGATCGTCGCGGTCAGGTCGGGATCACGGGCGATCCGGGGCAGATCGGTCTGGGGGTCCTTCAGTGGGCCGATGCGGCCGAGGACCTCTGCGCCAGCCCGCGACACATCCACCGTCGTTCTCCTCTCTACAGCCTTCCGCGCTCAGGACGCGACACGCGCCTGAGCACGGCCCACCCCGAGCTGCTCCTTGAACCGGACCCGCGAGGCCATCACGTACTCCGGGCTGATCTCGAAGCCCAGCCAGCGCCGGCCCAGCTCCTCCGCGACCGCTCCTGTCATGTTGCTTCCGCTGAAGGGATCGACCACGATGTCACCCTCCATGGTCAGGAAGCGCACGAAGAAGTCGGGCAGGGTACGTGGGAAGCGAGCCGGATGCGGCTCGTGGCCGGCCTCCGCGCAGGCGCGGATGTAGTCC
>MGMJ01000090.1:0-147 GCA_001794945.1 Chloroflexi bacterium GWC2_73_18
CAGATCTGGAACCTGGACTGCGGGCATTTCTTCGACGCGGACAAGAAGGAGCATGCGCGAAGATGCGCGCTCCAGAGGATGCTCCTCGGCTCGGGAACGATCGAAACGCTGACCCATGGGACCGAGAGCAAGGACCTCGTCCTCGAC
>MGMJ01000090.1:233-15228 GCA_001794945.1 Chloroflexi bacterium GWC2_73_18
GCCGACCGGCGGCCAGCCGGTGACACGGCGCGCGACCAGCCGCAGGACCCACCGCACCCGTGCGCCGAGGGCCGGCAACCGACCCCGACCCGCCCGTCGCCGCGGTGACCCCGTCGGGTCCGTCAGGGCTCCCATCGGTCGAAGAGCCCGCCCTGCAGCTCCTCGGCCCGGACTCCCCGGCGGCGCGGCGTCAGCATGCTGCGGACCTGCGCCCGGCGCACGTAGATGCGCCGGCCCGGCCGGATGCTCTGCAGCCGCCCGGCTCGCGCCCATCGCGCCAACGTCGAGGTCGTGATGTCGACGTTGGAGGCCGCGAAGACCTCGACCGCCTCGGCCAGCGTGATCCAGTCCGTCGGCGGACGAGGCATCGGATCAGTGCTCCGCGGCGCCGGCGGACGCCGGCCGGTCGCCTCCCGCCCCGTCGCCGCTCGCCGGGCCACCCTCGGCGCCGCTCGCCGGGCCGCCCTCGGCGCCGCCGGAAGCCGTCTCGGTCTTCTTCTCGCCCCTGCTCACCGTTCGCTTCGTCGCCTCACGCGCGTCCTTCTTGGCCCAGCCGGAACCGCGGAAGTGGATCGCCGGCGAGGAGAGGAGCTTGCGCATCGGGCCGCCGCACGTCTCGCATGCGGTCGGGCCGTGAGCGTGGACGCCGTGGATCACCTCGACACGGTGACCGCAGCGGCCACAGGCGTAGTCGTAGATCGGCATCGCCTATCCCCGCAGGAGCCGCATGCCGCACTTCGGGCAGTAGAAGGCCCGCTCATGTGCCGAGGCGAAGCCGCAGTGCGCGCAAACGAGGCCACCCCGGCCGGCCGCCGGGACCGGCCGCTCGGCGGGAGCGACCCCGATCACGTCGCCATGCGCCAGGATGTTGACGAAGACGCCCGCGAGGAGCTTCGCGGCGATCCGGTCCGTGTCACCGCGCACGCCCTTGCCGCCCCAGCCGACGACGGCGCGCACGATCATGTCGCCGGTCGCCTCGTCCCAGTGCGAGGCGACCCCCCCGACCACCGCGTTGTACTCCGGGTAGCCGGACGTGTCGACCTCCCCGTGCAGCAGCGAGCAGACGAACGTGTCGAAGGCGAGGTCGACCGCGTCGAGATGCTCGAGCACGTCGAGGGCGTGGCGGGCCACCGGGCCGTGGCCGTGGTGGGCGTTGAGCCATTGCATCGCCTCACTGGGGTGGGCGATGAGCGGGGCGGCCTCAGCCAGCTCCATGGGCAGCGGCTCGATCACCTCGATCTCCCCCTGGGCCAGTCCGACGAGCATCGACGGCAGCTCGGCCAGGGCGCGCGGGCCGGCCTTGATGCGAACGCCCTCGCTGCTCTTGGCCCGGAAGTGGAGGGTCAGCGTGTAGTCCTGCGCCGAAACCTCCTCGGGGAGCGGCTCGGGCGCGGAGGATCGGGACGCCGCCGCCTTGCCCTGGCGACGCTTCAGGAAGTCAAGTGGCACGAACGGACCTCGCTGCGCGATGTGGCGTCTATCGTAGCAGCGCCTTCTGCGCGGCTGCGATCAGCCGAGGCGGGCCTCGAGCCGCAGCACCCGTTCCCCCAGCTCCGCCGCGCGCTCGCGGGCTCGCCGCACGACCGCCTCCGGCGCCCGCCCGACGAACGCCGCGTCGGCGAGGCGAGCGGTCGCCACCGCAAGCAGGCGCCGCGCCTCGTCCAGCTCCCGCTCGAGGCGGGCACGGTCTCGTGCCCGGTCGCCGTCGGTGGCGGTGAGGCTCGCCTCCAACGCCCCCGCGATGACGACCAGCGCGCCTTCCCTGGCCGCGGCGTGGAGCGCCTCGCGGGAGCGGTGGACCGAGATCGGCCGGATCCGCGCCAGCCGCTCGACCGCCGGCCGCAGCGCCTCGAGCGCGGCCGCCGTGCACGGGTCCTCCACCGCGACGCCGGCGGTCAGCCAGCTGGCGGGATCGATACGGGCGGCCAGCCTGGCGTTGCGGATCGCCCGCACCAGGGCGATCAGCGTCTCGACGGCGGCCGGCTCGGCCGTCCCGGCGAGGGCACGCAGGCGTGCCGCCTCGTCGGCGTCGGGCCAGGGTGAGACGGCCAGCAACGGGGCGTCGCCCGGCCGGTGCGGGAGGCGGCCCCACGTCTCCTCGGTGACGAAGGGCATCATCGGATGGAGGAGGCGCAGGTAGGTGTCCAGCGTCCAGGCCAGGACGCGCCAGGTCGCGGCACGTTCGTCCGCGGCGAGGCGCTCGTCGCCGAGACGCACCTTGGCCAGCTCGACGTACCAGTCGGCGAAGGCGCTCCACAGCCCCTCGTAGACGAGGCGCGTCGCCTCACCGAACTGGCAGTCGCCCATGGCGCGCTCGACCGTCTCGATGTCGTCGGCCAGGCGCGCCAGCATCCAGCGCTCGGCCGGCCCCAGGGCGTCGGCCACCGGCAGATCGAGCGGCTCGTCCGCGGCGACCTCGGCCGGTCGGGACCCGAGCACGAAGCGGGTCGCGTTCCAGACCTTGTTGGCGAAGTTGCGGGCTCCGTCCAGCTTGGCCCGCCCGATCCGCTGGTCGCCGCCCGGCGCCACCCCGCCGAGGAGGGCGAAGCGGAGCGCGTCGGCGCCGATCTCGTCGATCACCTCGAGCGGATCGACCACGTTGGCCTTCGACTTCGACATCTTCTGTCCGTAGGGGTCGCGCACCAGCCCGTGCAGGTAGATGACCCGGAACGGCTCCTCACCCATCAGCCAGAGCCCCAGCATCATCATGCGGGCGACCCAGAAGAAGAGGATGTCGTAGCCGGTCTCCATCACCGAGCCGGGGTAGTAGCGGGCCAGGTCGGGCGTCCGCTCGGGCCAGCCGAGGGTGGAGAAGGGCCAGAGCCCCGACGAGTACCAGGTGTCGAAGACGTCCTCGTCCCGGGTGAGCGCGGCCGCGGCAGCGCCGCAGGCGGCGCAGGCGGCCGGCCCGTCCTCGAGGTCGGAGACGATGACGTGGCCCTCCGGGCAGTACCAGGCCGGGATGCGGTGGCCCCACCAGAGCTGGCGGCTGACATTCCAGTCGCGGATGTTCTCGAGCCAGTCGAAGTAGACCTTCTCGAAGCGCTTCGGCACGATCCTCGTCCGCCCCTCGCGGACGGCCGCCAGCGCCTTGTCCGCCAGGGGACGGGTGCGGATGAACCACTGCGTCTTGACACGCGGCTCGACGACATCGTCGGAGCGCTGGCAGTGGCCCACGATCATCTCGTGCGGCCTGGCCTCGACGAGGTCGCCGGCCGCCTCGAGCGCCTCGAGGATGCGGGCGCGCGCCTCGTAGCGATCGAGCCCGGCGAAGGGCCCGGCCGCCGCGCTCATCCGCCCGTCGTCCTCCATCACGTCGATGAGCGGCAGGCCGTGCCGCCGGCCGGTCTCGTGGTCGGCCAGGTCGTGGGCGGGCGTGATCTTGACCGCTCCGGTGCCGAACTCGCGGTCCACCACGTGGTCCGCGATGATCGGCAGCCGGCGACCGAGGAAGGGGAGGACCGCCTCGCGGCCGACCAGCGCGCGGTAGCGGTCGTCCTCGGGATGGACGGCCACCGCGACGTCGCCGAGGATCGTCTCCGGACGCGTCGTGGCCACGTCGATCCAGGCGGTCGCGTCCGGCGTGGCGTCGGGGCGGGCGAGGTGGTAGCGGACCGTCCAGAGTGTGCCGGTCTCCGGCCGGGCGATCACCTCGAGGTCCGAGAGGCTCGTCCGGCAGCCGGGGCACCAGTTGATGAGCGCCTCGGTCCGGTAGGCGAGCCCATCGTCGTAGAGCTGCCGGAAGCTGGTGCGCACCGCCCGCGCCGAGACCGGGTCCATGGTGAAGCGCTCACGCGACCAGTCGGCCGAGGCGCCCAGGCGGTGGTGCTGGCGCATGATCTTCGTGCGCGTCTCGTCCATGAAGCGCCACATCCGCTCGAGGTAGCGCTCTCGCCCCAGCGACCCGCGCGTCTCGCCCTCCGCCGCGATGATCCGGTCGAGGACGTACTGGGCGGCGATCGAGGCATGGTCGACGCCGGGGAGCCAGAGCGCGGGGCGGCCCTGCATCCGGGCGTGGCGGATCATCAGGTCCTCGAGCGCCGCGGTGAGGGCGTGGCCCAGGTGGAGCGATCCCGTCACGTTGGGCGGGGGCATGATGATGACGAAGGGCGGCTTCGCCGGGTCGGCGCGCGAGCCGGCGCCGTCCGGGGCGAAGACGTCGGCCTCCAGCCAGCGCGCGTAGACCGCCCTCTCGACCTCCGCCGGCCGGTAGGCCTTCGGCAGTTCGTGCCCTCTCGACTCGTCGCTCATCGGCCGCCTCGACCCCCCGCAAAACGAACGCCCCGCTCGTCCAGCGGACGAACGGGGTCGTGGTACCACTGCTGGTTCGGCGCACGCCCCGGACCGCTCATGGCGGACCATGCGTCGGGCGGCGCCCTCGTCGACGCGCTATCGGGCGTCTCCCGTCACGGCTCGCCAGCGACCTTCCCGATCCACCGCCGCGGGCGCTTCCAGCCTCCGGCGGCCCTTCTCTGGCCGGCAGCCCGGATCGGTACTCCTCTCGGTCCTCGCCGTGAGGCGCCGAGTGTACCAGACGGGCGCGGCATGGCCGGCCGCGAACGCCCGAGATAAGGGCCTGGTGAGCGCCCGACGCCATGCTGCGGCCCGTGGACGACCAGCGACTGGGCGCCGCCCTGCGTGCCCTGCGGCGCCGGCGACGGATGCGCCAGGTGGACGTCGCCGCGGCGGCGGGCGTCTCTCGTTCGACCATCTCGCGTCTCGAGAGGGGCCACGTCGGAACCCTTACGCTCGGCACGCTGCGCGCCATCTTCGCGGTCCTGGACGCACGGATCGAGATCACCCCGCTCTGGCGCGGCGGCGCGCTCGACCGGCTGCTGGACGAGCGGCACGCCGAGCTCGTCGGCAGGCTGGCGGGGATCCTCCAGGGGGCCGGCTGGGAGACCGCGATCGAGGTGACCTTCTCGCACTACGGCGAACGAGGTTCGATCGACATCCTGGCCGCCCATCCGGCCCGCCGCGCCCTGCTCGTGAACGAGGTGAAGATCGACCTCACCTCCATCGAGGAAACGGTGCGGCGCAGCGACGCGAAGACGCGGCTCGCTGTCACGATCGGCGAACAGCGCTTCGGGTGGCGCGCGACGACCGTCGCCAGGCTGCTGGTCCTTCCGGACGATGCGACGACACGCCGGCGCGTCGCCCGTCACGCGCCGGTGCTCGGCGCCGCCTTCCCGGATCGTGGTCACAAGATCCGCCGCTGGATCCGGGCCCCCGGGGGACGCCTCTCGGGACTCTGGTTCCTCGCAGATGTTCGCCCGGGGAACGTTAGAGGGGATCGAGTCGGGTCCTCGCGGGTCAGGCGGTCGCGGACGACGCCGACGCGAGCGTGAAGCGGCCCCCGCCACCCGGCGACGACCCCCTACCCCGAACGCAGCGGGGCATCGATCCCGTCTTACGTTCCCCCGGTGGGCGTATGAGACGAACCGAGCCGATCCGGGGCGATGACGCTCTCCGGGTGAACCGATGAAGGGAACCGCCCCCGCCGCGCCGTCCCCCCGCCCCGCGCCCCTCCCCTACGCGCTGGCGCCGCGCTCCCGTAGGAGCTCCTCGTAGTTCGTCTCGTTGACGCCGCGCTCGACCTCCGAGCCGGTGAGCAGCAGCGGGGCGCGACCGGCGCGGATCGTCTCCTCGGTGATGATGCAGCGCCGCACGTCGGTCCGCTCGGGGATGTCGTACATCACCTCGAGGAGCGCCTCCTCGACGATCGACCGCAGCGCACGGGCGCCGGTCTTGCGGCTGAGCGCCAGCTCGGAGGCGGCCTCCAGGGCGGCGGGCGTGAAGACGAGGTCGACCTTGTCGAGCTGCAGGAACTTCTGGAACTGGCGGGTGATCGCGTTCTTCGGCTCGGTCAGGATGCGGACGAGATCCTCCTGGCTGAGCGGCGAGAGCGTCACGACGACGGGCAGCCGGCCGACGAACTCGGGGATCAGCCCGAACTTGAGGAGGTCCTCCGGCATCAGCTGCTGGAGGATCCGCTCGCGCTCGGCGTAGCTGGTGTGCGCCTCCGACCCGAAGCCGATCGTCTTGCGCCCGACCCGCTCCTCGACGATCTTCTCGAGCCCCTCGAAGGCGCCGCCGCAGATGAAGAGGATGTTCGTGGTGTCGATCTGGATGAAGTCCTGGTGGGGGTGCTTCCGGCCGCCCTGCGGCGGCACGTTGGCGACCGTCCCCTCCAGGATCTTCAGGAGCGCCTGCTGGACCCCCTCGCCCGAGACGTCGCGGGTGATCGAGGGGTTGTCGGCCTTGCGGGCGATCTTGTCGATCTCGTCGATGTAGATGATCCCGCGCTGGGCGCGCTGCACGTCGAAGTCGGCCGACTGGATGAGGCGGAGCAGGATGTTCTCGACGTCCTCGCCGACGTAGCCGGCCTCGGTGAGGCTCGTCGCGTCGGCGATGCAGAAGGGGACGTCGAGCACCTTGGCCAACGTCTGGGCGAGGAGCGTCTTGCCCGAGCCGGTCGGCCCGACGAGCAGGACGTTCGATTTCTGGAGCTCGACCTCGTCGATCTGGTGGCCGGCGTTCACCCGCTTGTAGTGGTTGTAGACGGCGACCGAGAGGACCTTCTTGGCCTTCTCCTGGCTGATGACGTACTGGTCGAGCGCGGTCTTGATCTGGCGGGGGTTGGGGAGCTTGGACGCCTGCGAACGCACGCGCGGCGACTCGAGCATCTCCTCCTCGATGATCTCCTGGCAGAGGTTGATGCACTCGTCGCAGATGTAGACGCCCTGGCCCGCGATCAGCTTGCGGACCTGCTCCTGGCTCTTGCCGCAGAAGCTGCAGCGGTAGGGCACCTTGGGCGTCTTGGCGGTCGTCACCCGGATCCCTCGCTACCGAACGGTCCCATCCGCGGCGCCGCCGGCATCAGCCGGCCTGCTGCGGCGCGGGACCGCTCTCGGACGTCTCCTTCTCGGCTCGCTCCGTGGTGGCATCGCGGGCCGCGGCGATCAGCGATTCCCCGCGACCGGCGAACACCTGGTCGATGATGCCATACCCCATGGCCTCGTCGGGGGACATGAAGTAATCCCGCTCGGTGTCCTTTCGTACCTTCTCCACCGGCTGGCCGCTGTGACGTGCCAGGATCCCGTGGTTGGTCTCGACGAGCGCCTCCATCTCCTTGACCTGGATCATGACGTCGGGCGTGCTGCCGCGGAAGCCGCCCGAGCCCTGGTGGATCATGATCCGCGAGTGCGGGAGGGCGTAGCGCTTGCCCGGCGTCCCCGCCGCCAGCAGGACCGCCGCCATCGAGGCGGCCATCCCGATGCAGATCGTCGAGATCGGGGCGCGCAGGTACTGCATGGTGTCGTAGATGGCGAGACCGCTGGTGATGATGCCCCCGGGCGAGTTGATGTAGAGGCTGATGTCCTTGTCGGGATCCTCGGACTCGAGGAAGAGCATCTGGGCGATCACCAGGTTGGCGACGTGGTCCTCGATGGTGTCGCCCAGGAAGATGATGCGGTCCTTCAGCAGGCGCGAGTAGATGTCGTAGGCGCGCTCGCCGCGGCTGGAGCTCTCGATCACCATCGGTACAAGCATCGACGGACCTCCGTTCCTGGCGGGCGTCCTCAGGCGGGCTGGCCGGCCGGATCGCCGGCGGGGGTGCCGGCCGCGACCGCGGCGGTCTCGGAGGCGCCGGCGACCCCGACAGGCGTGCGGTCCTCGAGGTGCGGCATGGGGCCGACCTCGGGGTGGGCCGCCAGCCACTCGTCGACCAGTCGCTCGACGACGGCCGTCCGGCGCATCGTGGAGCGCAGGTAGGCGCGGCCGCGCTCCGACGCCAGGTGCTCCACCAGGCGCGGGTTGTCGGCGTTGCGGGCGCGGGCCGCGGCGACCTCGGCCTCGACCTCGGCATCGCCCACCGAGATCCCCTCGGCATCGGCGACCGCCGAGAGGACGAGCAGCACCTTGACGCGGCGCTCGGCCTGGGGGCGCATCTTGGCGTGGAGCGCCGCCTCAAGGGTGGCCGGGTCTCGCGTGGGGCGGTCATCCCCGGTCTCGATCCGCGCGATGGCTTCCTTGTCGTCACGCTGCCCGTAGACCGCCTGGAGGTACTCGGGCTCGCCGATCCCCTGCTCGGCGAGGCGGACCCGCAGCTCGTCGTGCATCACCTCGACCTCCGAGTCGACGAGCGCGTCGGGCACTTCGAGCGTCGCGTTGGCGACGGCGAACTCGATGATCCGGTCGGCGAAGCGGTGGCGCCCCCGGTCGCGGGCGTTCGCTTCGAGGCGCCGGGCGACGTCGGCGCGGAGCGCAGCCAGGTCGGCGAAGTCGCCGACGCCCTGGGCGAACGCGTCGTCGAGCTCGGGGAGGACCTTCTCGCGGATCTCACGCATCTTGACGCTGAAGCTGACCGGCCGACCGGCGAGCGCCTCGTCGGGATAGTCGGCCGGGAAGGTCAGCTCGAACGCCTTCTCCTCGTCGAGCGCCATGCCGACCAGCTCCCCCTCGAAGCCGGGGATCATGCGGTCGGCGCCGATGACCAGGGGGTACCGCTCGGCGCTGCCGCCCTCGAACGGCTCGCCGTCACGCCGGCCCTCGAAGCCGATCACCACGTAGTCGCCGTCACGGGCCGGCCGGTCCTCGACCGGCGCGAGCGTCCCCTGCTGGTCGCGAAGGTCGGCCAGGACGGCGTCGATCCTGGCGTCGTCGACCGGCTCGACCTCGAGCGCGAAGGGGTAGTCGCGGTAGGCGCCGAGCTTGACCCCCGGGCGGACCGGCACCGTGGCGCGGTAGATGAGCGCCTTCCCCTCTTCGCGCTGCAGCACCTCGACCGAGGGTCGGTCGAGGGGGATCACCTGGGCCTCGACGAGCGCCTCCTCGAGCGACGAGGGGATCAGCTGTTCGACCGCCTCCTCGAAGACCGCGCCTTCCCCGAGGACCCGCTCGAGCACCGTGCGCGGCGCCTTGCCCGGCCGGAACCCGGGCACCCGCGTGCGGCGGGCAAGATCGCGGGTGGCGCGGTCGAGCGAACGGGCGAGCCGATCGGGAGGCAGCTCGACGTCGAGGACGACCGTGCTGCGCGGGCCGGGGGTGGAGGTGACTTTCATCGCCCGGGAAGTATAGGCGGCGGGGGCGCGACGGTCGGGCGGCCGCCGTGGTGGGCGAGGTCGGGGTCGAACCGACACGCCGCTCGCGCGGCACCGGCTCCTAAGGCCGGCGCGTCTGCCATTCCGCCACTCGCCCGCACGCCGATCGTAGCAGGGCGCAACGCGGGCGGCCGGCGCTCCGAGGCGCCGGCTCAGCGGTCGCGGCGCTCGGTCCCCGCGGCGAAGAGGCGCTCCGTCAGCACCCGCGCCGCCCGCTTCGAGACGGTGCCGACGATCGTGTCGAAGGCCCGCAGCAGCGTCCTGGTCGCGTCGGTCCGTGCCCGGTCCTGTCGGTTCGCATCCAGGTAGGCGGCGAACTCGTGCTCGAGGCGCGCGCGAACGGCGCCTGCGTCCGGCCCGAGGTCCTCGACCGCCCGCTCGATCTCCTCGGGAAGGAGCGACCTCGGCGCCGGCGGGCGGCCGCCGCGGAGCACGGTCCCGACCCTGCGCAGGACGCGCCGCGGGCCGCCGACGGCGACGAAGGCAGCCCCGGCGGCCAGTCCGGCGAAGCGGACCGGGTCGCGTCGCGCCCTGGCCGGCAGGTCGACCGCGTCACGCAGCGAGCGCTCCATGCCGGCGACCTCGCCGGCGAGCGCCTCGCGCGCGGCGGCTACCTGCCGCCGGGCCTGATCAGCGCGCGTACCCATGCCATCGTCTCCCTGGCCGTCTCGATCGTCGTCCGCGGGTAGAGCCGCCGCATCCGCTTCTCGGGGTCGACGCTGCCCGGAGCGGCCAGCCCCATCGCCGCCAGCCACCCGACCAGGCCCGCGGTGAGCCCGATCGCGCCCGCGCCGCGCCACGAGAAGGCGATCCCCCCGGCGAACCAGGCGACGAGCGCCAGCGCCAGGACGGCGAGGATGACGGCGCCGACCGCAGCGCCGGCGCCAGGCCGCCGCCAGATCGCCACCACGAGGCCGAGCAGGAGTCCGAGCAGCGCCCCGACGCCCACGCCCACTACGACGTGCTCCCAGCCGGCCGGCAGCGCCCAGCCGTACGTCTCCGTGCCCCACCGGGCAAGCGCCGTCGCGCCGTCCCGTGAGACGTTGGAGCCGAGCCCGAGCGCGATCGCGAGCCCCACGACCACGCCCGCCGCGCCCCCCCGCCAGACGACGCGTCCGGGCGCCCCGAGCGCGAGCAGTACCGCCGCCACGGCCAGGACGGCGAGCGCGAGCAGGCCGTGGAGGATCCCCCAGGCGATCGAGCCGAAGAGCCACTCCCCGAGGAAGAGCGGGAGACCGACCAGGAGAAGGAGGGCCGCCCAGAACGCCGCGGCGACCCCGAGGCCGATCAGCCCGAGGAGCGACTTCAGCTCGTCGGCGATCTCCGAGAACTCGGCGCGGGCCAGCTCGACGTGGGCGCGCAGCAGCGCGAGCGCGGCCTCGCGGAGCCGGCGAGCCTGGTCGCGCAGGCCGCGGACCTCGTCGTCGGGCGGCGTCGAAGATCCCGGGCCCGGCCCCGGCGCGCTCGTCGTCTCCATCGGCCCGTCGATGATAGCAGCGACCCGATCCCGGAACGGCGGGAGGGAGACGGGCCAGCGGGGCAGCGTGGCGCTGCGGCGCGACTCCGGCACGGCGGAGGGCGGGTCGAGCTACGCCGTGCCGCCCATGATGTGCGAACCGAGCCAGACGGCGGCGTCGAAGAACCCGAACGTGCGCCGAGCGGCCGGCGCCAGTGGGGAGAATGGACGGCCGGCGGCCGTCCGCCACAGCTCGCGCTCCAGCTCCTCGATCCGCTCCACCAGCTCGGAAGGGCGCCGCGGCGGCGAGATGTCGGCGTAGGCGCGCCGCCCGATCGGCCAGTGGACCTCCGCCTCGGGCACGCGCGGCATGACGGCGAAGACGAGGCGGGCATGGTCGATCGCCACCAGCTCCCGCGAAGGGACACGGACGACCAGCCGCACCCCGCGGCCGGCGCGCTGCTCGGCCAGCGCCCCACCGAGGGCGGCGCGCCGCGCGGCGGCGTCGAGCGGCTCCGACGAGACGATCCCGGCCAGCCGAACGAGCCTGCGCAGCTCGGCGAGGTCGGCCTCCGACGCGCGGAGGGAGGATCGGAAGCCCGCCTCCAAGGTCTCCACGTACGGGATCGCCTCGTCCGCCAGGAAGCCGGCGGCTTCGACCGGCAGCTCGCCCGCGCGGACCAGCCGCTCGAGCACGTCGCGCGTCCGCACGAAGAGCTCGACCAGGCGGTCGAACTCCGCGAAGCCGCTCGGCGTCAGGTGCTCGCTCATCTCGTCGGCTGTCCCGTGCTGGCGGGCCGGGGCCCACCGTTGGAGACTACCCGACGAATGGTCGCGCGCGCAGGCCGGCGCGGCGACCGCCCGGAAGTACCGGGTCGCCGGTCTGATCCGATCCTCCAGCCCCGGCCGGTAGGCTGCGCGGCCGACAGGCTGCCGGAACGACATCGGGAGACGACTATCCGGCCGTCCCGGCGGATTCGTGGCCAGATCGACACGGGGGAACGCTTGGGCCGGGTTCCGGGCGCCCGGGGACGCTCCGCAGCGGCCGCGGTGCGGCTCCTCGCCCCGCCCGCAGCGTGGGCCGCGCTCGCCGACCGCCCCGGGGCCGCCCCAGCGCCCCGATCGGGCGCCTTGGCGTGGCAGCGTCTTGAGCGCTTCCGGCCCAAGCGTCCCCGGATGTCGAGGCAGGGTCCCGGCTCCCGCCGCCGGTGCCGCGGGTCGCGGGCCTGGTCGAGGGGCCCGTCGCCGGCGAGCCAGGTCGGCTTGCCCGACCTAGTAGTCGCCCATGCCGCCGCCGGGAGGGCCGGCCAGCGCCTTCTCCTTCTCCGGCTTCTCGGTCACCATCGCCTCGGTCGTCAGCACCATGGCCGCGATCGACGAAGCGTTTTCCACGGCCGAATGGGTCACCTTGGCCGGGTCGACGATGCCGGCCTTGACCATGTCCTTGTAGACGCCGTCGAGCACGTCGAAGCCGAGGTTCGGGTTTTTGCGCTCCTTCTGGAAGCGACGGACCGTCTCGATGACGACCGAGCCGTCGTAGCCGCCGTTGATGGCGATCTGGCGCATCGGCTCCTCCAGGGCGCGGCGCAGGATGGTCACGCCGACCGCGGCGTCGCCCTCGAGCTTGAGCGGCTCGAGCGCCTTGACCGCGTTGAGGAGGACGACCCCGCCGCCCGGCACGATCCCTTCCTCGACCGCCGCGCGCGTCGCCGAAAGGGCGTCCTCGACCCGGTGCTTCTTCTCCTTCAGCTCGACCTCGGTGCCCGCGCCGACCTTGATGACGGCGACGCCGCCGGCCAGCTTGGCGAGCCGCTCCTGCAGCTTCTCCTTGTCGTAGTCGGAGGTCGTCTCCTCGATCTGCGCCTTGATCTGCTTCATGCGGCCCTGGATCTCCGACGCGTCGCCCTTGCCCTCGATGAGCGTCGTCTCGTCCTTGGTGGCGACGATCTTGCGGGCCGAGCCGAGATCTTCCGGCAGCGCCTGGTCGAGCTTGCGTCCGAGCTCCTCGCTGATCACCTTCCCGCCGGTCAGGACGGCGACGTCGCGCAGCATCTCCTTCCGGCGGTCGCCGAAGCCCGGCGCCTTGACCGCCAGCACGTTGATGATGCCGCGCAGCTTGTTCACGACGAGGGTCGCGAGCGCCTCGCCGTCGACGTCCTCGGCGATGATCAGCAGGTCCTTCTTGCCGACCTGCATCAGCTTCTCGAGGAGCGGCAGGATGTCGACGATGGCCGAGATCTTCTTGTCGGTGATCAGGATGCGCGGCTCCTCGAGGACCGACTCCATCCGGTCGGGGTTGGTCACGAAGTACCCCGAGATGTAGCCGCGGTCGAACTGCATCCCCTCGACGTACTCGGTCTCGTAGGCCAGCGTCTTCGACTCCTCGACCGTGATGACGCCGTCCTTGCCGACCTTGTCCATGACGTCGGCGATCAGGTCGCCGATCTCGGGGTCGTTGGCGCTGATCGAGGCGACCTGGGCGATCTCCGCCTTGCCCTTGACCGGGATCGCCGCCTTCTTGACCGCCTCGACGACGGCGTGCGTCGCCTTCTCGAGCCCGATCTTCATCTGCATCGGGTTGGCCCCGGCGGCGACGTTCTTGAAGCCGTCGTGGAGGATCGCCTGCGCCAGCACGGTGGCGGTCGTCGTCCCGTCGCCGGCGACGTCCTCGGTCTTGGTCGCCGCTTCCTTGAGAAGCTGGGCGCCCATGTTCTCGAAGGGGTCCTCCAGCTCGATGTCCCTGGCCACGGTCACGCCATCGTGGGTGACCGTGGGAGCACCGAACTTCTTGTCGAGCGCGACGTTGCGACCCTTGGGACCGAGCGTCGTCTTGACCGCTCCGGCGAGCGCGTCGATGCCGCTCTTGAGGGCGCGCCGCGCCTCCTCGTCGTAGATCACGAGCTTCGCTGTCATCGTCTCCTCATCCTTCCCGCGCCGGGGCGGGCACCTTCACCCGCGGAGGTCATGGCTCCCGGCGCGCCGTTAGCACTCTCAGGCCTACAGTGCTAACACAACAGGGGGGCCATCGTCAAGGCGAACAGGGCCGGGCGCGTCGCTGACCGGCGGGGCGGACCGTGGCCGGGCGAACCGTGGCCGGGCGGAGCGTGGCCGGGCGGACCGTGGCCGCGAACCTCTCAAACGTCCACCGGGGGAACGTTAGAGGGGATCTCCCCAGGTCCGACGGCAGGTGACGGTCCTCGCCGCGTCCGCCGCGAACGTGGACGAGCGTGGCATCGGGCGGCGTGGCGGTCTCAAACCCTCCCGCGATGGCCCCGGGGGCCGCCTAGCGTTCCCCGGGCGTGCATCTGACAGGATCCGGACCGGTCGGAGCCGGACGCGTCCGAGCCGATGGCCCTCGCCTGGGACCCGCCGACGGAACTCCACTCCCCGTCAGTGCGCTACCGTGGGGACCCGATGGCCGCTCCACAGCCCCTCTCGCAGCGCCGCCCCATCCGCACGGCCGAGATCGTCGCCGTCGGCAGTGAGCTGACCGTCGGCGAGACGCGCAACACGAACGCCGGCGAGCTCGCCCGCGACCTCTCCGACCGGGGCGTCACGGTGACCCGGCTCGTGGCGCTCCCCGACCGCCTCGACGAGCTCGTCGGCGCCCTGCGCGAGGCGCTCGGGCGGGCCGACCTCGTGACCACCACCGGCGGGCTCGGCCCCACCCCCGACGACCTGACCCGCGAGGCGATCGCTGCGCTGCTCGGCGAGGAGCCGGCGATCGATCCGGCGCTAGAGGCCGAACTGCGCGGGCTCTTCGCGCGGCGCGGCATCGAGATGCCCGAGACGAACCGCAAGCAGGCCTGGCTGGTCCCCTCCGCGACGCCGCTGCCGAACCCGAACGGGACCGCGCCGGGCTGGTGGGTGGACGTGCCCGGGCCGGTCAGCCCCGACGGGGCGGCGGGGCGGGTCATCGTGGCGCTCCCCGGCCCGCCGCGCGAGATGCGCCCGATCTGGCGCGACCAGGTCATCCCTCGTCTCGAGGCGCGCGGGCTCGGCCTGCGCCGGGTGACCCGGACGCTCCGCCTCACCGGGATCGGGGAGTCGCTGGTCGCCGCGCGCCTCGGGCCGGAGCTCCTAGGCGCACCGAACCCGGAGGTGGCGACCTACGCCCGCCACGACGCCGTCGACGTCCGGATCAGCGCCGTCGACGGGCCGGGCGGAGCAGCGGCCGAACTGGTCGCCGCCGCAGAGGCGCGCGTCCTGAAGGCGTTCGGTGAGCACGTCTTCGCTCGCGGCGACGAGACATGGGTCGCGGCGCTCGGCCGGCGACTCGCGGGACGCCGGGTGGCACTCGTCGAGATCGGGACGGCCGGCGCGCTCACCGCCCTCCTCGGCAGCGCCTCTTGGCTCGTCCACGCGGAGCTGCTCGGCCGGGGCGCGGCGGGGGGCGACCTGCGCCGGCTCGCGACCGACGCCCGCCTCGCCCACGACG
>MGMJ01000090.1:15315-25969 GCA_001794945.1 Chloroflexi bacterium GWC2_73_18
GGTCGCGAGCGCGCCGCCCTGGCCGCCTGCGCCGTCCTCTACCGCCGGCTCGGGGCCGCGGACCGGGCGCGGTAGGTCCGTTCAGCCAGCGACAGCGCGCCGCCCCAGGCGAGCGCGAGCGCCCAGCCACCGAGCACGTCGGTCGGGTAGTGGACGCCGAGCGGCAGGCGCGAGAACCCGACGCCGGCCGCCACCAGCGCGACCAGCGCCACCGCCCCCAGCCGCCACCGTTGCGGCGGCGACGTTGCCCGCGACAGAGCGATCGCCAGCGCCACGACGAAGGCGGCCGAGGTGGCCGCGTGGCCGCTCGGGAACCCGGGTCCCTCCGGCACCGGGTAGTCGATCAGCCCGAGATGCGGTCGAGGCCGTCCGTAGAGCGCCTGCAGCACGTCGTTGCCGGCCGACGCGCCGACCACGATCGCCAGCGCGAGGAGGGCACCCAGCCGGTCGCCGGCCGCCACGCGCCAGATGGCGAGCACTGCCGTCGCCGGGATGACGACGGCGGCCGCACCCAGGCTCGTCCACGCCTCGAGCAGCGGCAGCGCGCCCGGCACGGAACGCGACGCTTCCGCAACGCCCACCAGGAGCGAAGTCTCGAGCCCCGTCGTCAGCCCCGAGAGCGCCGCCACGGCGACGAGCCCGAAGGCGAAAGCAGACCCGATCGTGAGCGCAACCATGGCGCTCGAGCCTACCTGAAGACCGACCGGACGACCTTGACCGCGTCGGGGGCGGGACGGATACTCGCGTCCGCAGGGCCGAGGCGCCAGGTCGGGAAGGGCCGAGATGGGCCGCAAGCCGGGACCTGGGGCCTCGAGCGGGTGCTGATAGGGACTGGCGGGGTGTACCCATGTCGAGCATCGGTCGGCAGCGACTGCATCGTACCGTCGCGGCGTCGCCAGACGCGAACCGCCGGGCCACGGCGGCACCCGCCGGCGGCGACCCAGGTCCCCCTCAGCGGTCGAGCACGACGCGTCCCCGGGTGCGCCGCGGAACCGGCGCCTCCGCCTCTCTCCGGCTGGCCGTGCTCATCCTCGCCGCCGTCACCTCAACGGCCCTCGCCGCCGTGCCAGCCCGCGCCGCGACCTGGACGACGACGCGGATTACCACCAACTATTTCGCCTACTGGCCTTCGCTCGCCCTCGACGGCATCGGCAAGGCGCACATCGCCTTCGCGCGACCTTTCTCCGGCATCTACTACGCCACCAACAGGAGCGGGAGCTGGACGAAGACGCAGGTCACGGCGAGTGGCGACGACAGCTCCCCCTCAGCCGTCATCGGCCCCTACGACAGCTCCCCCTCGCTCGCCCTCGACGGCAATGGCAAGGCGCACATCGCCTTCCAGCGCGAGGGTACCAACCCGGGCATCTACTACGCCACCAACAGGAGCGGGAGCTGGACGAAGACGCAGATGACGAACGACTACGACGGCTCCCCCTCGCTCGCCCTCGACGGCTCGGTCAGAGCGCACATCGCCTTCGAGCGCGGGGGCTCCGGCATCTACTACGCCACCAACAGGAGCGGCAGCTGGGTCACCACGCGCCTCAGCACCAGCGCCGACGACTACTCACCCTCGCTCGCCCTCGACGGCACCGGCAAGGCCCACATCGCCTTCTGGCGCTCCGGCTCCGGCATCTACTACGCCACCAACGCGAGCGGCAGCTGGACGAAAGCGCAGGTGACGGCGAACGCCGTCGACGACTCGCCCTCGCTCGCCCTCGACGGCGCCGGCAAGGCGCACATCGCCTTCGATCGAGGTGATACCGGCCTCTACATCGCGACGAACTGACCCCCTGCCCGATCGCGCCGGCGCTCAGGCCGCCGAGCGGCACCGCCGCCCCGCCTCAGCTGATGGTGAGGACCGGCTGCTGGCGGGCGGCGCGCACGCTCATCCGGGCAGCGAGCGTGCGCGCCAGGAGCCGCAGGGCGACCGCCGCCGCACCCGGCTCGCGCTGGGCGACCGCGGGCACGCCGGCGTCGCCGCCCTGGCGCACGGTGACGTCGAGCGGGATCCCGCCGAAGAACTCGAGGCCGGCCTCGCGCGCGAACTTCTCGCCGCCGCCGCGGCCGAAGATCTCGGTCGGCTCGCCGCAGTGCGGGCAGACGAAGGCGCTCATGTTCTCGACGACGCCGAGGACCGGCACGCTGAGACGGCGGAACATGGCGAGCGCCTTGGTGACGTCGAGGAGCGCCACATCCTGGGGCGTGGTGACCAGCAGCGCGCCGCTGAGGGGGACCGCCTGGGCGAGCGTCAGCTGCGCGTCCGAGGTGCCGGGCGGCAGGTCGATGACCAGGTAGTCGAGCTCGCCCCAGTCGACGTCGCGGAGGAACTGCTGGATGGCGCCGCCGACGAGGGGGCCGCGCCACACGATCGGCTGGCCCTCCGGGACGAAGAACTGGATGCTGATCACCTTGACGCCGTAGCGCGCGAGCGGCTCGATCTTGTTGTCCGCGCCGGCGGTGGGCTGGCCGTCCAGGCCCATCATCAGCGGGATGTTGGGGCCGGTGATGTCGGCGTCCAGGAGGCCGACACTGGCGCCGTCCTGCGCGAGCGCCACGGCCAGGTTGACGCTGACCGTCGTCTTGCCCACGCCCCCTTTGCCAGAGGCGACTGCGATGACATTCTTGACGCCCGGGATCAGCTGCGTCTGGTTCGCCGGCGCGGCCCGGCGGACCATGGCGCCCCAGGTGATGGCGACCTCGCCGGCGCCGAGGGCGGCGATCGCCTGGCGGGCGTTCGTCTCGATCTCGTCGCGCAGCGGGCAGGCGGGCGTCGTCAGCTCGATCCGGAAGGCGACCCGATCGCCCTCGATGGCCAGGTCGCGGATCATGTCGAGGGCCACGATGTCACGTCCCAGCTCGGGGTCGCGGACGCGGCTGAGCGCCTCGAGGACGGCGGCTTCGGTGATGGCGGCGGTCATGCTGCTCCTGGGCTGGCGGCGGGCGGCCGGGCGGCGATAGCGCCGCCGCGGTGGTTTCGGCCGGGTGGATCGACGAAATCCTACTCCAGCATGGCGAGATCGGCTGACGGCGCGCCCGCTCGCCGCCTGGCGCCCGCCACTATGGCGCCGGGACGCATCCCTTATCCCTGTGCCGGCCCGCGAGCGGCGGGCCGGGCTGTCCGCGCGCCGCGCCAGATCGCATTCCCCCCGGGCGGGAAGATGATGAGGGCGATGGATGCCGGTCGAGATCTACCCCCGCAGGCCGATGCGGACGATCACGGCCCGCTCGACCGCCGCCGCGAGGCTCGCCGCATCGAACGTGCCGTCCTGGCCGCGCGTGATGCCGTGGGCGCGAGCCGCCGCCGGGAAGCGCGACAGGTAGGCGCGCAGCCCCCGCTCCACCGCCTCGCCGTCGCGCTCGCCGCGCAGGGCCTCCCCGGTCCCCTCGAGGTCGACCCCGGCTAGGCGGACCTTCACTGGGGCGCCTCCCTCCAGGTTCCGCCACCACGTCTTCCGGTCGTGGCCGCCGACCCACACGTAGAGGTTGCGTTCGGCGCGCGCGTACTGGACAGGGAGGCTGAACTCGCGACCGCTGACCCGGCCGCGGACCGAGACGAGCATCACCGCCCCGCTGAGGATCGGGTGGAGCGGCGAGCGGAGCAGAAGCCGGACGAAGGCGTTGCCGGCGCGCCGGAGGGGCGGCGCGGATCGTTTCGCGGCCGGCCGTGACGGCGGCGCGTTCTCGACGCGGTCGTTCGCACGTATCGTGGTCATCTCGGTCTCCCTCCGCCGGAGAAGTCCAAACGCTCGGTGGTCGGCCGCCGCGATGGTAGGAGCGCGGCTCGCGGATCTCCCAGTGCCGGACGTCCTGTGCCCGCCCCGCCCCGCGCCGCGGAGGCGTCCCACCCCCTGTGCCCGTGGTGGTCGCCGGCGGCGACGCGTGATGCGCCGCGCATCACGTTCGCCCCCCTCGGCCCCCTCCCGGCCCCCCGCGCGGCCCGCCTGCTCACGCGCCGCCCCGCGCCACGCCCCTCGCCGATCCTTTGCACCGGCGGAAAGGAACCGGTTCGGCCCCTCCCTCGGGCGGCCCCCGCGCGCCGCCCCTTGTCGATCCTTTGCACCGGCGGAGAGGAACCTGTTCGGCCTTTCACCGGGTGCACGCAACCGACGAGCCGCGCCCCGGGCCGTCGCTTTCCTTTCACCCGGGGTAACGATCCGACGCGTCCCGCCCCCGGGGGCGGCGGAACGGTCGATCCCTTGCACCCGGCGTAACGATCCGACGCGCCGGACGGCGGCCGGCCCGCGTCGGGTGCCGTTGCCGTCATCCGGTGCAAACGGCCGCGGCGAGCGGCGGGCTGGCGAGGCCGCGGCGGGTCGAGATCACGGTGCATGGAGCTCACGTCGTTCCACCCGATCCCCGCGCGCGTTGACACCCCGCACGAGGCGTCCCTATACTCGGCCGCAGCCTACAGCAGCGCGGCAAGGTTGCTGAACGGCGCGGCCTGCGGTCGCCGGGCCGAAGGCGTCGTGGCGGCCCGCCGTGGGGCTGCGGAGGAGGAGCGGAGCGCCAGTGCCGGGACCCGATGCCCGTCCCGCCGAGGTCGAGGTCCGGCTCGTCGACGTCACGAAGCGCTTCGGTGATGTCGTCGCCGTCGACCGCGTCAACCTCGAGGTCCGCGGCGGGGAGTTCTTCTCGCTCCTCGGCCCCTCGGGCTGCGGCAAGACGACCACGCTGCGCATGATCGGCGGCTTCGAGGAGGCGACGAGCGGCCTCATCGAGCTGCGCGGCCAGGACGTCACCTGGCTGCCGCCGTACCAGCGCAACGTCAACACGGTCTTCCAGAACTACGCCCTCTTCCCCCACCTGACCGTCTTCGAGAACGTCGCCTTCGGCCTTCGCCGCAAGGGCGGCCTCGAGGCGAAGGAGATCAAGCGCCGGGTCGAGGAGATGCTCGACCTGGTCGAGCTCCCCGGTTTCGGAAAGCGCAAGCCCAACCAGATCTCCGGCGGCCAGGCCCAGCGCGTGGCGCTGGCGCGGGCGCTCATCAACCGCCCCGCGGTCCTCCTCCTCGACGAGCCGCTCGGCGCCCTCGACCTCAAGCTGCGCAAGCAGATGCAGGTCGAGCTGAAGCGGATCCAGCACGAGGTCGGCGTCACCTTCATCTACGTCACCCACGATCAGGAAGAGGCGATGACGATGTCCGACCGCATCGCCGTCATGAACCGAGGCCGCTACGAGCAGCTGGGCGAACCGGAGGAGCTCTACGAGCGCCCGCGGACCCGCTTCGTGGCCGGCTTCCTGGGCGTGAGCAACCTGCTGGGGGGATCTCGCGAGGGTAGCGCCGACGGTTACGCCGTGGTGCGCGTCACCGACGGGAGCCGACTCCGGGTGCAGAGCGCGCTGCTCCAGGGGATCGAGGGGTCGTTCGAGATCGGCGTTCGACCCGAGAAGATCCGGATCGGCACGGGCGGCGAGGGCACGGGCGGCGAGGGCCCGGGCGGCGAGGGCCCGGGCGGCGAGGCTCCCGGGGAGCTCGATCAACTCGAGGGGACGATCGCCGACGCCAGCTACCTCGGCGTCAGCACCCAGTACATCGTGGAGCTCCGCTCGGGGGAGCGGGTCTCCGTCTACGAACAGAACGTGGAGCGGACCGTGCACGGCTCGCTCCACACCTCGGGGGATCGGGTCCGGCTCGCCTGGGCGCCGGACCACGCCTTCGTCGTCGCCAGCGACGCCGCGGGACCGGACCAGACGTAGCGCCGCGAGAGGCGGCGGGAACGGAGGAGGAGATGAGCCAGCGCGACCCTGTGCGACCCCTGTCGAGCGCCCTGGCGGCGCCGATCACCCGCCGGCGGATGCTGCAGGGATCGGCGATCGTCGGTGTCAGCGCCTTCCTGGCCGCCTGCCAGGCGCAGGCGACGCCGACCGCGGAGCCGACGCCGACCGCCCCGCCGGCGACGCCGGGACCGACGCCCGTGGCGACCCCGACCGCGGCACCCACGCCGGAGCCGACCCCGCAGGTGCCGACCGGACCGCTCAACTTCGCCAACTGGCCGGCGTACATCGACCTCAACGAGGAGGAGACCGAGTCGCCGACCCTCGAGGCCTTCAAGGCGAAGTACGGCGTGGACGTCAACTACGTGGAGGACATCCAGGACAACGAGAGCTTCGTGGCGACGATCCGCCCGCAGCTCCAGGCCGGGCTCGACACCGGCTGGGACCTGATCGTCCTGACCGACTGGACGGCGGCCAAGATCGTGGCGGCCGGCTGGACGGAGAAGATCGACCAGGCCAACGTCCCCAACTGCGTCGCCAACCTGCGCGACGAGCTGCGCGGGCTCGACTGGGACCCCAACCAGGACTACCACTACCCGTGGCAGTCGGGCGCCACCGGCGTCGGCTACAACAGCACCAAGACCGGGCGCGACCTGACCAAGGTCGCCGACCTCTTCGATCCGGCCTTCGCCGGGAAGGCGACCCTGCTGGAGAGCGTGCAGGACACGTTCGCGCTGGTCGGGCTGATGATGAAGGCGCAGGGGAAGCTCGAGCACGACCCCGAGGAGTACACCCTCGAGGACGCGCAGAAGATCCACGACGAGATCAAGCCATTCGTCGAGAGCGGCCACGTCCGCGGCTTCACCGGGAACGAGTACCTGCAGGACTTCGGCTCGGGCGACACCTGGGTCGCCATCGTCTGGTCGGGCGACCTCGCCTCCTCGGGTGGCGAGAACGACGTCTTCGTCTACCCCGAGGAGGGGTCGTTCATCTGGACCGACAACATGCTGATCCCCAAGGGGGCCCAGCACAAGTACACGGCCGAGCTCTACATGAACTTCGTCTACGACGTGGCGATCGCCGCGGAGCTCGCCAACTGGATCTACTACATCTCGCCGGTCAAGGGCGCCGGCGACAAGATCCTCGAGCTCGACCCGAGCCTGGCCGACGACCCGTACCTGGCGAGCCTCCTCTTCCCGCCGCCCGAGGTGGCCGCCAAGCAGCACACCTTCGTGGCTCAGACCCAGGACGAGGAGAACGCCTTCAACGACCTGCTCTTCGACCTGACCGGCCAGTGACGAGCGCCGTCGGCGCGACGGTGCTGACGCCGCGCCTCGGCCCGGTCTCGACGACCTTCGTGCGCGCCTGAGTCGCCTCTTCCCGATGGGCCGCCTGATCAAGCGCTACCGCTGGGCGATCCCCTACGTCCTGATGGCGCCGGGGATCGCCTGGCTGGCGGTCTTCTTCGTCGTCCCCAACGTGCGGATGCTCCAGATGTCGCTCTCCGAGGGGAGCGTCGAGCGCGGCTTCACCTTCACCTGGGACGTCGCCAACTACACCGACAACGTCGTCCGCTTCGGCGAGAATTTCCAGAACTCGGTGATCTTCGGGGGGCTGGCCACCGTCTTCTGCTTCCTGGTCGGCTACCCGCTCGCCTACACCATCGCCTTCCGCGGAGGGCGATACAAGAACCTGCTCCTCTTCCTCGTCATCTCGCCGTTCTTCACCAGCTTCCTGATCCGCACCATCTCCTGGAAGATCATCCTGGGGGACGACGGGCCGTTCCTCGAGATCGTGCGCGACATCCTCCACCTCGTCCCCACCAACTTCAGCGTGCTCGGCTCGGCGGTGGCGGTGGTGGCCGGGCTCACCTACGAGTTCCTCCCCTTCATGACGCTCCCGCTCTATGTCTCCCTGGAGAAGATCGATCGGAGCCTCATCGAGGCGGCCAACGACCTCTACGCCAGCCGTTGGGGCGCCTTCCGGCGCGTCACCCTGCCGCTCTCGCTGCCGGGCGTCTTCGCCGGCTCGCTCCTCGTCTTCATCCCGGCGATCGGCGACTACGTCAACGCCGAGCTGCTGGGGGGCCCCAAGACGCAGATGGTCGGCAACGTCATCCAGGCGCGCTTCCTGGCGCAGAACGACTACCCGACCGCCGCCGCCCTCGCCTTCATCCTGATGGCCGCCATCCTGGTCGGGATACTCGCCTACGCGCGGCTGCTCGGCACCGAGCAGTTGACCGGAGGCCGGGCGTGAGCGCCCTGGCGGTCGCCACCGGCACGCGCCGGGGCCCCTCGGTCCCCCAGCGGACGGCGCGCGTCCTGGGGCGGTGGACGCTGCCGGTCTTCACCGCCGTGGCGGTCGGGTACCTGCTCCTGCCGATCGCGGTGATGATCGTCTTCTCCTTCAACGATCCGCCCGGGAAGTTCAACTTCGTGTGGGCCGAGTTCTCGCTCGCGGCATGGGCCAACCCGATCGGGCGGCCGGGTCTCGCCCTGGCGCTCCAGACAAGCCTCACCATCGCCTTCGTCTCCACGATCGCCGCCACCGCGCTGGGGACGTTGATCGCGCTGGCGCTGACGCGCTACCGCTTCCGCGGCCACGGCGCCACCAACCTCTTCATCTTCATCCCCATGGCGACCCCGGAGATCGTCCTGGGAGCGAGCCTGCTGACCCTCTTCGTGGCGACGGCGCAGGAGCCGTTCAAGTCGTTCATCCCGGCCGGCGTCTTCTTCCCGCTCGGCTGGAACACGATCCTGATCGCCCACATCATGTTCAACATCAGCTACGTGGTGGTCACGGTGAGGGCTCGCATCCAGGGCTTCGACCGCCACCTCGAAGAGGCGGCGATGGACCTCGGCGCCAACGAGTGGGTCACCTTCTGGAAGGTGACCTTCCCGCTCATCCTGCCGGGGATCCTGGCCGCCGCGCTCCTCGCCTTCTCGCTCTCGATCGACGACTTCATCATCACCAACTTCGCCTCCGGCCTCACCAACACCTTCCCGGTCTGGATCTGGGGGACGATCCGCAACAACATGCCGCCCCAGGTCAACGTGATCGGCACGATCATCTTCGGCACCGCGGTCGGCCTCGTGCTCCTCTCGACGCTCCTGCAGCGCCGGGGGAGCGCCCGCGCCTAGCCCCATGGCTCTGGAGACCGCGCTCTTCCGGATCGCCGAGGCGGCTCGCCGCGTCGGCGTCAGCGCCTCGACGCTCCGCCTCTGGGAACGCCAGGGCCTCCTCCGCCCCTCCCGGGGGGATGGCCGCTACCGGCTCTACTCGGGCGCCGACCTCGAGCGCCTGGGCCGGATCCGCCAGTTGCGCCGGATCGACGGCCTCAACGCGCCGGCGATCCGCCGCCTGCTGGAGGGGCCAGCGGAGGCCACGCCCGGGCGGTCGGGGCACCGCGGACGGCGCACCGCGGACGCCTCGAGCGCGCTTCCGGGACGGCTCCGCGCCCTCCGCCAGGCGCAGGGACTCTCGTTGCGGCAGGCGGGCGAGCGAACCGGTCTCTCGCCATCGTTCATCTCGTCCCTGGAACGCTCGCTGACGGGCGCCTCGGTGGGTGCGCTGCAGCGGCTCACGGCGGCATACGGCACGACGCTCGGGGAGCTGACCAGGGAGCCCGGCGCCGAGGGCGGCCGCCTGGTCCGGCCGTCCGAGCGTCGGACCCTCGAGGTCTCCGGCCGGCGCGTCCGGATCGAGCGGCTCTCGTCGGTCGTCACCTCCCTCCAGCCGGAGCTCTTCGTCCTGGCGCCCGGCGCCAGCAGCGAGACCTACTACGCCCACCAGGGCGACGAGTTCATGTACCAGCTCGTGGGACGGCTCGGCGTCTGGCTCGACGAGCGCGAGTACTACGAGCTCGGCCCCGGCGACGCCCTTACCTTCCCCTCCACCCTCTCCCACCGCTTCCAGGCGCTCGGGCCGGCCGAGACGCGCGTCCTCTGGATCAACACGCCGCCCACCTTCTGAGGGGGTCCCACCTTCTGAGGAGTCCGCCATGCCCGACACGAAGCCCGCCGACTCGCCCGCGCCCGCCGCCGCCGTCCCCCTGCCCGACCGGTCGGTCGTGCCCCCCGTCTGGGCGCGCTACACCGAGATCGTCGTCGATCACGGCGCCGGGTCCTGGCTCTACACCGTCGACGGCGACGCCTACCTCGACTACAGCTCCGGCATCGGCGTGGTCAACACCGGTCACGCGCACCCCCGCGTCGCCGCCGCCATCGCCGCCCAGGCGACCAGGCTCATCCACGGCCAGCAGAACATCGTCTTTCACGAGGCCGGACTCCGCCTCTACGAGCGGCTCCGCCACCTGCTCCCCGGCGAGGGGTGGGGCGCCTTCCTCTCGAACTCGGGCGCCGAGGCGGTCGAGGCGTCGGTCAAGCTGGCGCGGATCGCCACCGGCCGCCCCGTCATCCTCGTCTTCCGCGGCGGCTTCCACGGGCGGACCGCCCAGACGATGGCGCTCACCTATTCGAAGAACGTGTACCGCGGCCACTTCGAGCCGCTCCCCGGCAGCGTCTACGCCACCGCCTACCCCTACTGCTACCGCGCCCCCGGCGGGGCCCACCCGATCGAGGCCTGCACCTGCGACTGGGAGGAGCAGCTCGAGCTCACCTTCGCCCAGGTCGTCTACCCCGAGCACGTGGCGGCGATCCTGGTCGAGCCGGTCCTCGGCGAGGGCGGCTACATCGTGCCGCCGCCCGTCTTCCTGCCGCGCCTCCGGGAGATCGCCGACCGGCACGGCATCCTCCTCGTCGCCGACGAGGTGCAGACCGGCTTCGGGCGGACCGGCCGCTTCTTCGCGGTCGAGCACTGGGGCGTGATCCCGGACATCCTGGTGATGGCCAAGGGGATCGCCTCGGGACTGCCGCTCTCCGGGATCCTCGCCCAGCGGAGCCTCATCGAGAAGTGGCCCCCCGGCACGCACGGCGGCACG
>MGMJ01000091.1:0-14903 GCA_001794945.1 Chloroflexi bacterium GWC2_73_18
AGCCGGCCGTGTTGGTGATCTCGAAGCGGATCGTCTCGCCCTTCTTGACCTCGACCGTGTCGGGCACGAAGCGGAGCTGCGCGTTCGCCTCGAGCGTGACGACCCGCGGATCGTCGGCGGTGCCCGGGGTGAAGGCTGGGGTCGCGGCCGGACCGCCGCCGGGTGCGGGGCTGCCGCCGGGACCGGCCGACGGCGCGGCGGCTGGTAGGAGACCGAGGCCGATCCCCGTGGCGACCACCACGACGGCGGCGAGCGCGATCAGCCTGGGGAAGATGGCGAGCGCGTCGCGCCGCGCCGGTGCGTGTGCTCCGGCCTCGACCGTGCGGTACTCGCGGTTGGCGTCCACGAACCAGCCGGCGACGGCGAGCATCCCGACGAGCACGCCGGCGACGAGGAGCGGCAGGCTCACCACCAGCCCCAGCAGCACGAGGAAGCCGGAGGCCGCGGCGTAGACCGGCCACCACGAGGGACCGGGGGCATGCATCCCCGGCGGCGGCTCTTTCGAGGCGGCCCGCATCCACGGGCCGACCGCCCCCGGACCCCCGGCGGCGACCTCGCCGCTCGCCCGGCCCCACTCGCCCATCGCCGTGGCGAACCAGCCGACCGTGCCGAGCGCCGCCACGGCCAGGCCGAGCAGCAACAGCGGGAGACCGAGCACGATCCCGGCGATGCTGAAGAAGGCGCCGATGGAGAGGAGGACCGGCCACCATGAGCCGGCCGGAACGTGCCCGCCTCCCGGCCGATGGGTCAGCCGGGGCGGCATCCGGTCGGCGTTGGCGGCGCCGGCCGACCGGTAGCGGTAGGCGAGGTAGACCAGGTAGAGGACGGTGGAGCCGCCGAAGGCGAGCGGCAGGACCGTGCTGACCAGCCAGCCCCAGTCGGGGCTGACCAGCGGTCTGGCCAGCTCGATGGCCCCCTTCCAGATGCCCTGGAGGAACTCGGCGATCGCCTCGAAGATGGACACGCCTGAGGAGGATAGCCGACGGGTCTGTCTAGAGTTCGCCCGATCCGCGCAGCACGAGCGCGAAGGTGACGCCGATGGCGACGCCGAGCACCGCCAGCATCGTCGCCCCGGCCATCTCGGGTCTCCCCGCCCCGGCCGTGAGCAGACCGTAGACGATCCCGAGCGCCACGAAGATGAGCCCCGTGAAGACGGCTCGGCGCCAGGTGATCATCGCCTCAGACTCCCAGGAGCGGCAGGACGTAGAGGGTGGTGACGAGGGCGATCCAGACGATGTCGACGAAGTGCCAGTACCAGGAGACGCCCTCGATGGCGGCGTGGTGGCGAGGCGAGAACTGCCCGCCCAGGCCGCGCAGCAGCATGATCCCGATGGCGAAGACGCCGCCGAAGACGTGGGCGCCGTGGAAGCCGGTCAGCGTGTAGAAGACCGAGCCGTAGACCGCGTCGAGCGCCTCGCCGCCCGCGTCGAGCCCGGTGATGCCGAAGTCGAGCAGCCAGTAGTCGTAGAGCTGCCCGACCAGGAAGATGCTCCCCAGCGCGAGGGTCGCCCCCGTCCAGCGCACCATCCCCGCGCGGTTGCCCTTCCTGATCGAGCGGAGCGCCATCTCCATGGTGAGGCTGGAGGTGAGCAGGATCGCCAGGAGCGCGATGGCGATCTCGATCTCGATGTGGTAGCCGGGCGGCGGCCAGGGGCCGGCGTGGGACACCTTCGCCGCGAAGTAGGCGGCGAAGAGGCCGGCGAAGAACATGACCTCGCTGGTGATGAAGAGCAGGACGCCGACGAGCGTCGTGTCCGTGCCGCGCCGGGCGCCCTCGTCGGCGTGGGGGGCGAGGGCGTGCGGCGCCGCCGTCATGATCTCGGTCGAGGCGGTCATGAGCGGGCCTCCCCGGCCGACTCGGCCGCGTTGACGGTCGGGCGATGGCGCAGGTCGAAGAGGGGCCGCTCCGAGCGGATCGGCGGCAGCGCCTCGAAGTTGTAGGGCGGCGGCGGCGAGGTGGTCGCCCATTCGAGCGTGTTCCCTTCCCAGGGGTCGTCACCGGCCTCGCGGGCCGAGCGGAGCGAGATGAAGACGTTCCACAGGAAGGGCACGATCGCGGTGGCGAGCGTGTAGGCACCGATCGTGGAGAGGAGGTTCAGCTCGTTCCAGCCGGCGTCCGGCGAGTAGTCGGCGATACGCCGCGGCATGCCCATCAGGCCGAGCGTGTGCATCGGGAAGAAGGCGAGGTTCGTGCCGATGAACTGGAGCACGAAGTGGGTCTTGCCCCAGCCCTCGTGGAGGCGGACCCCGAAGATCTTGGGGAACCAGTAGTAGACGCCGGCGAAGAGCCCGAAGACCGACCCGCCGAAGAGGACGTAGTGGATGTGGGCGACGATCCAGTAGGTGTCCTGGATGGCGAAGTCGACCGGCACCGAGGCGCTGAAGGCGCCGTTGATCCCGCCGATCAGGAACATGGAGAGGAAGCCGAGGGCGAAGAGCATCGGCGTCGGGAAGCTCAGCTTGCCGCGAAACAGGGTGGCCAGCCAGTTGAACATCTTGACCCCGGTGGGGACCGCGATCAGGAAGGTCATGAAGCTGAAGAACGGCAGGTAGACCGCCCCGGTGGTGAACATGTGGTGGGCCCAGACGGAGAAGCCGAGGGCGCCGATGGCCACCGTCGCCAGCACGAAGGCCCGGTAGCCGAAGAGCGGCTTTCGGCTGAAGACGGGGAGGACCTCGCTGATCACCCCCATCGCCGGCAGGATCATGATGTAGACCGCCGGGTGGGAGTAGAACCAGAAGACGTTCTGCCAGAGGATCGCCTGCCCGCCGGCCGCGGGATCGAAGAAGTGGCCGCCGTAGTTGCGGTCGATGAAGAGCATGATCAGTGCGCTGGCCAGGACCGGAGTGGCGAAGACGACGAGGACACTGGTGACGAGCATCGTCCAGACGAAGATCGGCAGCCGCATCAGCGTCATCCCTGGCGCCCGCAGCTTGAAGATCGTGGCCAGGAAATTGATGCCGCCCAGGATCGAGCTGGTGCCGATCAGCAGCAGCCCCACGATCCAGAGGTCCTGGCCGGCCTGCGGCGAGAACGCTTTGGCCGTGATCGGCACGTAGTTGGTCCAGCCGGCCGACGCCGTGCCGCCGAAGAAGTAGCCGCCGAACATGAGCGCCCCGCCGACCGGCAGGAGCCAGAAGCTGAGGGCGTTGATGCGCGGGAAGGCCATGTCCGCGGCGCCGATCTGGAGCGGCACGATGTAGTTCCCCAGCCCCGCCAGGATCGGGATGATGAAGAGGAAGAGCATGGCCGTGGCGTGCATCGTGAAGATCTGGTTGTAGCCGGCCTCGCCGAGGAACTGGAGGCCGGGGACCGCCAGCTCCGTCCGCACGCCGACGGCGAGTACCCCGCCGAGCAGGAAGAAGAGGAACGAGTTGACCAGGTAGAGGATCCCGATCCGCTTGTGGTCGGTCGTGGTCAGCCAGCCGGCGAGCCAGTAGGCGAAGCCGCTACGCGGCAGCGCCGCGCCGGGAGCCAGGGTCGTGGTCGCCATCCCGCTACTTGACCTCGAACGTGCCCTTCATGTTGGGGTGGATGCTGCAGTAGAACTCGTACGTGCCGGCCGGCAGGCCGGCCGGGCTGACGTATTGCGCCTTCGCCGGGCCGGTGACGTCGGGCTTGCCCTGGAAGACGACCGTACCCGAGGCGTCCCTGATGGAGACGTTATGGGGCACGCCCGCCTGGCGGTTGTCGAAGGCGATCACGAACGGGGTGTTCGGGGCGACGCCCAGGCGGTCCCGGTCGAAGGCCAGGACCGTGTCGGCCCCGATCTCGAGGGTGACGGCGCCCGGCGGCGGCGAGACGCTCGGCCCCGGCGTCCCCTGGGAGGCGAGCTGTCGGGCTACCCAGGCCCGGTAGTCGGGCTGGCTCTTCACCTCGACCTCGAAGTGCATCGTGTTGTGGGCGAGGCCGCAGAACTCGGCGCACTGGCCGCGGTAGACGCCCGTCTTCTCGGGGCGGAACTCGAAGACGTTGTCGCGCTCGGGGTCCGATTGCGGGACGACGTCGAGCTTGGAGAGGAACTGCGGGACGTAGAAGGCGTGGATCACGTTGTCCGAGTGGAGCTGGAGCCGGACGGTCGAGTCGACCGGCACGACCAGCCGCGGTCCCGGGAAGCCGGTCCCCTGGACGGTGAAGCCGTCGGCGTACTCGAAGCGCCAGCCGAACTGGAAGGCGACGACCCTGACGCGGACGTCCGCCGACTCGAGCGGGCCGGCCTTGATCCGCTCGAGCGACTGCCAGGAGATGACGAAGAGGAAAAGGACGATCACCAGCGGGATCGCCGTCCAGAGCACCTCGACGGCGTTGTTGCCGTGGGTCTGGGCGGGCAGGTGGTCGTCGCGTCGCCGGTAGCGGACGACGAGCCAGACGATCACCGCCTCGACGGCCAGGAAGATGACCGCCGCGAAGCCGAAGACCCAGTAGTAGAGGCCCTCGATGTCGCGCCCCTGGCTCGTGACCGGCTCGGGCGGGAGAAGCGACGAGCAGCCGGCGACGAGGAACGCCGCGGCGGCAGGCAGGCCGAGCCGCGCGAGCCTGGCGGCGATGCTCCCTCGTCGTCGGGTCGCGCCGGGTGAGGGCATGGGTGCGGCGGAACCTCGCTGCAGCAGGGTGGAAGGGACGCGTGCTTCGGCGGAGTGTAGCGTGCCGCCGCGGGACCGGTGGGCCGCGGGCGGCCTCGCCGCCAGCCTCCCTATGATACGGCCCGTGGGCCCCTCCCGACACGATCCGGCCCGTCCTGCCCGGCGGGCCCTCGCTCGCGTCGCCGTCGTCCCGGTCGGCGCCCTGACCCTCGCGTGCGGCGCGGTGACACCGGTCCTCGCGCACGGCGCCGGCAGCGACCTGCCTCCGCTCGACGCCGGCACGCTGCTCGGGACGTGGGCCGTCGACCCGCTCCTGGTCGCCGCCCTCCTCCTCGCTGGCGCCGCGTACCTCTGGGCGGCCCTGGCCGTCAAGGATCGCCGGCCGCGCGTCCCGGTCGCTCGCCGGCGGGTCGCCGCCTGGCTCGGCGGCCTGGCCGTCACCTGGTTCGCCCTGCAGAGCGCCGTCGACGTCTACGCCACGTCGCTCTTCAGCATCCACATGGTGCAGCATCTCCTCCTGGTGGCGATCGCGGCGCCGTTCCTCCTCTACGCGGCCCCGGCGACGCTGGCGCTGCGGGCCGCCTCGCCCCGCGCGCGGCACCGGTTCGTGCTCCCCCTCCTTCGCTCGCGCCTCGTGGGGGCGCTCTCGCACCCGGTCGTCGCCTGGGTCGCCTTCGCCGCGGTCATGTGGGCGAGCCACTTCTCGCCGCTCTTCGACGCCGCGCTCGAGGACCCGCTCGTCCACGAGCTCGAGCACGCCCTCTACCTCGGCTCGGCGCTCCTCTTCTGGTGGCCGGTCGTCGGCGCCGACCCGGGCCGCTGGCGGCTCGGCTTCCCGGCGCGCATCGTCTACCTGGTCACCGCGCTCCCCCAGAACTCCTTCCTAGGGGTCGCCATCTACTTCGCCCCGCGGGTCCTCTACCCCCACTACGCCACGGTCGAGCGGGCCTGGGGCCCGACGCCGCTGGAGGACCAGCAGCTCGCCGGCGAGATCATGTGGGTCTTCGGCGACCTCGTCTTCCTCGTCGCGCTCCTCCTCGTCGTGGCGGCCTGGCTCACCGACGAGGAGCGGAAGGGCCGGATCGCCGACGCCCGCCTCGACGCAGAGGCGGCGGTGCGGGGGCGGTGAGGCGGCGTCGCTCGCGGCCTCAGAACCCCAGCGGCACCAGCTGGTCGACGACCATCCCGGCGAAGAGGAGCGCCAGGTACCCGGTCGAGTACTTGTAGAGGCGGACGGCGCGGGCCGAGGTGCCGTCGCGCCAGAGCGCGAGCGCCTGGTAGAGGAAGACGGCGCCCAGGGCGAGCGCGGCGGCGAGGTAGATCGGCCCCATCCGTGCCACGGCGAAGAAGACGAGTGTGATCGCCACCATGAGGATCGAGTAGAGGCCGATCTGTCGCGCCGTCTCGCGCTCACCCCGCACCACCGGCAGCATCGGGATGCCGGCCGCCGCGTAGTCCTTCTGCGTCCGCATGGCGAGCGCCCAGAAGTGGGGCGGCGTCCAGTAGAAGACGAGGGCGAAGAGGACGAGCGCGGGGACGCCGATCCCACCGGTCACCGCTGCCCAGCCGATCACCGGTGGGAGGGCCCCGGCGGCGCCGCCGATGACGATGTTCTGCGGCGTCGTCCGCTTCAGCCAGAGCGTGTAGACGAAGACGTAGAAGGCGATCGCCAGGAGCGAGAGGAAGGCCGCGAGGAGGTTGACGAGGATGACGAGCTCGGCGAAGGCGAGCACGCCCAGGGCGATGCCGAAGAGGAGGGCGCGGTCCGGCTCGACCTCCTGGGCGGGGAGCGGCCGGCGCCGCGTGCGGGCCATCAGCTCGTCGATGTCGCGGTCGAGGTAGCAGTTGATGGCGTTGGCCGAGCCGGCCGCCAGCGCGCCGCCGAGGAGCGTCCAGGCGACAAGGTCGAGCGGCGGGATGCCGCGGGCCGCCACGACCATCGCCGGTACGGTCGTGACGAGGAGCAGCTCGATGATGCGCGGTTTGGTGAGGGCGACGTAGGAGCGCACCGTGTCGCCGAGCGAGCGCTCCCGCGGTACCCCGGCGTCCGTCCCCGCGGCGACCGGGTCGCCTGCGCCACGCGCCGCCACGTAGCTGCGGAAGGCGAGCGCGACGAGGAGCGCCCAGATGGCGGCGCCGAGGGCGAGGTGCGCCACGACCGCCCAGTCCTCCATCGTCGTCCAGATCTGGGCGGCGCCGACGACGACCTGGACGGCGAAAAGGACCGCGGCCGCGACCGCCAGTCCGGCCTGCCCGGGCTGCCGCTGGCTCCGCGCCGCGACGGCCGCGGTGAGTAGGACGATCAGCCCGACGGCGACGGCCACGGCGCGATGGGTGAACTGCGCCGCCGCGGCGGCGTCGGAGATGTCCGGCAGGAGCGCGCCGCCGAAGAGCGGCCAGTCGGGGAAGGCGAGCGTCGCCCCGGTGGCGCGAACGTGGGCGCCGAAGAGGAGGAGCGCGTAGACGCTGAGGGCGGCGAAGGCGGCCAGCAGGGTAAAGCGCTGGCTGGCGCCGCGGCCGGCGAAGACCGCCGGCGCGCCGGCCCGGACGTGAAGGAAGACGAGCGATCCCAGGAGCGCCATCGCCGCGGCGAGGTGGGCGGTCACGATCTCCTGGTCGAGCTCCGAGAGGACGGCGCCGCGTCCCAGGAGCGACTGGAAGACGACCAGGGCGAGCGCGCCGAGCGAGCCCCAGAAGAGCGAACTTCTCCGGCGGAGGCGGACGACCGCCCAGGCGGCGATCGCCACGATCAGCAGCCCGACGACCGCCGCCGTCGACCGGTGCGACCACTCGATGACGGCAAGACGATCATCCAGCGGCGGGATCGGCGACCCGTGGCAGAGCGGCCAGTCGGGACAGCCGAGGCCCGACCCGCTGGCGCGCACGAAGACGCCGACGATGACGAGCAGATAGGACGCGGCGATCGCGGCGAGGACGAGCCTGCGGAAACCGGTCAAGGACGCTGGACCTGCACTGGAGGATGCGGAGGGTGCCGGGCGACGGCCGGCCGGCGCCCCGGGGCGGCGCGAATCGTACACCGGTCCGGCACCCGGATCTCCGCGCTGCACGGGAAGGCGCCGGACGGTACCGTTGTCCCGCATGCGGCCCCGCCTTCATGTTCTCCTCGCTCTCGTCGTCGCCGGCTGCGGCGCCGCTGCCACGCCGTCGCCGACCGCCTCGCCCACGCCGGCCGACCCGTCGGCCGGCTGGGCGAGTGCGCCGGGCTCGACCGCGATCGTGCCGCTCCCCGCCTGGTCACAGCTGGCGAAGGGCCCCGAGCGGGTCCTCGTCAGCGTCATCGACCAGCAGAACCACCTGCTCGCCGCCTCCACCGTCGCCGTCCACCTGCGCTTCTTCGACCTCGCCGCCTCGCGCGAGACGCCGGTCGCCGAGGCCGACGGCACCTTCTTCTGGGCGATCGAGGGCCAGCGCGGCCTCTACCGGGCCTCGGTCGTCTTCCCGACCGCCGGCCGCTACGGCCTCGAGATGACCGCCCGGCGGCTCGCTCCGCCGAGCCCGCTGCCAACCACCCTCGATCCGCTGGCGAACCCCCGGACGGCGCGGATGATCTTCGACGTGGCGGAACGCGGCAGCGTCCCCGCCGTCGGCGCCCCGGCGCCCGCCTCCGAGACGCCGACTCTTGCCGACGCCGGCGGCGACCCGGCGAAGCTCTCGACGGACCCGAACCCCGACCCGCGCTTCTACCAGGTCTCGGTCAGGGCGGCGCTGGCGGCGAAGAAGCCGTTCCTCCTCGTCTTCGCCACGCCGGCCTTCTGCCAGAGCGCTCTCTGCGGCCCGACCCTCGACCTGGTCAAGCGCGTCGTCGCCGACTTCCCCACGCTCACCGTCATCCACGTCGAGCCGTACGTGCTGCAGGAGCGCGACGGGCAGCTCCAGCCGGTCCTCGACGCGCAGGGCCAACTCCAGCCGGTCGCGGCCGTCACCGAGTGGGGCCTCCTCAGCGAGCCCTACACGTTCCTGGTCGGTGCCGACGGGACGCTCGCCGGGCGCTTCGAGGGCCCCGTCGACCCGGGCGAGCTGACCGACGCGATCGGCGCCCTCGGCGGTTGAGGAGGATCTCGCCGTCTCAGCGGTGCGCGTGGTGGCGCGACTCGTAGCGCGGGATCAGCCTCAGCAGCGCCGTGACCACGACATCGGGGTTGACCCGTGCCTGGTTCGTCAGGGCGACGATCGTCAGGCGGGCACGCGGGAAGTAGCGCACGGTGGCGGTGAAGCCGGAGAGGCGGCCGCCGTGGCCCCAGGCCTCGAGCGCCCCGATCCTCGCGCTGATCGCCCCGAGGCCGTAGGCGTAGTGGTACGTCGGTCGCTCGGTGAAGGTGAGCATCGCCTCGAGCGCCCCGGGTGGCAGGACCTGCCCGCCGTAGAGGGCGCCGGCCCAGCGCGCCAGGTCGCCGGCGGTCGAGACCATCGCCCCGGCGGTCCCGACGGCGGTGGCGAGCGAGGTGAAGGGCAGGTAGGCACTGTCGCCGGTCACATCCCGCGGGGCCGGCGGCTTCCCCTCGTAGCCATGGGCGCGCACCCCGTCCCGGGGCTTCTCGAACGCCTGGAACCACGTCCGGTCGAGCCCGAGCGGCGCGAGGAAGCGTCGCCGGATCTCGTCGGCGACCGGGCGGCCGCTCGCCCGCTCCGCGACCAGCCCGAGGAGGACGTAGTTGGTGTTCGAGTAGTGATAGCCCTCGCCCGGCGCGAAGTAGGGGCGGCCGACGTAGCGCAGCACCTCCCCCGCCGTCCAGGCGCGGCTGTGATCGGCGTCGAGCGCACGGCGCAGGGCCGCGCTCTCGAAGAAGTCGCGGATCCCGCTGGTATGGCCGAGCAGCTGGCGGACGGTGATCCGTCCCGCGTTCGGCCAGGCCGGCAGCCAGCGGCTCAACGGATCGTCGAGGTCGAGGCGTCCCTCGGAGGCCAGCTCGAGGACGAGCGCGGCGACGAACGTCTTGGTGACGCTGGCGACGACGAAGACCGTGTCGGGGGTGACGGGCCGCCGCGCACCGAGGTCGGCCAGCCCGCTCGTCGCGACCCAGAGGCGCCCGTCCGGCCGGAGCACCGCCACCTCGACGCCGGGGATCCGCTCCTTCTCGCGGACCGCGTCGAGCGTCGCCTGGAGCTCCGTGGCGAGCTGCGGCGGGAAGGCGTCGTCGGGCGGGGCCGGGGAGGCCCGGGGCGTGGCGCTCGGGGCGGACGTGGGTGACGGCGTGGGGTGCACCGACGGCGTCGGCGACGGTGTCGGCGACGGTGACGGCGGGGGGGCCGTGGTCGGCGTCGCGGCGGCCGCGCAGCCGGCGGCAAGCAGCAGGGCGACGAGCAGGAGCGCCGGCAGCGTCCGGGTCGTGCGCGCGGTCGCCCCCCGCCTCACCGTCGGCGCTCCTCCTACGGGCCGGTGGTCCCGCTGCTCCCCGGGGCGTGGAGCGGCGTCCCGTCGGCGCAGCGGGGGCAGGTCGCCTCGCCCGCCTCCCAGGTCGGTAGCTCGAGCCGCCAGAGCGCCTCGACCGCGTAGCTCTGCCCGCCGGTCGACTCGACCGCGGCCTGCCCTCCCGACCGGTCGACCAGCACGACCGTCCGCACGATCCCCCCGCCGGCCGCCTCGATGGGGGGCAGCATCGCCACCAGCGAGCTGCCGGTCGTCAGGATGTCGTCGACCAGCAGGATCCGCTCGCCCGCCCCGATGGTGAAGCCGCGACGGAACTCCCGCCGCGTCCGTCCGCCCGCCGGGTCGGCGACCTCCTCGGCGAAGATGCCGCGCACGCCGAGCTGGCGCGCCGTCTCGAAGGCGAGGATGATGCCGCCGGTCGTCGGCCCGGCCACCAGGTCGACCGTCGGGCGCCCGTCCGCGTCGCGTCCGAAGCCGGCCAGCATGGCGCACAGCTCCGAGGTGATCGCCGGGTACTGGAGGACCAGGAACTTCTCCAGGTACCGGTCGCTGTGGCGGCCGCTCTTGAGCAGGAAGTGGCCCTCGCGCAGGGCGCCGGCCTGGCGGAAGAGCGCCTCGGTCCGGGCGGCGACGGCGGCCCTCGCGGTCGCCGCGGCCGCCGTGCGGGTCGTCGTCACGGCCGGTACTCCACGCCCTGGACCGAGGGCGGCGTGCGGCGCCGCCCGCCGGGGAGCGCCAGGCCGACGAGCTCGCGGGCCGCGGGCACGCCCGCGGCCGCGCAGAAGGCGCGCAGCCCCTCGATGATGCGGAGCGGCACGGTCGGGTCGGCGAAGATGGCCGTGCCGACCTGGACCGCCGCGGCACCGGCGTAGAGGAACTCGAGGGCGTCCTCGAGCGAGGCGATCCCCCCGATCCCGACGACCGGGATGCGCACCGCCTGGGCGACCTCGTAGACGACGCGCAGGGCGACCGGCTTGATCGCCGGCCCCGAGAGGCCGCCGTAGACGTTGCCCAGGAAGGGACGGCGGTTCGGCCGGTCGATGGCGATCCCCGACAGCGTGTTGATGGCGCTGATCGCGTCGGCGCCGGCCTCCTCGATCGCCCGGGCGATGACGCGCACGTCGGCGACGTTGGGCGAGAGCTTGACCATGAGCGGCAGGTCGGTGACGCGGCGGACCGCCGCCGTCACCGACCCCGCCCCCTCCGGGTCGACGGCGAACTGGATGCCGCCCTTGCCGACGTTCGGGCAGCTGATGTTGAGCTCGATCCCGGCGATGCCCGGCACGCCGTCGAGGCGGCGCACCACGGCGACGTACTCCTCGATCGACTCGCCCGCCACGTTGACGATCACCGGGACCTGCCAGCCGGCCCAGAGCGGCGCGTACCTCTCGACGACCCCGTCCACCCCGGGGTTCTGCAGGCCGATCGAGTTGAGCATCCCGGCCGGGGTCTCGGTGACGCGCGGCGGCGGGTTGCCGGCGCGCGGCTTCAGCGTCGTCCCCTTGCAGCAGATCGCCCCGAGCGCCTCGACGTCCACGACCTCTCCGTACTCGATGCCGTAGCCGAACGTCCCCGAGGCGACGAGCACCGGGTTGCGCAGGACGAGCGTCCCCGGCCGACCGGGCGCCAGGTCGACGGAGAGGTCGACGGCGGCGGCGCGGACGCCGTCGACCGCCGGGATCGGGTCCCGACCGGGGCCCGCCGCCGAGGCGGCCGGCCGGCGGGCCGGCGCCGTCTTCGGCGGGCCGACGATCGCGCTCTTGCGCGGCCGCGGGCCCGGGTAGTCGCGCCGGCGGGTGACGGCGGTGACGACGCGCCGCTTCGTCTTCATGCCGGCTCCCAGGCGATCTCGCCGGCGGCGAAGACCGGCCCCTCGCGGCAGACGCGCACCGGCCCGGCGGTGCCCCACACGACGCAGCCGAGGCAGGCACCGACGGCGCAGCCCATGTGCTGCTCGAGCGCGACCTGGAGCCACGCGCGGCGGCGAGCCCGGGCGGTCCCCGGCGCGGGGGTCCGCCCGCCGCGTCGGCGTCCCAGGCGGGCGACGCCGAGGCGCGCGTCTCGACCGGCCGCCTGGTGGGCGAGGGTGCGCAGCATGGCGAAGGGGCCGCAGGCGAAGAGCTGGTCGGCCCAGGCCTCGTAGTCGGGGACGAGCTCGGTCACGGGGCCATGGTGCCCCAGCGAGCCGTCATCCGTGGCGACGACGTACTCGACCTCGTCGGGCAGGAGCGCCGACGGGTAGACGTCGGCCGCCCGCGCGGCGCCGAAGAGGAGCGTCACCGCCCGGCCCGCGGCGATCGCCTCGTCGACGAGGAGCCGGACCCCGGCGATGCCGAGGCCGCCGGCGACGAGGAGGAGGTGCTGGCTGCGCGGGTCGACCTCGAAGGGTCGCCCCAGGGGTCCGAGCATCTCGAGCCGTTCGCCCGCCCGCGAGCGGGCGAGCCACTCGGTCCCCTTGCCGGTCACCCGGAAATGGATGGTGATCGTGCCGCTGGCGCGGTCGACCGTGTTGAGGCTGAATGGCCGCCGCAGGACCAGCCCCGTGTAGTCGGGCGTTCGCACATGCACGAACTGGCCCGCGCGGGCGGACGTCAGGTGGGGAGCGTCATAGGTCTGCAGGAACTGACCGGGCAGGATCTCCCGGCCCTCGATCAGCTCGGCGGCGAGGAGGCGCATCGACGGCCGGCCTCAGGCCGACCCACCGGCCCCCTCGTCCTGCGGCGCGATCTCCGGGTACGCCTCGGCCAGCGAATCGGCGAGATCGCCGAAGATGTCGGTCGGGTCGTAGAACTCCACCAGTTCCTCGGGCGTCGCCAGGCGGCGCCACTCCCCGGCGGCATCCTCCGGCACGACCTCCGCCTCCAGCGCGCCGCTCGACCTCAGGGTGAGCCGCTCGTCGTCGTCGTCGACGACCACGAGATCGCCGAGCCTGGCCGAGAGCCGCGCCGCCGACGTCTCGAACCGGGAGATGATGACCGCTTCCGACTCCTGGCTCTGCTCCTGGAAGGTGAGGGCCAGGTCGTAGAGCTGACGCGCGGCGTCCTCTTCGTCCTCCGGCTCGGTGCCCGCGCGGTGGGCCGCCCACTCGTCGGCCGCCTCGGCGTAGACGTCGCGGCCGTCGGTCCGCGCGGCCGGCTCGGGCGCCACGCCGGCGACCCGCGCCAGGTCCTCCGCCCCGGTCGGCTCGGGCGCCATGCCGGCCTCGGCGCGCGCCGCCTCGGCGAAGGCGGCGTAGATCTCGGCCGGGTTGTAGAGCTCGACCAGCTCGGACGGCGACTCGATCACCTCGGTCTCCTCCACCATCCGGCCGTTGTCGTCGCGGTACGAGGTGCGCGAACGGAACGTGCCATCGGCGGCGACCGCCAGGTAGTCGGGGTCGTCGTCGATCAGGACGAGCTCACCGATCTCTCGCAGGCGCGCCGCGTGGGCGTCGAGGAAGCTGCGCAGCTGGGCGGCGGCGGTGGCCAGGAAGTCCTTCCGCTCCAGGCCGGCGTCGTTGGCGATCTCGCCGAGAAGCTGCATGCGGGTCACGTTTCGGGCCCTCCCTTGTAGGCGTGGTAGGCGAGGTCGGGTCCCATCCGCTCGCGGAGGAACATGGCGTGGTGGCGCTCGAACATCCACTCGCCGGCGCGATGGCCGATCGCCGCCGTGGCGGCGTCGGCCTCCAGGCGATCGACGGTGGCGTAGTCGGGCAGCTCCAGCAGGATCACGTTGTCGAAGTCCCAGCCGTAGGCGACGTTGTACCAGCCCAGGAAGCGGATGCCGAACTTCTTCTCGTAGTCGCGGACCTGGCGCGGGAAGACCGTGCGCATGAAGAACTTGAAAAAGGGGTCGCGGCCACGGCGCACCGAGAAGAAGGTCGCGAGCACGGGCACGGACGTTGCTCCTCCTGACGGCTCTCCCCGGTCCTCGCGTCTCCGGCCGGGACGCCTATTGTCGCACGCTCGATGCGCCCGACCCGGGCTCCCCGGCGGTCGGTCCGCTCTCGTCCGCGCCGCTCTCGGCAGCCTCGTCCTCGAGCTGGCCGATCGTTGGCGAGGCGCCCGGCGCCAGCGGCCGGCGGCGCGTCCGCCGGTCGGCGGCGACGAGGCGGAGCAGGAAGATGACCGTTTGGCCGACGAAGAAGAGGAGGACGATGGTGACGACGAGCAGCGTGCCGGTCACCTCGATCGGCCAGTGACTGGCGACACCGATCGGGGTCAACACGACGAGGAGGGCGAGGAGGGTGACCTGGAGCCAGAAGCAGCCGAGGCCCGGGCCGCGCGCGGGGTCGAGCGCGGTGCCCCGGTACTCGGGCCGGCCCGGGTCGGGAGCGGCTTCGGGCGCGGGCGGTGCGGCACCGCGCGCGGCGGCTTCGGGGTCGTTCACGGTAGCTCCTGGTCGAGACGCGCGGCGGCGGCGAGCGTCGCGTCGTAGACGTCACGATAGGGGGCTCCCGCATCGCGTGCCCGCTCCGCCACCGCCTCGTGCTCGGGCCGCGTCCGCCAGCCGCGGGGGGTCCGCGCCCGCCTGGCGGCGACCGACCCGAAGGGCGTCTGCAGCTCGACCGTCTCGCGGGCCAGGGCGATCCGGCGGACCTCGTCCACGCGGAGCCCGATGGTGGTGGAGTGCTCGAAGAGGGCGGCGGCGACCGCCGCCGAGGCGGATGGCAGGGCGAGCGCGCGCAGCCCGACCCCCGGCCGGCCCTTCTTCCTCAACACCGCGGTGAGGGTGACGTCGAGCGCGCCCGCCGCCGCGAGCGCGGTGCGGAGCGGCTCGTACGCCTCTGGCTGCAGGTCGTCGATCTCGCAGGCGACGACCGCGATCCGCTCGTCGCGCGCGCCGATCCCCGCCGCCAGCGGGTCCGCCTCCGCCGCGGCGGGCTCGGCCGCTTCGCCGAGCACCAACCGGAGCAGGTTGGGTCGCCCCCCGGGGCCGCGCTCGCGGGCGC
>MGMJ01000091.1:14958-15866 GCA_001794945.1 Chloroflexi bacterium GWC2_73_18
CGGCGAGCCACGCACCACCAGGCCGGGTCGCCCACCGTGGGCGGCCACCAGGGCGAGCGTCGCCGGCGCCGGGACGGGGAGGGGGCCGTGTCCCGCCGGGAGGCCGGTATGGGTTCCGGCGTGTTCGGGCGGGCCGCCCTCGCCGAGCCTCACCGACCCCCCGATCTCGACCGTCCCGACGACGACCCGCGCCACGTCGAGCGCGGCGAAGCCGGCGACCGTGCCGATGACGTCGACGATCGTGTCGAGCCCCGACAGCTCATGGAGGTGGATCCGCTCGCGCGGGACGCCGTGGATCGCCGCCTCGACCCCCACCAGGCGCTCGAGCACCCGGCATGCGCGCCCGCGTACCGGCCCGGCGAGGGGCGCGTCCGCCACGATCGAGATCAGCTCATCGGCGGTCCGCGCCGGGGCATCGGCGTCGACGAGGACCTCGACCCGCGTCCCGGCCACGCCGCCCCGCGTCACGCGGCTCACCTCCAGGCGCCAGCCGGCGAGCCCGAGCGGGGCTAGATCGGCGCGAAGACGCGCCTCGGGGAGACCCGCGTCGAGGAGCGCGCCGAGCAGCATGTCGCCGGCCGCGCCGCTGAAGGGATCGAGATGGGCGAGGCGCGTCACCGCTCGCCGCCGGCGCCCCCGGCGAGCGGGGCGAGCGGCACGACGGCGTCGGCGCGGAAAACGCCGCTCGCGTCGACACTGCCGACGGTCAGCGCCTCGACCTCGAAGGCCGCCACGCCGACGAAGCGTTCCGCCTCCCGTGCCGCCATGGCTGCGACCGAGGGTGGCAGCCCGGTCGCCAGCGTCAGGTGCGGCAGGTACGGCTCCGGGTGGGGCGTCGCCAGCTCGTCGCGCACCTCGGCCGCGGCGGTGAGGGCGGCGAGCGTCGCACGACCCTCTCCCACGCGGAG
>MGMJ01000091.1:15875-30383 GCA_001794945.1 Chloroflexi bacterium GWC2_73_18
TCGACGACGAACGGAGCCAGTCCGCGGCAGATGGCCCAGAGGCGATCCTCCAGCGCGCCGGGCGGGGCCGGGCGACTCGGGAAGACGACCGTGACGTGCGGCCCGACCGTGCGCTCGAGCGCCGGGTCGTAGGCCCGCGTGAAGGAGCCGATGGCGGCCCCCAGCGTCAGCGGCAGGAAGATCACGGCGGCCCGCGGTTCGTCGGACGCCGCCATCAATCGCCTGCCCCCACGTTGATCCGGTGCGCCAGGACGCCAGCCCCGAAGCCGTTGTCGATGTTGACGACGCCGACCCCGGGGGCGCAGGCGTTCAGCATGGCGAGCAGCGCGGCGAGCCCCGCGAAGGCGGCGCCGTAGCCGATGCTGTTGGGGAGCGCCACGACCGGGGCGGCGACCAGCCCGGCCACGACCGAGGGGAGCGCGCCGTCCATGCCGGCCACCGCGACGACGCAGCGCGCCGCGCGCGGCCGCTCCACCTCCCCGAGGACGCGCGAGAGCCCCGCCACGCCGGCCTCGCGGACCCGCTCGACCCGGCTGCCGAGCCAGCCCGCCGTGAGCGCCGCCTCCTCGGCGATCGCTTCGTCCGCGGTCCCGGCCGGGACGACGACGACGCGCCCGGTCCCCTCCGGCGGCTCGAGCGGGTCGCGCCGCGCCACGACGAGCCGCGCCCGGGGGTGCTCGGTCGCCTCGGGCACGGCCTCGAGGATGGCGGCCGCCTGTCCCGGCTCGAGGCGCGTCGCCAGCAGCATCCCGTGGCGCGCCCAGAGGAGGCGGGCGATCGCCGCCGCCTCGGCCGGCGTCTTGCCCGGCCCGAAGGTCACTTCCGGCGTCCCCGTGCGGACGGCACGCTCGAGATCGACCTTCGCGAACGCGAGATCGCCCGCGGGTCCGCCGCGCCCCGGCGTCGCCGCCTCAGCCGGCGAACGCCCGCGCCCGCGCACGTCCCCACCTGTCCCGCAGGCGGAACCACTCGCCGACGAGCGGCAGGAACCACGGGTCGCCACCGTAGAAGCGCTCGCTGACGGGCGCGCCCGGGTAGGGGATCTCGGCGAAGGGGGGCCGCACGGCGTCGATCCCCCGCAGCACGACCTCGGCGGCGGTCCGGCCGAAGCCGGTCGCCAGGGCGACGCCCGACCCGCAGTAGCCGAGCGCGTAGGTGATCCCCTCGCGCCGGCCGAGGTGCGGCATCCGGTCGAAGGTGAAGGCGACGTTCCCGCCCCAAGCGTAGTCGACCCGGACGCCGGCCAGCCGCGGGTGGACCTCGGCCATGGCGCGCGAGAGGATCGCCGCCGTGCGAGCGATGGTGGTGTGGCGGAACGAGGCGCGCCCCCCGAACATCATCCGCCGGTCGGGCAGGACCCGCCAGTAGTAGAGGAAGTTCTTCGAGTCGAAGAAGATCCGTCCCTTCGGCGAGACCTCGGCGGCGACCGCCGGATCGAGCGGCTCGGGGGCGATGATGTAGCTGCCGATAGGGATGACCCGCCGCTGCAGCCAGGGGACGGCGCCGCCGGTGTAGCCGTTGGTGCCCAGGATCACCTCGCCGCAGCGCAGTTCCCCGCGGTCGGTGCGGAGTCGGAAGCCGCCCGGCTCGCGCTCGACCGCGCGGACCCCAGCCCGCTCGCAGAGCGTCGCCCCCGCGCGCGCCGCCGCGGTCGCCAGGCCGGCGAAGTAGCGGCCCGGATGGAGCCCGCCCGACTGGTCGATCACGAGACCGCCGTAGTAGTGGTCCGTGCCGATCTCCTCCGGGAGCCGTTCGCGCGGCACCGCCCGGCCGCTCATCCCGAAGGGCGCGATCTCGGCCAGCTGGGCCTCGTGCCAGGCGGCGTGGGCGGGCGTCCAGGCGAGCGAGAGATGGCCCGAGCGCACGTAATCGCAATCGATCGCCTCGTCGCGCACGAGCGTCTCGACCAGATCGAAGGCGTCGACCGTCGCGCGGTAGAGCCGATCGCCCAGCTCGGCGCCGTAGCGGGCGCGCAGCGTGCGCGGGCCCCACTTGAGCCCGGGGTGGACCATCCCGCCGTTGCGCGTCGAGGCGCCCCAGCCGAGCGTCTCGGCCTCCAGGACGGCGACGCTCGCCCCGCCGCGCGCGACGTGGAGCGCGGCGGAGACGCCGGTATAGCCGCCGCCCACGACGGCGACGTCGACGCGCGCGGGAAGCGGGGCCCCGGCGTACGAGGGGAGGGCGGGCGTGGTAGCGTGCCAGTAGGCCCGCTCTTCGTAGCCGGGGCGACCGGTCCCGCTCACGCCGCCAATCGTAGCGGTCGCCGCGCCGCCCGTCCCGTTCTACGGCCGACGACGTAGGGCCGACGGGACCAGCGGGTCATGGCGCGGCCAGCCGACCATCGCTACGGTCGCGCCGTGACGCCGTCTGCCCGAGGACTGGGACCCGGCGAGGCGGTGGGGGTCGCCCGCGCCGCCGGCCGCGTCCTGCCCCGTGTCGCCGTGACGCCGGCCGCGCGCCTCCTCCTGGCCGGGGTGCCGATCGTGGCGCTGCTGATGGCCCTCGCCGCACTCGACGCCGGCGGGCAGCGCGCGCTCCTGGAGCCCGCCCACCGGACCACCGCCGCGCTCTTCGGGGCCGGTGCGGCCTTGCTGGGAGCCCGCGCGGCGCGCGGAGTGGAGCGGCGGTTCCGCGGCCTCGCCGCCCTCGTGCTGGCGCTCTTCTTCGCCTCCGAGGTGGCACGGGACCTCGAGCTCGCCGCCGGCTGGGAGGCTGCCGTGGGGCCGTCCGAGCTGTTCGCCCTCCTGACCGGCGTGCCGGCGCTCGGGGCGCTGGTGGTCGCGCTGCGCGGCCGCGTCACGCCGGGCGAGGAGCTCGCCGGATACCTCGACGCGGCGACCATCGTCGCCGCCACGGCCACGACGGTGACGGCCCTCCACGTCATGCCGACCGGCGACCCGGTCGCCACGGCGATCCTCATGGCGCCGCCGATCATCTTCCTCTCGGCGGCCGGCGGCGGCCTGATCGCGGCGCTGGCGACGCGAGCCGAGCCCGCCTTCCGCGGCGGCTACGCGATCCTCGCCGGGGCGACGCTCATCGGTATCGCGCTCCTCGCCGGGATGGACCGGATGGCGGGGATGGGGGACGCGGCGCCGGCCCTGCTGGGCATGGGCTGGCTGGCCGGCGGCCTCATCTCGGCCGCCGTGCTGGTCGGCGGCTACGGCACCTTCACCTGGGACGCGACGCGGTCGGAGGACCCCCGCTATGACCGCGCGGCGCGCCTCCTCCTCGGGATCCTGCCGCTCGGCGCCGTCCTCTTCAGCACGGCCGTCTTCGCCTTCGGCGAGCGCCCCGGTCTCGACCCCGTCGACATCGGCGCGTTTGCCGTCATCTTCCTGGCCGTCCTCCGCCAGAGCCTCCTGGTCCGCGAGCGCGGCCGTCTCCTGGCTGGCGAGCGCGTTTCACTGGAGCGTGAGCGCGAGGCACACGAGCGGGCAGCGGCCGCTCTGCGGGCGCAGGCGGAGAGCGAGACACGCTACCGGACGCTGGTGGAGCGGCTTCCCGGCGTCGTCTACCTCGACCGGGCCGACGAGACGAGCTCGAGCCTCTACGTCAGCCCCCACGTCGAGGAGCTCCTGGGCTACCCGCCGCAGGCGTTCGCCGACGAACCGGCGCTCGGCCTCCGGCTGCTCCACCCCGACGACCGCGACCGCGTGCGGGCCGTCATCGCCGAGGGGCGCCGGACCGGCGAGCCGTTCACCGACGAGTACCGCGTCGTCCACCGCGACGGGCACGCCGTCTGGGTCCGCGACGACGCCGTGGTGGTGCGCGACGAGGCGGGACGGCCGCAGTACGCCTTCGGCGTCCTCCTCGACATCAGCGAGCGCAAGCGGCTCGAGGAGCAGCTCCTCCAGGCGCAGAAGATGGAAGCGGTCGGGCAGCTGGCGGGCGGGGTCGCCCACGACTTCAACAACCTGCTCACCGCCATCAGCGGCTACGCCCAGTTCCTGCTCGCCGACCTCGCCGCCGACGACCCCCGTCGCGCCGACGCGGCCGAGATCGAGCGCGCCGCGGCGCGGGCGTCCGAGCTGACCCACCAGCTCCTCGCCTTCGGCCGCCGCCAGGTCCTCCAGCCGCAGGTGCTCCACCTTCGCGCGGCCATCGCCGAGATCGCCCCGATGCTGCGGCACCTCCTGGGCGAGGACATCACCCTGGAGATCGACGCCCACCCGGCGGTCGGACCCGTGCGCGTCGATCCCGGCCAGCTGCAGCAGGTGCTTGTCAACCTCGCCGTCAACGCCCGCGACGCGATGCCGACCGGCGGCCGGCTGGCGGTCGCCACCTCCGATGTCGAGGTCGTCTCCGGCGGAGATGCGCCGGTCGCCGGGCTGGCACCGGGCTCGTACGTCCTGCTGGCGGTGACCGATACCGGGGTCGGGATGGATCCGGCGACGCGGGCCCGCGTCTTCGAGCCGTTCTTCACCACAAAGCCGATCGGCAAGGGGACCGGGCTCGGCCTCGCTACCGTCTACGGCATCGTCGAGCAGTCGGGCGGCCACGTCACGGTCGAGAGCGAGCCGGGACGCGGCGCCTCGTTCCGCATCTACCTGCCGCGGGCGGCCGCGACTGCGCCGGCGCCTCCACCGACCGCCGAGGCGGGCCCCGGAGGCGGGGCGGAGACGATCCTCGTGGTCGAGGACGAGTCAGCGGTCCGCACCCTCGTTCGCCTGGTCCTGGAGCGGTGCGGCTACCGGGTCCTCGAGGCGTCCGACGGCACCGCCGCGCTGGAGGAAGCGGGGCGCCATCCCGGTCCGATCGACCTGCTGGTGAGCGACGTGGTCATGCCCGGCATGAGCGGGCCCGAGCTGGTCGGCCGGCTGGCCGGGGTCCGCACGGGGCTGCGCGTCCTCTACCTCTCCGGCTACGCCGAGGACGCCGTCGTCCACTACGGCGCGCTCGACCCGGGGATCGCCTTCCTCCAGAAGCCCTTCGCGCCCGAGACGCTCGCTGGCAAGGTTCGCGAGGTCCTCGACGCGCCGCCCGCTCGGGCGGACTGAGGCGGCCCCGGGCTACGCTTCGTCGTCCAGCCAGGCGAGCCGCCCGCCGGCGACCGTGGCCAGCACCCGGCCCGGGAGGCGCATCCCCAGCAGCGGCGAGTTCTTGCCGAGCGAGCGAAGGGACCGCGCGCTCACCTCCCAGCCGTCGGCACGGTCGAGGACGACGAGGTCGGCCGCCTGGCCGACGACGAGGCCCGGTGCCACCGGCCGGCCGGTGGCGGCCATCGGCACGTCTCCCAGGACGCGCGCGGGCCCGGTGGTGAGCGCCTCGACCGCCCGCACCAGCGCGAGCTGTCCCGCTTCCACCGCCGCCAGCGCGAGCCCGAGGGCCGTCTCCATGCCGCTGATCCCGGTGGCGGCGAAGCCGAACTCGACCTCCTTGTCGACCTGCGTGTGCGGGGCGTGGTCGGTGGCGATCGCGTCGACCGTCCCGTCGCGCAGGCCGGCCAGGAGCGCCAGCGCGTCGGACCGGGTGCGCAGGGGCGGGTTGACCCGCAGCGACGTGGCGAACGGCAGGGCGACGATCGCGCCGTCCTCCCAGGGGTTGCCGCGCCCGGACCCCCAGGCAAAGCGCCGTGCCCCGGCCAGCCACTCGTCGGTGAGCGCCATGTGGTGCGGCGTCACGTCGCAGGTCACCGGGAGTCTCGCGCCCTTCGCGCGGCGGACCAGCTCGATGCTTCCTGCCGTGGAGAGATGGGTCAGGTGGAGCCGTGCCCCCGGCGCGTCCGCGGCGACGACGTCGGCGAGGATGGCCAGGTCCCGCGCCACGGCCGCCTCCTCGCCGGCGGCCGGCCAGCCCCTGAGGCCGAGCACGGTCGCCACCAGCCCCTCGTTCGCCTCGGCGCCCTTGGTGAGCGCCCGGTCCTCGGGGTGGTCGACCAGGATCCGGCCGAGCATCGCGGCGTAGACGAGGGCGTTGCGGAAGAGGACGCCCGATTCGATCGGGTTGCCGTCGTCGCTGAAGCCGAGCGCTCCGCCGTCGGCCAGCTCGCCGAGCGAGGCGAGTTCGGCGCCGGCCCGCCCGCGCGTCGCCGCGCCCCAGGCCAGGACGCGCACCGGCGAGCCGGACTCGAAGGCGCGTCCCAGCACGGTCGCCAGGACCGGCGCCTCGTCCACCGGCGGATCCGTGTTCGGCATGAGGCAGACCGTGCTGAAGCCGCCATGTCCCGCCGCCAGCTGCCCGGTCGCCACCGTCTCGGCGTCCTCGAAGCCCGGCTCGCGGAAGTGGGCGTGCAGGTCGACCAGTCCCGGCGCGACGACGATCCCCGTCCCGACCGTCGCCCCTGTCGGCTCGTGCCAGTCGAGCCGGGCGAGGACGCCGTCCTCGACCGCCAGGTCGGCCGGCCCCTCGCGCCCCGTCGTCGGGTCGACGACCCAGGCGCCCGCGATCTCCAGGTCGCTCACGCGGTCGCCGATGCCGGCCGCGTCGCTACTCGACAAGCGGCACCCCCGAGACGAGGAAGAGGAGCGCCATCCGGACCGCCACCCCGTTGGTCACCTGGTCGGTGATGACGCTCTGGCGCCCCGTCGCCACGTCCGGCATGATCTCGACGCCCTCGTTCATGGGGCCCGGGTGCATCACCAGGGCGTCGGGCTTCGCCCGCGCCAGCCGCGCGCGCGTCAGGGCGAAGCGCGCCGTGTACTCGCGCAGCGAGGGCAGCAGGCCGCCGGCCTGGCGTTCCTTCTGTATCCGCAGCGCCATCACCACGTCAGCGTCGGCGAGCGCGTCGTCGATCGAGCTGGCGACGGTGAACCGGGCGCTCCCCGGCATCGTCGCGCCGGCCCAGCGCTCGAAGCCGCGCAGCAGCGTCGCCGGCCCGCAGAGCCACAGGTCGGCGCCCGACCGGGTGAGGGCCCAGATGTTCGAGCGGGCGACCCGCGAGTGGAGGATGTCGCCCAGGATGACGACCTTGCGGCCCCGCACGGAGCCGCCGGGCAGGCGCTCGCGCATGGTGAAGAGGTCGAGGAGCGCCTGTGTCGGGTGGGCGTGCCAGCCGTCGCCGCCGTTCAGGACGTTGCCGCTGAAGTGCTCGGCGGCGAGGTAGGGGGCGCCGGAGACGGCGTGGCGCATGACGATCATGTCGGCGCCCAGCGCCTCGATCGTGCGCACCGTGTCGATCAGGCTCTCGCCCTTCGATACCGAGCTCGACTGGGCGGCGATGTTCACGACGTCGGCGGAGAGGTTCTTGGCGGCGACCTCGAAGCTCACGCGCGTCCGCGTCGAGGCCTCGTAGAAGAGGATGGTGACGCTCCTGCCACGCAGCGTCGGCACCTTGGCGATGGGGCGGGCGAGGATCTCCTTCATCTCCGCCGTGGTGCGCATCGCCAGCTCGATCTCGTCCGTGCTGAAGTCGTCGACGTCGAGGACGTGGCGGTGTTTCCAGGCGTCGGCGGTCGGCGCGCGGGAGGCGTCGGCCTCGCGGGCCGCGGCCTGAGGCATCGTGGTGGGGGAAGCGGTCGGCTCGAGCTCGATGGTCATGGCCGCTCCTCCGGTTCGAGGCGCTCGATGACGACCTCGTCGACGCCGTCGGTCTCCACGAGGCGGACCTTGATCGTCTCGTCGCGCGAGGTCGGCACGTTCTTGCCGACGTGGTCGGCCCGGATCGGCAGCTCTCGATGGCCGCGGTCGACCAGGACGGCCAGGCGGATCGCCGTCGGCCGCCCGAAGTCCATCAGGGCGTCCATCGCGGCGCGGATCGTCCGCCCCGTGTAGAGGACGTCGTCGAGGAGCACGACGGTCAGGCCGTTCGGGTCGAAGGGAAGGTCCGTGCCCTTGACGACCGGTTGGTGCGCCACCATCGAGAGGTCGTCGCGGTAGAACGTGATGTCGAGCGCGCCGACCGGGAGAGAGACGCCCTCATGCTCGGCGATGAAACCGGCGATCCGGCGGGCGAGGGGGACCCCGCGGCGCTGGATCCCCACCAGCGCGAGCCGCTCGGTCCCCTCGTGCTTCTCGACGATCTCGTGCGATATGCGGATGAGGGCCCGGCGGACCTCCTCCGCCGACATGATCTGCCGTCCGCTCACGCGAACCCGCTCCTCCCTTCCCGGCCTCACCGAGCCGGTCCTTAAAGGTCGCTCGCAAGGATAGCAGCGCGCTCAGAGGCCGGGGAGCTGATCCCTCCATTCGCCCGGCTGCGTGCCGCTGACCCCGCGGCCGGTCACGCCCCAGGTGAGCACGCGCAGCTCGCTGCGGCCCTTCTCGTCGGGGATCGTCGACCAGGCGACGCGGTCGTCGCCGAGGGCGAAGCCACTCAGCGCCCGCCTCTCGTGGACCTGCTCGGACGTGCGGTCGATGCCGCCCGTCGCCGGGTCGATCCCGACGACCGAGAGGCGCCCGACCGCCGGCTCGTCGGGATCGCAAGCGGGGCAGGGCTCGCCGATCCAGGCGCCGAACCAGCGCCCGTCGGGGCTCCAGTGGACCTCCCAGTCGAGGATCGGGTCGCTGGCGTAGTCGCGCTCCGGGTCGATCGCCTGCGGCTCGGCGATCGGCGTCGGGGAGGGCTCGGGCTCGGCCGTCGCCTCGCCCTCGGGCGTCGCCTCCGGCGTGGCCGTCGCCTCGGGTTCAGGCGTCGGGGAGGGCTCCGCCGAAGCGGTCGGCTCCGCCGACGGCTCAGCGGACGGTTCGGCCGGTTCGGGCGCGGGCGTCTCGGCGAACGGGTCGAGAGCGCGCCAGTCGGCCAGGAAGAGCCCGCCCGACGCCTCGCGCCAGAGGACCCCCGCGGACTCGAGCGTGCCCGCCCAGTAGATGACGAAGCGGCCCGTCGGGTCGACGATCGGCCGCCAAAGCGGGGTCGCGACGTCGCGGCTCTCGCCGGTCGCCGGATCGAGCACGAACGAGGCCGGGTCGCCCGGCCGTGCGTCGGCCGGTCCACCGCCCGCCTCGATCGGCACCGCCCGGCTTCCCACGATCCGGTTGCCCGCCCACGAGGCGAAGATCGAGGCGTGGTCGCCGGTGATGGCGTGAGCCAGCTCGTCCCCGGCCTGCCAGATGTAGATGTCGGGACCGGCACTGCCGTCGGCGGGCATGGCGCTGAAGGCGAGCCATGAGCCGTCGGGCGAGTAGGCCGGAGCTTCGCCGACGGCGATGACGCCCTCCAGGATCGGGCGGGCCTCGCCCTGGTCCGGCGCGGCGGTGATCACCACGGTCGGCGTCGGCCCGGCCGAGGGGCTCGGCTCGACCGTCGGCGTCGGCTCCGTCGAGGGGGTCGGCTCGAGGGACCCGCTCGGCTCCGGCGTGGCCGTCGCTTCGGGCGTCGGAGTGGGGTGCAGCTCGACCCGCATCTCGACCGCGTACACGGTGCCGCCCGAGGGTGAGCGGCCCACGACCGTGGCACGCTGCCCGTCGGGGGCGACCGCCAGCTGTTCGGGGACGAAGTCCGGCCGGAAGGTGACGACGCGGCGGACCGACCGGTCGAGCGTGGGGCACTCGATCCCCGACGTCTCCGGGCAGACGGTGTCGATGCTGCCGGTGTAGAGAGCCGTCGTCCCATCACGCGTCGAGACGAAGGCGAGCACCGTCGGCGCGACGTCGTAGGGGGTCGCGCCCGGTACGGGCGAGCCGCCGGGTGAGACGGCGGTGCCGCCCCAGAAGCCCGGACCGGAGAGCGTCAGCGCGGCGATGGCGACGACGAGCGCCAGGCTGAGCGTGGCCGCCAGGGCCGGGCCGCGGCGCGGCAGGGTGAGTGAGCCCAGCGGCCCCAGCCGGTGACGCCCGGCCGCCTCGCGGTCGAGCGCCTCGCTCGTCCGGGCCCAGAGGTCGCGTGGCGGGGTCGGGAGCGCCTCGCGCAGCCCCCGCAGCGCGAGGCGGTCGGCGGCGTAGCCCTCGGCTCGTGTGCGGCAAGGTGGGCAGTTCGCCAGGTGCGCCTCGAGCCGCGCGTCGTCGGCGAGGTCGAGCGGCTCGTCGAGCCGCGCGGCGGCGAGCGCCAGGAGCTCCGGATGGAGGCCGTTCGGATCGCGGCTCATTGGCGGGCCCTTGCGCTGGCCTGGCGGCGCGCCTCGTCGGCCGCGCGCTCGCGCTCGGCGGTCGCGCCCCGCTCTGCCTCGAGCTCACGGCGAAGGCTGTCGCGGGCGCGGGTCAGGAGGGCGCGCACGGCGATGTGGGTCGAGTTCATCGCGGCGGCGAGCTCGAGGCCGGTCAGGTCGTGGATCTCGGCCAGGATCAGCGCCGCCCGTTGTCGTTCCGGGATGCGCGCCAGCGCCCGCTCCATCTCGCCGCTCATCTGGTCGCGCAGCGCGGTCGCTTCGGCCGAGGCGCCGGCGCCGCGCGCCTCGCCCTTCCAGGGCACGAAGCGGAGCACGTTGCGGTGGCGGATCGAGTCGAGGGCGGCGCGGTTGGCGATGGAGTAGAGCCAGCCGCGTACCCGGGCGGGATCCTCCAGCGTCCAGTAGGCGCGGTAGGCCTTGATGAAGGTGTCCTGCGCCAGGTCGGCGGCGAGTTCGGTGTCACGGAGCATGCGCACCAGGTAGGCGTAGATCTCGGCGTGGTAGCGCGCGAAGCACTCCTCGATGAACGCCCGCGCCTCCTCCTCGCGACTCATGAGGAGGACCCGCGCCCCGATGGCGATCTCGCCGACGGACACAGCGGCTCCGAAGGTGGCAGGTCCCGGAACGGCCCGATGCCGGGTCTCCGCGCGGTGACGCGGTCGGGCGTGTGACGCATCGGCCGTTCCCCCTGTGACGTTCGCGGGCCGGCCGGAGACGGCGACGACTCCGCCCGACGGTTCAGCTCTCGGCCCCCCCCGCGCGCGTGCCGCCCGCGGCGAGCAGCTCGGCCACCGCGTCCTCGGGCGAGACCGGGTTGACCGGGAGTCCCGTGCCGAGCTCGAGGCCGGCGATCTCGCGCAGGCGTGGATGGATCTCCCAGTGCCAGTGGTAGGTCGTATCGACGCGCTCCCGCAGCGGCGCGGTGTGCAGGACGAGATTGTAGGGCGGACCGTCCAGGAGCCCCAACAGGCGGAGCGTCTTCTGGAGCATCTCGGCGGCCGAGGTGAGGTCGGCGTCGGTCGCCCGCGCGAAGTCCGCGGCGTGGCGCCGTGGCACGATCCACAGCTCGAACGGCGAGCGGGAGGCGAAGGGCGCGAAGGCGACACCGGCGGCGTCCTCGAAGACGACCCGGTCGCCCCGCGCCGTCTCCTCGCGCACCAGGGCGCAATAGGGGCACTCGCCCTCGCGGATCACGTAGCGGGCGGCGCCGCCCAGCTCCTCGCCGACGCGGTGCGGGATCTGGGGCAGGTCGTAGAGATCGAGGCAGAGGTGGTTCGTCAGGGCGCCCGCCTGGGCGCCCCAGTTCTGCACCGCCTGGAGGTAGTCGGTGGCGCCGCCTGCGCGCGCGGCGAGGATCGCCTCACGGACGCGTCCGAGCATCGCCACCACGATCCCCGGCTCCTCCTCGGCGAGCGACGCGTGGTGGCCGCGCGGGGCGATCACCGTCTGCCAGGCGCCGCTCTCGCCGACCGAGTCCATGCTGACCTGCGGCAGCTCCTGCTCGAGTTCCCTCGCCTCCCGCTCGGTGCCGACGACATGGAAGGCGTTCCGCTTGAGCGTCCGGATCCGCGCTCCCTCGCCGGGCTCGGCGCAGTTGGCGCACATGCCGCCGTCGCCGACGTGGCGGGCGGCGCGGGCGAAGCGCTCGCGGTCGAACTGGCGGTCGACGACGACGGCGACCCACCAGCCGGTGATCGGGTCCTTGCGGAGTTCGAACATCCCGGCGCCCATCGCGTCCCTCGCGTCTCGCTCAGGCCGCGGCGGCCGGGCGGGGCGAGACGGGTCCGACCCAGGCCGGCGCGGCGCCCAGGAGCCGGGCCAGGATGGGGCCGAACCGCCCTGCCGCTTCGGCGACCGACGCGGTCGAGGGGGCCGATCGTCCGGGCGGCCAGCCGGCCTCGCGGGCGATCGAGGTGACGCCGATGCCGGGCATGCCGCAGGGGTCGATCAGGCCGAAGTCGCGCAGGTCGGTGGTCACGTTGAGGGCGATACCGTGGTAGGCGACGCCGCGCTCGACCCGCACGCCGAGGGCGCCGATCTTGCGCGGCAGCGGACCGTCCGGGTCGACCCAGAGGCCGGGGTGGCCCTCGCGGCGGGCGGCGACGACGCCGTGACTCGCCGCCGTCTCGGTCATCGCCGTCTCCAGGGCGCGGACGTAGGGGCGGATCAGGAGGCCGCGCTCGGCGAGCTGGACGATCGGGTAGGCGACCAGCTGCCCGGGACCGTGGTAGGTCACCTCGCCGCCGCGCTCCACGCGGATCAGCTCGATGCCTCGCGCCGCCAGCTCGCCGGGGAGGGCGCGCACGAAGCGCTCGTCCGCGTTCCGCCCGAGCGTCAGCACGGCCGGGTGCTCGAGGAGAAGGAGCTGGTCGGCGATCTCGCCGGCCGCCCGGCGGAGGACCAGCTCGTGCTGGAGCGCCCAGGCGTCACGGTAGGCGACCCGCCCCAGCCAGCGCAGCTCGATCGTCGAAGTCACGCGGCCACGATAGCAAACCTCGCTGACCGCGCCGTTGCGCCAGGGGTGCGGTTTCCGGCGCGGGGCGACAGGTCGGGCTCGGACGTGCGAACCTACCGGGGCGCGCCGTCCGGCCGAGGGGCCGGCTCGCGCTGTCTCATGGGAGCAACGGCCAGTGCTGGCGGTCGAGCGATCCACGGAACCACGTGACGTCCTGACCCAGGACGAGGCGGAGGCGCGCGCGGCGCGCGTCCGCGACGTCGAGTACGAGGTCGCCCTCGCCTTCGAGCGCGGCGCGGAGACGTACCGGGGCGAGACGCGCGTCACGTTCGCGGCCGACGGCCAGGACGACCTCTTCCTCGACCACCGGGGGCTCCGGATCGAGCGGCTCGAGGTGAACGGTCGCCGGCTCGAGCCCGACTGGGACGGCTACCGGCTCGTGCTGCGGGGGGCCAGCCTGGCGCCCCACACCGAGGTGCGGCTCGTCTACGAGAACGCCTACGACCGGACCGGCGAGGGGCTCCACCAGTTCGTCGACCCGGAGGACGGTGAGGAGTACCTCTACACCCACTTCGAGCCGTTCGGGGCGCACCGGCTCTTTCCCTGCTTCGACCAGCCCGACCTGAAGGCGCGCTACCGTCTCTCGGTCGTCGCGCCCGCCCACTGGCAGGTGATCGCCAACGCGCCGGAGACCGCGGTCGAGCCCACCGCCGATGGCCACCGCCGCTGGACCTTCGAGCCGACCCTCCCCTTCAGCACCTACCTGGTCGCCCTCTGCGCCGGGCCCTACGAGGCGATGCGCGGGCGCCACCGCGACGTGCCGCTCGGCTTCTTCTGCCGCCGCACCATGCGGCGCCACCTCGAGGCCGAGTTCGAGGAGCTGCTGACGATCACCCGCCAGGGGCTCGACTTCTTCGCGACGCTCTTCGACTACCCCTACGCCTTCGGCAAGTACGACCAGGTCTTCGTGCCCGAGTTCAACCCCGGCGCCATGGAGAACGTCGCCGCGGTCACCCACCACGAGGACTTCCTCTTCCGCGACCCGGCCACCGAGAACCAGCGGCTCATCCGTGGGGAGGTCGTCCTCCACGAGATGGCCCACATGTGGTTCGGCGACCTGACCACCCTCCGCTGGTGGAACGATCTCTGGCTCAATGAGAGCCTGGCCACCTACCTCTCCTACCTCGCGCTCGTGGGGGCGACCCGTTTCGACTGGGCGTGGCGGGCCTTCGTCGCCACCAAGCGCTGGGCCTACCGCGAGGACCAGCTCGTCACCACCCACCCGATCGCCGGGCCGGTCCCCGACACCGACCACACGTGGCTCAACTTCGACGGCATCACCTATGGCAAGGGGGCGGCCGCGCTCAAGCAGTTGGTGACGGCGATCGGGCCCGACGGCTTCCGCGAGGGGATGCGGCGTTTCTTCCGTCGCCATGCCTTCGGCAACGCCACGCTGGCCGACCTGCTGCGGGCGCTCGAGGAGGGGAGCGGCCACGCGCTCGGCGACTGGTCCCGGCTCTGGCTCGAGACGCCCTCGCTCGACACGCTCGCCGCCGACTGGCGCGCCCGCGACGGGCGCATCGAGGCGTTCCGCCTCCGCCAGACCGCCCCCGAGGCCTACCCCACGCTTCGGCCCCACTCGGTCCTGGTGGCACTCGGGCGGGAGGAGGACGGACGGGTCGCGGTGGAGGCGCTGCCGGCCGTGATCGAGGGAGCGGAGGCCGGCGTCCCCGGGGCCACCGGCCGGCCGGCGCCGGCGTTCGTCTTCCCCAACCACGAGGACCTCACCTTCGCCAAGGTCGCCCTCGACCCGGTCTCGCTCGAGTGGGTGCGCGAGCGGATCGACGCGGTCGCCGACCCGCTGCTGCGGAGCCTGCTCTGGCTCTCGCTCGGCGAGATGGTGCGCGATCGGCAGCTTCGCTCGACCGACTACCTCGCCCTGGTCCGCCTCCGGATGCCGCTCGAGCCCGATCTCGAACTGGTGGACGTGACGCTGCGCAACGCGGCGAACGTGCTGGCGCGCTTCGTGCCCGAGGAGCGGATCGACGCCGAGTCGCACGCCCTCTCCGA
>MGMJ01000092.1:0-21107 GCA_001794945.1 Chloroflexi bacterium GWC2_73_18
TAGAGGTGCCGCGGGTGGGCGGCTGAGGACCGGGGGGCCCGTCGGGGTCGACAGCAACACGAGTCCGAGATCAGCTGGCAGGCGCCGGGTCGGGGTCGACCACAACGTTGGCCGCGGTCGATGCCCGGCTGCGGTCCGGCGCGGTCCGGTAGGGCCCGGTGGAATGCGGTGCGTTCTGTCAACAGAGGGCCTGTTCATCAGTCCTCCGTGCCGGTACACTCCACAGCCGGCGTCGGTGCGATGCGGCTCAGGCACCGTTCCGGTCGCCCGTCCGCTCCCCTGTCGACGCCCCGTCCGGGAGGGGAGGAGTCACAGATGGCGCATTCGTCGCCAGCGGTCCACGAGATCGTTCTCGCATTCCCGGCCGCGTTCGAACGCGGGTTTGGGTCCGTGTGGGACGAAGTCGTCCGGGCGGTTCGGTCGTTCCAGAACCTGCGCCTCCCCGATGGACCCAGATGCGTGCGCCGCCCGCCGTGGCCGACCGACTGGTCTCTCCCCGATCACACGACCGCCAGGGGCTCCCGGGCGTGAGTCGGCCTGGCATCGGCCGGCTGCTCACCGCCGCGAGCCTCGGATTGGCGCTTGCGATCGTCGCGGGGTGGGCCGATCCCGACATCCTCCTGGACGCCTTCTGGGTGACGCTCGCGATCGGGGCGTTCGTGTTCACGCTCCGCGTGGCACTCCTGCGCATCCTGCTCGGGTCGCTCTTCGACATCGCGTACTCCGCGTCAGCGGCGAGCGGACATGGCGGCGCGATGGAGATCGAGCCGCTGGACCTCGCGGAATGGCCGCTGCTGGCCGTGATCTCCATCATCGTCGCCCTCATGGCCAATCGCGTGTCGACGACCGCCCGGCGCTATGCCGCGCTCTACCGCCAGGCGAGCGACCGCCTGATCAAGGCACACGAAGAAGAGCGGGCGCGTCTGGCGCGCGATCTGCATGACAGCGTGGGGCAGACGCTGACAGCGGTCATCCTGACCCTGGATGCCGCGGAGGCGGGCCTCCGGGCAGAACCAGGCGCGCCTTCATCGACGGCGCAGACGGCGATCCGGCGCGCGCACGCGCTCGCCGCAACCGCCCTCGACCAGGCACAGGCGGTGGCGACGCAACTCCGACCCGCGCGCATCCACGAGATCGGGCTGGGGGGAACCATTCGCGATCTCGCGGACTCGGCCGGTGTCCCGGTCGAGGTCCGGTTCGATCCCGCCGTCCTCCCGCCCGGCCTCCTCGAACCGGAACAGGAGATCGGTGCCTATCGGATCGTCCAGGAGGCGGTCGGAAACGCGGCGCGCCACAGCCGCGCAGCGCGCATCTGGATCGATGCCGAGGTTTCTGACGTGATCCGGCTCGAGGTCGGCGATGATGGTGTCGGTTTCGATCAGTCCACCAAGAGCCGCGGCTTGGGGCTCGAGGGAATGCGGGAGCGTGCCGACATCCTCATGGGACGGCTCGACGTTCGATCCAGACCCGGCGCCGGGACGACTGTCTGCCTGGCGATCCCCCGCAGCGCCCCGTCGGCGTCCGCCCGCCTCTCGGGCGCCGCTGGTGCGGCGATGGACGCGGTGCGTTGATGGGCGAAGCGAGCCTCCGACTCAGGGCCGGCCGCGGTCCCGTCCTTCCCTCGCGGGAGCCCGACGTTGCCTCCGCTCCGCCGCAGCGTCCGTCGCCGGGGCCGATCCGGGTTGCGCTGGCGGACGATCATCATCTCGTCCGGGAAGGTCTGCGGCTCGTCCTCGCCGCGGCCGACGGCTTCGAGGTCGTCGGAGAGGCCGCCACGCATGAGGAGGTCTTCGACCTCGTGGCGACCGCCCGGCCCGACGTGCTCCTGCTCGACCTCACTTTCCCGGAGGGCGACGGGTTGTCCCTGCTGCGCGCGTTGCGTGCGCGTCACGAGGACCTGCGGGTCGTCGTCCTGACGATGCACCGCGAGTCAGAGACGGTTCGCCAGGCACTGGCCGCCGGAGCTGCCGGCTACGTCGTCAAAGGCGCCAACTCGCGGGAGCTCTTCGACGCGATCCGAGCGGTCCGCCGCGGAGAACGCTATCTCCACAGCAGCGTCACGGGAGCCATCGTCGACGACTCGGTCCGCTGGCTGCAGCGCGGCAGCCCGATGAGCGCCCGCGAGCGGGAGATCCTGAGCCTGGTGGCATCCGGGCATCCCCCCGGGGAGGTCGGGCGGATGCTCGGCATCAGCGTCCATACCGTTCGCCGGCACCTGGCCAACCTGTCCGCCAAGCTGGGGCTTCGCGGGAGGACGGCGCTGATCCGCTACGCGATCCAGCACGACCTCGTCAGAGACGCCTAGGACCGGGCCGAGCTCGCGTCACGCGCCCGGCCCTGCGGGGGGCGTCGAGCGCCACCCATGCCGTCACCGGCCCTTCGGTCAGGCCCGGCTTTGGTGGTCGCGACTGACCCCCAACATTGGTGAAGATTGAGTATCGACACGTGCGATCAGCCCCTCAATGATGCGCTCGCCGACTTCCCGAGTCCGCGGTCGGAGCCACGCTCGGGCCCGACACCGGAGAGGCCCGCCACGTCCAAGTCGCGCGTGAGGGCTTCGGTCCGCGGACACTCGTTGCAGGCCGAGCGATGAGCATGTCGCGGTTCATTGACGACACGCGTGCGGGGAGGTCTCCAGCATGATGCGTTCGCTCGTTGGCTGGAGCCTGAGGTTCCGGCTGCTGGTGCTCGGCGCCGCGGCGGCGGCCATGCTCTTCGGCTTCACGCAGCTGCCCCGCGTTCCGGTCGACGTCCTTCCCGAGTTCGGGCCGACATACGTGGAGATCCAGACCGAGGCCCTTGGTCTCTCCGCGGACGAGGTCGAGCAGCTGATCACGGTGCCGCTCGAGGCGGACCTGCTCCACGGAGTGGCGTTCCTCGACGAGATCCACTCGGAGTCGGTCGCCGGGCTGTCGTCCATCGTCCTGATCTTCGATCCGGGAACGGACATCTTCCGGGCGCGGCAGGTCGTGGCGGAGCGCCTGACCCAGGCGCATGCGCTACCGAACGTGTCCAAGCCGCCGGCGATGCTCCAGCCCCTCTCGTCGGCGAGCCGCGTGCTGATGGTCGCGCTCTCGTCGAACGACGTCTCCCTGATCGAGATGTCCATCCTCGCGCGCTGGACGATCCGTCCGCGGCTGCTGGGCGTGCCCGGGGTGGCGAACGTGGCCATCTGGGGCCAGCGTGAGCGTCAACTGCAGGTGCTGGTCGACCCGCAGCGGCTGCGAGACCAGCGCATCTCGCTCCAGCACGTGATCGAGACGGCCGGGAACGCCCTCTGGGTGTCGCCGCTAACCTTCCTCGACGCCTCGACCCCCGGCACCGGAGGGTTCATCGACACGCCCAATCAGCGGCTCGGCGTCCAGCACATCCTGCCGATCCGGTCCCCCCAGGACCTGGCAGAGGTGCCCATCGCCCCGGAGGACACCGGGGGCCGGATCGTGCGCCTGGGTGACGTGGCCAGGGTCGTCGAGGATCACCAGCCGCTCATCGGCGATGCGATCGTCGGAGACGGCTCCGGCCTTCTACTCGTCATCGAGAAGTTCCCGGGCACCGACACGCTGTCCGTGACCCGGGGGGTCGAGGAGGCGCTCGAGGCGATGCGGCCCGGTCTCTCCGGGGTCGAGATCGACACCACGGTGTTCCGGCCGGCGACATTCGTCGAGGAAGCGGTCGGGAACCTCTCCCTCGCGGCCCTGGTCGGTTTCCTTCTCCTGGCGGCCGTCCTGCTCGTCTTCCTCTTCGACTGGCGTTCCGCGTTGATCGGCCTCGTCACGATCCCGGCGTCGCTGGCCGCCGCCGCGCTCGTCCTCTACCTCCTCGGCGCGACGGCCAACGCCGTCGTCCTCGCCGGACTGGTGCTCGCCGTCGGCGTCGTCGTGGACGACGCGATCGTCGGCGTCGACAGCGTCGTGCGACGCTTGCGTCAGCCCCGCGAGAGCGATCGCCACCGGTCGAAGGCGACCCTCGTCCTGGAAGCGACACTGGAGGGGCGCGGCGCGATCGTCTTCGCGACGCTGATCATCCTCCTTGCCGTGGTGCCGGTCTTCTTCGTGACGGGCGCGGCCGGGGCCTTCCTGCCGCCCCTCGCCCTCGCCTTCGTCCTGGCGATCCTCGCGTCGACGCTGGTCGCGCTGACGGTCACGCCGGCGCTGGGCGTGCTCCTCCTGTCGAGGGCGCCGCTCGACGGGCGCCAGTCCCCGGTCACAGGACGGCTCCAGCGCGGCTACGCGTCGCTCCTCTCGCGGACGATCGAGCGGGCGCGCCCCGTCTTCGCGGGCGCCGTCGTCGTCACCGTGGGAGTCGTCGCGGTCGGTGCCCTCGTGGCGCCCCAGCTCGGGGGGTCGCTCGCCCCCGCGTTCCGCGAGCGGTCCCTGCTGATCCAGTGGGATGGCGCGCCGGGCACGTCCCTCCCGGAGATGAGCCGGGTCGTCTCCCGGGCGACCGCCGAGCTGCGGACGATCCCGGGTGTCACGAACGTGGGTGCGCACGTCGGGCGCGCCATCACGTCCGACCAGGTCGTGGGCATCGATTCCGGTGAGATCTGGGTGACCATCGCCCCGTCGGCGGACTACGACCGGACCGTGGGTGACGTCGGGGCCGTGGTCGAGGGATACCCGGGCCTCCGTCGCGCCGTGCTGACCTACTCGACGGAGCGGGTCGGGGACGTCCTGGGGGGGACGAGCGCCGACGTCGTCGTGCGCGTCTACGGCCAGGATCTCGACGTCCTCCAGGCCAAGGCGGAGGAGGTACGGCAGTCCATCTCCGGGATCGACGGGGTCGTCGACGCCAGGGCGGAGCAGCAGATCCTGGAGCCGACGCTCGAGATCGAGGTCGACCTGGCCGCCGCGCAGCGCCATGGGATCAAGGCCGGCGACGTCCGCCGCACGGCGGCTGCGCTGCTGTCGGGGATCGTGGTCGGAAGCCTCTTCGAGGACCAGAAGGTATTCGACGTCGTCGTCTGGGGAGCGCCCGAGATCCGCCAGAGCGTGACGAGCGTCCGTGAGCTCCTGGTCCAGGCTCCCGGCGGCTCCTTCGTGCGCCTGGGGGACGTGGCCGATGTGCGGATCGCGCCGGCCCCGTCGGTGATCCGTCGCGAGGGCGTGTTCCGCCGCATCGATGTCGGCGCCGACGTGAGCGGGCGGGATCTCGGCTCCGTGCTGCGCGACGTCGAGAGCCGCCTGCAGCAGATCCAGTTCCCACGCGAGCACCACGCCGAGGTGCTGGGGGTCTCCTCCGAGCGCGAGGCTGCCCTCACCCGCCTGCTGGGGATCGCGGCCGCCGCCGCGATCGGGATCTTCCTCCTCCTCCAGGCGGCCTTCGGAAGCTGGCGCCTGGCGCTCTACGTCTACCTGATCGTGCCATCGGCCCTGGTGGGCGGCGCGCTTGGAGCGCTCGCGAGCGGAGGCGTCATCTCGCTCGGCACGATCGTCGGCTTCTTCGCGGTGCTCGCGATCGCCGGCCGCCAGGTGATCCCGCTCATCGACCGGTTCCAGCGCCTCGAGCGAGACGAAGGCGAGACGTTCGGCACGGAGCTCATCGTGCGCGGCGCGCGAGAACGGCTGGCGCCGATCCTGACGACGGCGCTGGCGACGGCGCTTGCGCTCGTGCCGATCGCCGTACTCGGGGACGTCGCGGGTCTCGAGATCGTGCGTCCGATGGCCGCGGTGATCCTCGGCGGCCTGGTCACCTCGACGCTCGTCAGCCTGTTCATCGTTCCCGCCGCCTGCCTGCGTGCGGGGCCCAGTCCCGAACCCGACCCGGCCGGCCAGCTCGTCGAGCGGCCGGGCCTCAGCCCGACCTGACGAGAGGACGCCTTGAGCGTGGGAGACGACTCGATGCAGCGCAACGATCGTTCGACATCCCTGGTCCTGGTGCTGATCCTGGCCGGGCTCGCGGTGGCGGCGTGTTCCCCATCGTCGAAGGGAGCGGTCCTCGCCGAACCGGCGGTGCTGGTCGAGGAGATCGAGGGGACGGACCTCAGCCGCCTCACCCTCTCCCCGAAGGCGGCCGGACGGCTCGGCATCGAGACCGCCCCGGTCAGCGAGGAGGAGGTGGGAGGCGCACGGCGCATGGTCATCCCGTACGCCGCGGTCCTGTACGACGCGGACGGGAATGCCTGGGCGTACACCAACCCCGAAGGCCTGGTGTTCATCCGCCATGCCATCACCGTCGAGTCCGTCGACGGCGACCGCGCGCTCCTGTCGGACGGTCCGCCGGTGGGCACCCTCGTGGTGACGGTCGGGGTGGCCGAGCTCCACGGCGTGGAGACCGGGGTCGGCGGCGGACATTGATCGAGAGCGGCACATCGCCTGAGCCGGGAGGTCCCCCGCGATGATGCGCCGGATCGTCAGCGCCAGCCTGCGATTCCGGTTCCTGGTGGTCGCCGGCGCGGCGGGAGTGATGGTCTTCGGCCTCGGCCACCTCCGCGACATGCCGGTGGACGTCTTCCCGGAGTTCGCGCCGCCCCGCGTCGAGATCCAGACGCCGTCGCTGGGACTCTCCGCCGCCGAAGTGGAGGCCCTGGTGACCGTGCCCCTCGAGCAGGCCCTCGCCGGGCTCGAGGGGGTCGACATCCTGCGCTCGAAATCGGTCGCCGACCTCTCGTCGATCGAGCTCATCTTCGAGCCGGGGACCGACCTCCTGCGAGCTCGCCAGCTGGTTCAGGAACGCGTCGAGAACGTGACCCCGACATTGCCGACCTGGGCGAGCCCGCCGTTCATGATGCAGCCCCTGTCGGCGACGAGCCGGGTCATGAAGATCGGGATCACGTCGAAGGACCTGTCCGTCATGGACCTGTCCCTCATCTCCTACTGGACGATCAGGTCCCGCGTGCTGAGCGTGCCTGGCGTGGCGAACGTCGCGATCTGGGGCGAGCGGCTGAACCAGCTGCACGTGCAGGTCGTGCCGGAGCGGATGGCAGAGCATGGCGTCTCTCTGAACCAGGTCATGGAGGCGACCGCGCAGGCCCTCGATGAGGGGATCCTCCGGTTCTCCGATGGGAGCGTCATCGGGACCGGGGGGTTCATCGACACCGCCAACCAACGGCTCGTCGTGCGTCACATCCCGCCGATCGTGACACCGGATGACCTCCGGCACGTGACGCTCGTGGGACGGGGCGGCCGGCTCGTGCTGCTGAGCGACGTGGCCGAGCTCGTGCTCGACCACCAGCCGCTCTTCGGGGACGCGGTCATCAACGACGGTCCGGGCATCATGCTCATCGTCGAGAAGTTCCCGTGGGCCAACACCCTCGACGTGACGCGCGGGGTCGAAGCCGCGCTCGAGGACCTTCGGCCCGGCCTGTCCGGCATCGAGATCGACACCACCATCTTCCGGCCGGCGACGTTCATCGAGGTGGCGCTCGACAACCTCACGCGGGCGCTGCTCATCGGTTCCGTCCTCGTCTTCCTGGTCCTGATCCTCTTCCTCTACGACTGGCGGACCGCGCTGATCAGCCTGGTCGCGATCCCGCTCTCCCTGATGGCGGCGGCGCTCGTGCTCTCCGTCCGCGAGGCGACCGTCAACACGATGGTGCTCGCCGGGTTCGTCATATCCGTCGGCGTCGTCGTGGACGACGCGATCATCGACATCGAGAACATCGTGCGCCGTCTCCGTCAGCATCGCCGCGAGGGCAGCAAGAAGTCGACCGCGTCGATCATCCTCGAGTCGTCGCTCGAGGTGCGTGGCGCCATCATCTACGCGACGCTCATCGACGTCGTGGCCATCATCCCCGTCTTCTTCATCGAGGGCCTCTCCGGGGCGTTCTTCCGGCCGCTCGCCATCTCCTACGGGCTGGCGGTGCTCGCATCCCTGCTCGTCGCCCTCACCGTCACCCCGGCGATGGGCCTCATCCTCCTTCGCAACGCGCCCGTCGAGCGGCGCGAGTCACCGTTCGCGCGGTGGCTGCAGCTTGGCTACGCGGCGTTCCTGTCGCAGATCGTCCGCTCGGCGCGCCCGGCCTTCGCGACCGTCGGCGCCATCAGCCTCCTCGGTCTCGTCGTGGCGCCCCAGCTCGGGCAGTCGCTGCTTCCAGACTTCAAGGAGCGCGACTTCCTGATGCACTGGGTCACCGCCCCCGGGACGTCCCATCCGGAGGAGGTGCGGATCTCGACGGCTGCCTGCATCGAACTGCGGTCGATCCCCGGCGTCCGCAACTGCGGGTCCCACATCGGGCAGGCGCTGCTGGCCGACGAGGTCGTGGGGATCGACTTCGGCGAGAACTGGATCAGCGTCGATCCGGCCGTCGACTACGACGCGACGCGGGCCGCGATCCAGGAGGTCGTCGACGGCTACCCCGGGCTTCGCCGCGACGTGCAGACCTACCTGAAGGAGCGGATCCGGGAAGTCCTCACCGGCTCGAGCGACGCCATCGTCGTGCGCATCTTCGGCCCCGATCTCGAGGTCCTCCGGGACAAGGCGGTCGAGGTCGAGCAGGCCCTCTCGGAGATCCCCGGGATCGTCGACCTGCACCGACAGCTCCAGGTCGAGATCCCCCATGTCGAGGTCGAGGTCGATCTCGCCACGGCCCGGGCCTACGGGATCAAGCCAGGCGACGTCCGCCGGGCGTCGGCCGTGATGCTGGCCAGCGAAGAGGTCGGCGACATCTTCATCGGCGGCAAGGCGTACGACGTCCACGTGTGGAGCACGCCCGAGGCGCGACAGAGCCTGACCGACATCGAGGCGATGCCGATCGACACCCCGATCGGCGGCCAGGTGCCGCTCGGGAAGGTGGCCAGCGTGCGGATCGCGCCGACCCCGAACGTCATCAGCCACGAGGGGCTCACGCGACGTATCGACGTCGACGCCAACGTGCGTGGACGTGACCTCGGGTCCGTCGTGAGCGACGTCGAGGCGGCTCTGAGGCGGATCGAGTTCCCGCGCGAGTACCATCCCGAGCTGCTCGGCGAGTATGCGGAACGACAGGCGGCTCAGGGGCGCCTGCTCCTCTTCGCGGTCGCCGCCCTGATCGGGGTCTGGCTCCTGCTGCAGGCCGCCTTCGGGAGCACCCGGCTGGCGACGCTCTCGTTCCTCACCCTGCCGTCGGCGCTCGTGGGCGGCGTGCTGGCGGCGTTCGTCGGGGGAGGCGTCGTGTCGCTCGGCTCGCTCGTCGGCTTCTTCACGGTGCTGGGGATCGCCGCACGCAACGGGATCATGATGATCAACCATTTCCAGCACCTCGAACGCACCGAGGGCGAGACGTTCGGTCCGGCGCTCGTCGTGCGGGGCGCCCGGGAGCGGCTCTCGCCGATCCTCATGACGGCGCTCGCGACGGGGCTGGCCCTCGTGCCCCTCGCCATCGCCGGCGATCTCCCCGGTCACGAGATCGAGCACCCGTTGGCCGTGGTCGTTCTGGGCGGGCTGATCACCTCCACGCTGCTCAACCTGTTCGTCGTTCCGTCCCTCTACCTGCGCTTCGGGAAGAGCCGGAACGGTGGGAGCGGTGGGGGCGCTGGCGCGGCGCCCGAGACCGCCTGACAGGGGCGGGGCATCGTGATGCGGCGCCTCGATCGCGCCTCCGCGGCAGCCGCGGCGCTGCTGCTACTGGCGCTGTCGGCCTCCGCGTGCAGCAGTGCGGCTTCTCCGTCGCCGTCCCCGGCCCCATCTCCTGCTTCATCGCCATCCCCTGTCCCATCGCCGACCGACTCACCGTCCCCGTCGCCGACCCCGACGCCGTCCCCTGGACTCTCGCCCTCGCCGCAGCCGAGTCCCACGGGATCGCTGACGGAGGAGTTCCCGCGCGATCAGTTCGGCGATCCGACCGCCATCGACAACGAGTGGTTCCCGCTCGTACCGGGGACGCAGCTCGTTTACGAGGGGGAGGTGAACGCGGACGATGAGCGCGTGCCGCATCGCGTCATCTTCACCGTCACCGACCTGACGAAAGAGATCGACGGCGTGCGGACGGTCGTCCTCTACGACCTGGACTACACGGCGGGCCAGCTCGTCGAGGCGGAGCTCGCCTTCTTCGCGCAGGCCGACGACCGAACGGTCTGGCTGATGGGCGAGTATCCGGAGGAGTACGAGGACGGCGAGCTGGTCGACGCCCCGACCTGGATCGCCGGTCTGCAAGACGCCGAGGCCGGGATCGCCATGAAGGCGCAGCCGCAGCTGGGCGGGCCCAGCTACTCCCAGGGGTGGGGGCCCGCGGTCGACTTCACGGACCGCGCGAGGGTGTTCGAGATCGCCTCCAGGACCTGTGTCCCGGCCCGCTGCTACGACGACGTTCTGGTCATCGACGAGTTCAACCCTGACGAGCCGGACGCCCACCAGCTCAAGTACTACGCGCCCGGCCTGGGCGTCGTTCGCGTGGGCTGGGCGGGAGCTCTCGAGGAATCGCAGGAGACCCTGGAGCTGGTCAGCATCGTGCAGCTCAGCCCGGACGCCCTGGCGGAGGTCCGCGATGCCGCGCTGCGGCTGGAGGCGAGCGCCTACGAGGTCAGCGAGGACGTGTACGGCAGGACGCCGCCAGCGCAACTGGCGTCAGAGGCGGTAGAGTCCCCGTAACGGATCAGGCGAAGACTCCAGCGTCCAGGGTCGAGCCATGGAAACGGGCGTTCGCGCCGGGGAAGCCACCGCGGAAGAGGCGTCCATGCGCCGTGCGATCAGCGCGAGAAGCCACGTGCCGCGGGCGCGGGGGCGGCTGGCCCGCTCCGCGACGGCGCTCGTCTGTCTCGTCACCTTCGTCGTCCTGGCCGCAGCCGTCGCGGACGGCGCGGTGGTCCAAGTGGAGCTGAGCGTTCTCATGTTCGCGGCCGATCGCCGCGCCCCCCTGCCCGATATCGTCATGGGCGTCTTCAGCCTGATCGGCGGCGGGGACCGGCTGTCGTTCCTGACAGCCGTCCTGCTCGCGTCACTCGTGACCCGAGGCCGCTACCGCACCGCCTCGTTCGTGGGGGCCGGTTTCGTCGGAGCCGAGGCCCTGTCGGCGGCCCTGAAGGCGTTCTTCGACCGCCCGCGCCCTCCGCTGGACCACCGCGCGGCGTTCGTCTCGCCGGACTGGATCGGGGAAGCATCGGTCGCCCTGGTGGCGCTCGCCGTCGTGGCGGCATGGCGGACGGGGTGGCGGTGGCCGGCAGTGGCCGCCGCCGTCTTCTTCGCCCTCGCCCTGGGGCTCGACCGCGTGGGAGAGCTGGTGATCCCGGCGCAGGCGTCGAGGGACTCGTTCCCGAGCGGGCACGCGCTCCGCTCCGCGGCCCTCGTCGCCAGCGTGATCCTCGTCCTCTGGACGACCCGCTGGCGGGTCTCGCTCCTGGTGACCGGGGCTGCATTCGTCGCCGCCGTCGGCATCTCCCGCGTCTACCTTGGGCTGCACTACCCATCCGACGTGCTCGGCGGATGGAGCGTCGCCGTCTCGGTCGTGCTCGCGCTCTCCGTCGTGCCGTTCCTGGATCCGATCGGAGGGCCCGCGGTCCCGAGGGGGGAGGAGCTGCCCGTCCGCGAGGAACTGATCGCCTCCGCGGCGAGGACGAGCGGTGAGAGGAAGCGCGAACTCCGGGAGCGGCAGACCCCGTGATGGGCCGCGCCATCGTGGCGATGCTCCTCACGGTCCTTGGTTCCTGCACCGCGGCCGTCCCGAGGGCGATCTCCCAGGCTTCGCCGCTCCCGGCCGCCTTGCGGACCGGCACCCCCTACGAGCCGTACGTGGACCCGGCCCGGTTCGTCGACACGGTCGACCACCCGTTCCTCCCGCTCGTGCCGGGAACGCGGTGGGTCTATGAGAGCACGTCCGGTGCGAGGCGCGAGGTCGATACCGTCCTGGTGACGAGCACGACGCGGGAGATCCTGGGCGTCAGCTGCATCGTCGTCCGGGACGAGATCAGCGTCGATGGTGAGCTGGTCGAGCTGACCCTCGACTGGTACGCGCAGGACGCCGACGGCAACGTCTGGTACTTCGGCGAGGACTCGCGGACATACCGGGCCGGCGAGGTCGTCGGCACCGCCGGGTCGTGGGAAGCGGGCGTGGACGGTGCGCAGCCCGGGATCGTCATGCCAGCTCACCCGGAGATCGGTGTCTCGTATCGGCAGGAGTACTCCCCTGGGCAGGCCGAGGACCTGGCGAAGGTCGTCGAGCTGGAGCGGACGGCCCAGGTGCCGCTCGGCTCGTACGACGGGTTGCTGGTCACGGAGGAATGGACGCCGCTCGAACCGAACCTCCTCGAGCGCAAGTTCTACGCGCCCGGCGTCGGTCTCGTGATGGAGGAGACCGTCAAGGGCGGCGCCGATCTCCTGGTGCTGGTCCGGTTCGAGCCGGGCGATTGACCCCCGAGCGCGGGGCTGGATCGGCGGTCAGGGCGAGTGGACCCTGCGCCACGGACGAGCGGGGCCGGCCCGGCCGCCCCCGTGTGGAAGGACGTACGCTGGCCGCCACGCCCCCTCCCGAGGTGCGTCCATCCCGGCGGAGCGCACACTCGCGGAGCGGGGACACCGCGCCCGCACGCCCTCCGTAGAATGCGCCCGTGGGCTTCGACGAGGCGCTCCGGCGTCGCGCGGTGCCGGAGGCGACCGCCCCCGGCCGGGTCTTCCATCGCGTCCTCGGCCGTGAGCTGCCGGTCGTCGCGCGGGCCGCCGGGGCGGAGATCTGGGACACCGCCGGGAAGCGCTACCTCGATGCCGCCGGCGGAGCGATCGTCGTCAACATCGGCCACGGGGTGGAGTCGGTGGCGCGGGTCATGGCCGGGCAGGCGGCGCGGGTCGGCTTCGCCCACGGGACCGCCTTCACCAGCGAGGCGCTGGAGGCGTACGCCGCCGAGCTCGGGCCGCTCCTGCCGCTCGAGGCGCCGGCGATCTACCCGGTCTCGGGCGGCTCGGAGGCGATCGAGACGGCGCTCAAGATGGCGCGCGCCTACCACCTCGCCCAGGGCGAGCCGGAGCGGCTGATCGTCATCTCGCGCTGGGGGAGCTACCACGGCAACACGCTCGGCGCGCTCGACGTCTCCGGGCGCAAGCCGTTGCGGCGCCCCTACGAGCCGTGGCTGGGGCGCTTCCGCCACGTCTCGGCGAGCTACCCATACCGCGCCGACGAGCCCGAGGCCCAGGCGCTCGGCACGGCGACCGACGCCGCCGAGGAGCTCGACCAGGTGATCCGGCAGGCGGGGCCGGGGACCGTCGCCGCCTTCGTCGCCGAGCCGGTCGTCGGCGCCACGCTCGGGGCGGTCGTCCCGCCCGACGACTACTGGCCGGCGATCGCCGAGGTCTGCCGCTCCCACGGGGTGCTCCTCATCGCCGACGAGGTGATGACCGGCTTCGGGCGGACGGGGCGCTGGTTCGGCGTCGAGCACTGGGGCGTCCGGCCCGACATCCTGGTCGCCGCCAAGGGCGCCGCGTCCGGCTACTGGCCCTTCGGCTTCGCCGCGGCTGCGGGTCACACCTACGACGCGATCCGCCGTGCCGGCGTCTTCACCCACGGCTTCACCTACTCCCACCACGTCATCGGGGCGGCGGTCGCCCGCGAAGTGCTACGGATCCTGCGGGCCGACGCGCTGGTCGCGGCAAGCGAGCGGCAGGGGGCGCGGCTCCTGGCGGCGCTCCGCGCCCGCTTCGCCGACCATCCCACCGTCGGCGAGGTCCGCGGCCTCGGGCTGATGGCGGCGCTCGAGCTGGTCGAAGAGCGCGAGACGCGAGCGCCCTTCCCGCGCGCGGCCCGGCTCGCCGAGCGGGTCCTCGCCGCGGGACGAACCCGCGGGATCCTCCTCTACTCCGGCACCGGCAACGCCAACGGGGTAGACGGCGACATCGTCATGTTCGGGCCGCCCTTCGTCGTCAGCGATGCCCAGCTCGACGAGATCGTGGCGCTGACCGGCGAGGCGCTCGATGCGGCGCTCGACGAACTGCAGCAGGTGGCAGCCCGCTAGCGGGAGGGACGCGTCACGCCACGAGCGAGGAGCAGCAGCCCCAGCCCGAGGAGGAGGACCGGCAGCCAGGCGCCCCGCAACCGCTCGAGGCCGGGCAGGCCACCGGCGACCTCGAGCGCCCCGATGCCGAGGAAGAGCGCGGCCGGCCAGATCGCCCGGCCATGCGCCTCCGCGGCGATGAGGCCGTAGAGGTAGAGGGCGAGCAAGCCGCCACCGACGAAGAGCCAGGTCCAGCCCGGGCCGGCCAGCAGCTCCAGCTCGTAGAGGACGCGGGCGAGCCCCCATGAGGCGAGGAGCACGGCCGGCGTCGCGACCCAGCGAACCCGGCCGACGAAGAGAGCCACCAGGCCGATCAGCCCGAGCGAGAGGATGACCGCGCTGTCGGTCGTGATCCGGGGCTCGAAGAGGCCGACGAGGGCGCCGAGGCCGACCGCCACGAGCGCCAGGCCGAGCCAGGGGAAACCGCGGCGTGGCCCGCCCCAGGAGTAGCCGTGCATGCGGAGCGTCCCGCTCACGGGTGTGGCGCCGGCGGCCGCCGCGCCCGGATCTCCGTGCTCCGTGGCCCGTCCGGGTCCGCCCTGCGCGCTCACAGCAGCGGTCCGCGATCGAGGGGGCCACCGTAGCCGCGGCGGGCGACCAGGCCGGTGCCCCCCAGGCGCGGCGCCTCGCCCGACTCGTCGATCGTCGCCGGCACGCCGATGAGTGAGCGCCAGCCGTCGGCGGCGACGAGCTGGAGGGTCGCGATGGCAGCGTCAGCGATCCGCAGCGCCATCTCGGCGGCAGGGCCGGCGAGCCGGACGGGGGCCCGCGGCCCGGCCGGGCCGAGGAGCGCGGCGCGCGTGGCCGCAGCCGCCTGGGCGACCACGCGGGCCGGCTCGGCCCGCTCGTGGAACTCGAGCGGCCGACCGCGGCGCTGGATGAGCCGGGGCTCGCCACCCACGGCGAGCCAGGCCTGCAGATCGGCGCACCAGCCGCCCGGCTCCACGTCGGCCGGCTCGAGGTGGGCGAAGGCGAGGTCGGGGTGGAGAAGGCGTCGCACGTGGAGGTCGGCCAGGGCGACAGGGAAGCGGCCGGGACCAGCCTCCCCGGTCTCGGCCGGGGCGCCGGCGATCAGCTCGCGCGCCGGCAGGCCGGAGGCCCTGGCGAGGGCGACCGCGACCGCCTGGCCGGCGATGGCGCGGCCGGCCCGCGTGGCCGCGTCGGCCGCCTCCCCGCGCGCCAGCTCGGGACCGACGAGCAGCGGCCCGGCGCCCAGCACCAGCGCCGTGCCGCTCCGCCGAAGCAGCGCGTGGGCCGCGGCGTGGTCGGCCAGGGCGCGTTCCGGCTCGACGCCCGCGGCGATCTCCTCGAGCGGATCGGCGAGCACGACATCGACGCGCTCGAAGCCGGCGACGACCGCCTGCTCGGGCGCTCCCAGGGCGTCGGTCACCGTCGCCAGCCGCGCATAGGCGCCCCGCTCCGCGGCGCTCTCGTCGAGCGCCGCCCGGAGTCGCGACAGCCCGCGCTGGCTGCCGGATGGCGGCGGGGAGAGGTCGGGCCCGAGCTCGTCGCTCAGCGACTCGACGCTCACGGTCCACTCGTGGACCGCCGGTACGGGTACCAGCAGGAGATCCGCCCCAGCGGCAGCCAACACCGCGATCTCGGCGCCCGCCTCGTCGCTCGTCGGCGGCGTGAGCCAGGCTCCCAGCCACGGTCCGGCCGGTTCGCCCAGCGCGTCGGAGAGCTCGTGGCGCGCCGTCCGGTTGGCGTCGAAGCGAGCGAAGGCGACCTCCGTCCATCGCCCGAGCGCCCGTTCGGCCTGGCCGCGCCGCTCGGGGATCTCGAGCATGCCGGCCTCCAGGCCGAGGTCGACGTGGCCGGAAGCGACCTCCAGCGCCAGCTCCTGGGGTCCCAGATCGTATTCGACGGCGGCCACGGCGAAGGGGAGGGCGATACCGCCACCGAAGCGTTCCGGGCCGAGCGCGGCGAGGCGATCGACGACGGTGGCGGCCAACGGCCGGCCGTGCGCGTCGAGGCCATCGACGCCGAGGAGACGGAGCGCAGCGCGCTCGATGCCGAGCGAGGTGGACCCGATCGCCGTCTCGCGGGAGCGGCGTCCCAGCGCTTCGGCGCGGTCGCGCAGCTCGGCGACGCGCGCCGCGAGCGCTTCGGAGACGGGCGCCCGCATCGCGCTAGCCTGGCCCGCCGCCGGGCGACACGGGGACGGTCGCCCCCGCGTGCCCGTGGCGCCGCAGGATCGCGACCGTCTGGGCGAGCGGCAGCGCCGGTGCGACGCGGCCATCCCGCCCGGTGACGGTGTCGGCCCCGACGAGCGCGTCGATCACCGCCTCCTCGGTCGCCTCCACGGTGGCGGCAAAGAAGGGCCCCAGGTACTCGTCGTCGACGATGCGCAGGTCGAGGTGCGAGCGGGACGAGCCGCGCGGGATGCGGACCCCGGTCGAGAAGGCGAGGAAGATCTCGCCGCTGCCGTGACCGGCGAACGAGCCCGTACGGCCGAGCCCCAGGCCGGCGCGCCGCGCCAGCCGGTCGAGCTGGCCGGAGAGGAGCGGCGCGTCGGTGGCAACGACGACGATGCACGAGCCGGCGTCCCGTCGTTCGCCAGGTTCGGCTCGGCGCTCGACGCCCGACCAGCCGGCGGCCCGGAGCTCGCGGCCGACCGGCACCCCGTCGACGGTCAGCCACTCGAGGAGCCCGAAGTTGGCCATGACGAGGACGCCGACGGTGTACGCGGCCTCGCCGGCGTCCGTCCCCGCGGTCGCCCCCGTCTCCGCCCAGGCGCGCCGGTCGACCGGCACGACGCGCCGCGAGGCGGTCCCGATGCCGCCCTTCAGGCCGAAGCAGGTCATCCCGGTGCCGCTCCCCACCGCCCCGGTCGCCGGGGCGCCCGCCTCCGCGCCCCGCGCCGCAGCGAGCGCGCGCCGCACGTCGCCGGGCTCGATCTGGGTCCGCGGCGAGGTGCTGAGGTACCCGTCGTCGCATTCCGCTACGACCGGGAGCAGCGCGTCGTCCTCGCCGATCGCCGGATCGAGCTCGGCGAGCGCCGCGACGGCGGCGTCGGCGACGCGCCCGAGCGCCATCGTCGAGGTGAGGAAGACCGGCGTCTCGATGACGCCCCACTCGCCGATCTGGGTGATGCCGATCGCCTCGCCGGCGCCGTTGAGGAGTGCCGCCCCCGCGGGGACGCGCGACCGGAAGAGCTCACCCGGATCGAAGGGGACGATCGCCGTGACGCCGGTGCGGGCTACCCCGCGGCCGGCCGGCGGGGGCGGCTCGTTGCGCCAGACCGTGGCGTGCCCGACACGCACCCCCGTCACGTCGGCGATGCTGTCGGTGGGGCCCGGCGGGAAGTGGCCGATGCGGATCCCCAGGTCTCGCGCGCGGCAGCGGGTCGGGGGCGGACCGGGGACGGGCTGGCGCATCGGCGTTTGATCCTCCGGATAACCGGCGGCCGGCCGGTGCCGTCGCCTCGGTCGATGATACGCGGCTCTACTCGACCAGCGAGGCGAGGCGGATCGCGGCGACGAAGGCGCGGTACGCCCCGATCGGATCGTCGGTCCGGTAGCGCACCGTCCGATCGCCCTCGCGGACGGCGCCGGGGAAGCTGGCAGCGTAGTCGGCCTCGGCGGCGTGGCAGAAGTCGGCGCGCCACTCGAGCGGCGACTCGAGGCGGAGCGGCCGGAGCGGCACCTCGGCCGCCTCGCCGGCCCGCGCCCGCTCGACGGCCCGGCGCGCGCCGGCCCGGATCAGCTCGCGTGCCCGCGTCGGATGGAGCGACTCGGCGGCGTGACGCCCGACGGCCCGCTTCACCACGACCGCCTCGGCCCAGGGGAGCCAGTCGGCCGTCTCGGCCGCCACCACGTCGTCGCCGGCGACCATCCCGACGGGGATCCCCCAGGCACCCAGCGCGAGGGCGTTGAGGCCACTCTCCCCGACCGGTCGCCCGGCGAGCGTCGTCAGCGTTGGCGCGAAGGAGTAGGTGTGGGCGATCGTGCCGCGCTGGTCGCCGGCGCGGGCATGGTAGCCGACGAAGAGGGCGACGCCGAACCCACCGAGCTGCGCCCCCTCCACCATCGACCAGGCCTTCTGTCCCTGCAGGAGACGCGCCGCCGGATGGAGGGCCGCCGGCGGCAGGTTGAACATCCGGCCGTGGCTGTCGTTGACGACGATCTCGTCGGCCCCGCCGTCCTGCGCGCCCTCGATCGCGGCGTTCGCCTCGCCGATCATCAGCTCGGTCGCCGCCGCGTAGCCGGGGTCGCCGCGCCCGGTCGGATCGGGGTGGCTGATGCCGGCGATCCCCTCCATGTCGACGCTGATGTAGACCTTCACTCCGTCTCCTCCATCGGCTCCGTCGCCGACGCGCGCGCCGGCCGGCCGACCCAGACCGAGCCGTCGGCGAAGCGCTCGGCCTTCCAGATCGGCGCCCGCGCCTTCAGCTCCTCGATCGCGTAGCGGCAGGCCTCGAACGCCTCACCGCGGTGCGGCGCCCCGACCACGATCGCCACGCTCGCCTCGCCTACCGGCACCTCGCCGGTGCGGTGGACGATCGCCAGGCGCGTCACCCCGAAGCGCGCCTCGATCTCGGCGGCGATCTCGCCGAGGACCCGCTCGGCGAGCGGCTCCAGGGCCTCGTAGCCGAGCCGCTCGACGCGCTTGCCGGCGTGGCGTGCCGCTGCGACCTCCTGGCCCGGCGCCGGCGTCCCCGGCGTCTCGCGGGTGACGCCCAGGAAGATGACCACCGCTCCGTCGCGGGGATCCGCCACCGCGACCCGCAACGTCGCCAGCCGGGCCTCGTCGATCCGCGCCTCGCCGACCTCCAGCAGGCGGACGCGGCCGGCGCCGCCCGAGACCGGTGGGATGCAGGCGACCTCGTCGCCGTCGACCAGCGGCGTGGACGGGTCGGCGTAGGCGCCGTTGCGCGCGAAGCGGACGTAGGGCCGACCCGCGCCGAGCGCGGGCACGCGGGCGGCGAGCGCGGCCCAGGCGTCCTCGACGGTGGCGGCCGCGGGCAGCTCGAGGTCGAGCGAACGCGCCCCGGCCAGCTCGCGCTGCATGGCGAAGAGGCGCACCGTGACACGGATCCGGGCGCCGACCGTCGATGAGCCGCTCATCGGCGCACCGCCGCCAGGAGGAGCCCATCGGCGAGCGGCAGGATCGTCGACACGAGGCCGGGGTGCCGCAGCGCCGCGGCGTTGAAGGCGTGGAGGGCGGTCGTCTCCGGGTCGATCGCCGCGTCGCCCGCCGGCGCGCCGGTCACCAGGCCGCCCCACAGGACGTTGTCGGCGACGATGAGCGCCCCCGGTGCGCAGCGCGGCAGGGCCGCCTCCAGGTAGGCGGGGTACTCCTGCTTGGCGGCGTCGATGAAGACGAGGTCGAAGGGGCCGGGGAGTCGCGCCGGGTCTGCCAGCACCTCCAGGGCCGGCGCGTCGATGACCTCGATCCGCTCGTCGGCGACGCCGGCCCGGCGCCAGTGCGCGCGCGCCACCGCGGTGCGCGTCACGTCGGGGTCGATCGTGGTGATCCGCCCCTCGGGGGCCATCGCCAGCGCCATCCAGAGCGTCGAGTACCCGTACGACGTGCCGAATTCGAGGATCCGCCGCCGACCCACGGCCAGGGTGGCGAGGACGCGCCCGGCCGCCCGATCGACGATCCAGGCGTCGTCGCGGAGGCCCTGCTCCTCCAGGGCGGCGAGGGCCGGCGGCAGCGGTTCAGCGAGCGCCTCGACATAGTCGAGCTCCGCCTGGCCGGGGACGTACCCCTCGGGCTTGCCCATCGCTGCCGTCTCGCCCCCGCCTAGACCAGGAGCCCCGGGCCGAAGGCGAGGCCCGCGGCGAGGATCGTGCCGGCCGCGATCAGCCCGACGTCGATGTAGAGGAGGCCGGTCGCCGACTCCATGGAGCGGCTCCGCGCGGTGCGCACCGCCATCCACGAGATCGCCAGCGGAAGGCCGATCCCCACCAGCAGGCGCATCCAGACGAAGAAGGCCCACGGTCCGCCGAGCGGGGCGAGCGGCGCGAGGCCGGCGTTCGCCCCGCTGAAGAGCCAGGTCGCGCCGAGGAGCGCCTGGAGCGCGACGACCGCGAAGAGGAGGCGCGCGAGCAGGACGAGCGGTCGCTCCGGCAGCTTCGGCGTCACCAGGTACCAGTGGCCCAGGATCATGGCCGCCAGGACGCCGCCGGTCGCCGCGGCGAGGAAGAGGAACTGGAGCGCCACGGGGACGCCCTCGGCCCGGAAGCCTGACCAGCCCGTCGCCCCGACGATGAGCGCCCCGGCCCCGGCGGCGGTGCCGGCGAGCGCCGCCAGCGGGGAGGATCGGCGGGTCCAGGTGGCGGCCGTCTCCGCCAGCGCCAGGATGGCCAGCGCGGCGAGCAGCGCCCGCCGGACCGCGTCGAGCGACGGTGCCGCGACGATGGCGAGGGCGGGATCGGGGACCGGGAGGGCGAGGTCGGCCAGGAGGGCGATCCCGGCGAGCAGCGCCGCGCAGAAGGTCGTGAAGGCGAGGAAACCGCGCGTCCCTTCCGCGCGAACCCGCAGGACCGCCACCGCCGCCAGGCTCCCGGCGGCGAGGCCGCTCAGGACGAGCCAGTTGACGTAGGGGAGGCTCTCGACGATCGCTCCGGCCGGCACGGCGGCTAGTGTACCGTTGGGCCGCGGCGAGCCGGGCTCGCCCCGCCTCGCCGGGCTCGAGCGAAGGAGGACCCACGATGGCGCTGGGACGTGACACCCGCTTCACCTGGTACGGGCACTCCTGCTGGGAGGTGCGCACCCCGGGCGGGAAGACGATCCTCTTCGACCCCTGGTTCGCCAACCCGATGTCGCCGAGGCCGGCCGACCAGGTCGAGCGCTGCGACCTGCTGCTCGTCAGCCACGGGCACTTCGACCACATGGGGACCGGCGACGCGGTCGCCATCGCCCGCCGCCTCGCCCCGACCTGGGTCGCCATCCACGAGCTGTCACTCTACCTCGGCGATCTCGGTCTGCCGGGCGAGGTGATCGGCATGAACAAGGGCGGCACCGTGGAAGCCGGTGGGATCCGCGTCACCATGGTCCCGGCGCAGCACTCTGCCGGCGACCGCGAGGGTGGGGCGGCGGCGACCTTCGAGTTCGGCGAGCCGGTCGGCTTCGTGGTCGAGCTGGAGAACGGCTTCCGCTTCTACTTCGCCGGCGACACGACCGTCTTCGGCGACATGCGCCTCATCGCGGAGCTCTACCGGCCGGCGCTGGCGCTGCTGCCGATCGGCGGGCACTTCACCATGGACC
>MGMJ01000092.1:21117-21558 GCA_001794945.1 Chloroflexi bacterium GWC2_73_18
CACCTTCCCGATCCTGGCCGGCACCCCTGCCCAGCTCCGCGACGAGCTGGCGGCGCGCGGCCGGCGCGACGTGGTCGTGCACGAGCTCGAGCCGGGCGGCTCGCTCGAGTAGGCGGCCCAGTCGCGGCGATCCGCCCCGAGGCCGCCGGGCCCGGCGCCCGAACGCAGCGCATCCATGGCCGAGGCATCGGCTCGCCGCATGGGACTCGGCAACGGTGGTGACAGCAGGCACCGGAAATTCAGCCGACCGCCCGCCCGGATCCCGCTCGTCGACGGGTGTGGGGCGAACGTGGCAGCCGGCGTGCTCTGGTTCGAGCGCAAGACCGCGCCCGTCCGCGGCCGATACCCGGCCCGGCTGTTGCGGAGCCGTTCCCCCGGGGCAGTACTATCTGCAGGTCGCCGCCAACTGCCGCTGGACGATCAACCTGCGGCCGCGCTAGC
>MGMJ01000093.1:0-10437 GCA_001794945.1 Chloroflexi bacterium GWC2_73_18
TTGGCGCCGAGGCCGCCGTTCGAGCCGACGGGGCCCAGGCACTGCGGATGGTCCCAGGGGAGGGCGCCCTTGCCGGCCTGCGTCTCGACGACCGGGATGCCGGTCCGCTCCGCCAAGGCGGCGAGCGCCTCGGACGCCTCGCTGAAGAGGACGCCGCCGCCGCAGACGAGGAGCGGTCGCTCGGCCGCGGCGATCCACTCGACGGCGCGGTGGAGCTGCTCGAGGTCGGGGCGCGGGCGGAGGATCGGGTGGATCCGCTTCTCGAAGAGGTGTGCGGGGAAGTCGAACGCCTCGGCCTGGACGTCCTGCGGCAGCGCCACCGTGACCGCACCCGTCTCGGCCGGCGAGGCCAGGACGCGCATCGCCTCGGGGAGCGCGGTGATCAGTTGCTCGGGGCGGTTGATGCGGTCCCAGTAGCGGGAGACTGGCTTGAAGCAGTCGTTGACCGAGACGTCCTGGGAGTCGCTCCGCTCGAGCTGCTGGAGGACCGGGGCGACCTGGCGGCGAGCGAAGATGTCGCCCGGCAGCAGCAGGACCGGGAGCCGGTTCACGGTGGCCGTGGCGGCGCCGGTGATCATGTTGGTGGCGCCGGGGCCGATCGAGCTGGTGCAGGCGAAGGTGCGCAGCCGGTTGCTGCGCTTGGCGAAGGCGGCGGCGATGTGGACCGCCGCCTGCTCGTTGCGGACCTGGTAGTAGCGGAAGGTCTCCTGCGTCTCCTCCAGCGCCTGGCCCAGCCCGGCGACGTTGCCGTGGCCGAAGATGCCCAGGATCCCGGCGAAGAAGGGCGTCTCGCGGCCGTCCCGCTCGACGGACTGCTGGCGGAGGAACTCGATGGTGGCCTGGGCCACCGTCATGCGGCGGGTCGTGCTCATGGCCGTCCTCTCGACGCTGCGCCACGCTCCTGGTCCCCCGCCCGGAGGACCTCCCTGGCGGCCTCCGCCACGTGGCGGGGCGTGAGGCCGTACTTCTCGAGCAGCTCGTCGTTCGGCGCCGATTCGCCGAACGTGTCGCGGATCCCCACCCGGCGCATCGGCGTCGGCGCCAGCTCGCCGAGCGTCTCGGCGACGGCGGCGCCGAGGCCCCCGATGATGGTGTGGTCCTCGGCGGTCACGACGCGCCCGGTCCGCTGCGCCGCCGCCGCGACCGCGTCGGTGTCGAGCGGCTTGACCGTCGGGACGTGGAGGACGTGGGCACCGATCCCCTCTGCCGCCAGCAGGTCGGCCGCCTCGAGGGCGCGGATCGTCTGGACGCCGGTCGAGATGATCGTGACGTCGTTCCCCTCGCGGACGATGACCGCGCGACCGATCTCGAAGCGGTAGTCGGGTCCGAAGATCGTCGGGCTGGCGTCCCGGGTGAGGCGGACGTAGACCGGGCCGTCGTGGGCGTTGGCGGCGCGCATCGCCGCGGCCACCTCGACCGCGTCGGCCGGGGCGATGACGATCATGTTGGGCATCGCCCGCAGGGTGGCGATATCCGAGACGTCCTGGTGGGTCTTGCCGCTCTTGCCGGTAAGGAGCCCGCTGTAGCCGCCCGCGAGCTTCACGTTGAGTCGCGGCTGGGCGACGACGACGCGGAGCTGGTCGAGGTCGCGGTTGGCGATGAAGCAGGCGAAGCTGACGCACCAGGGGATCAACCCGAGCGTCGCCATCCCGGCCGCCACGCCGGCCATGTTCTGCTCGGCGATCCCCATCATGAAGAAGCGGTCGGGGCGGGCCTTCGCCACGATCTCGCTGCGCGTCGAGTTGGCCAGATCGCCGTCGAGCACGACGACGCGCGGGTCCTCCTCGACCAGCTCGAGGAGCGTCTGGCCGAAGACGTCGCGCTGGGCGTACGACTCGCCCGTGCGGTAGACGACGGCGGCCGGCCCGCTCACCCCGGCACCGCCTCGGCGAGCGTCGCTTCCTGGGCATCGAGCTCGGCCAGGCCTATCGCCAGCTCTTCGTCGGTGATCGGCTTCGCGTGCCAGACGTGCTCGCCCTCCATGAAGGAGATCCCCTTCCCCTTCACCGTGTGGGCGATGATGACGCCCGGGCGGCCGCGGATCCGGCGCGCCTCCTCGCAGGCGCCGATGAAGGCGCCGATCTCGTGCCCGTCGCACTCGAGGACCTGCCAGCCGAACGCCTCCCAGCGTTCGCGCGGCTGGTCGAGCGGCGGGCGGCGGGCGCGCGCGGTGTAGCCCGCCTCGGTCGGCCAGCCGACCTGCTGGAGGCCGTTGAGGTCGAGGATGGCGGTCAGGTTGTCGAGGTCGTAACGGGAGGCGACCATCGCCGCCTCCCAGATCTGGCCCTCCTGGGCGTCGCCGTCGCCGACCATGACCCAGGTCCGGAAATCCTTCCCCAGGAAGCGCGCCCCGAGCGCCATGCCGACGCCCGGCGAGAGCCCCTGCCCCAGCGAGCCGGTCGACATGTCGAGACCCGGCAGGGCGGTCATGTCGGGGTGGCCCTGCAGGCGAGAGTCGATCGCGTCGAAGGTGAAGAGCTCATCGATAGGGAGGTAGCCGCGCAGCGCCATCGCGGCGTAGAGGGCGATGGAAGAGTGCCCCTTGGAGAGGACGAAACGGTCGCGCTCCTCCCAGCGCGGCCGCGTCGGGTCGATGCGGAGCACCTCGAAGTAGAGGGCGATCAGCATGTCCGTACAGCTGAGCGGCCCGCCGAGGTGCCCCGCCTTCGCCCGATGGATGGCGCGCAGGATGAGGCGGCGATTCTCGATGGCGAGCTGGCGCAGCTCGCGGAGGCGCGCCTCGCCCAGGTCCGTCGCGGTCACGCCCGACAGTTTCGCACGAGCGGCGCGGAGGCGACGGAGGGCGATCAGGTCATGGGATGGCGCGCCCGAAAGGACTCGAACCTTCGACCTTTAGGTCCGCAACCTAACGCTCTATCCACTGAGCTACGGGCGCGCGTCTTGTCCGGTGGTGCCCCTCCGCTCGCGGTCGGCGGAGCGGCTGGCGGAGAGGGAGGGATTCGAACCCTCGGAGCAGGTTACCCCACTCAACGGTTTAGCAAACCGCCGCACTCGGCCACTATGCGACCTCTCCGGCCCGAACGCGGCGCGATGATAGCACGGTGGTCTGGGCGGGCCGGTCGCACCCGGTCCGGTGGCCGGGGGACAATGTCAGCTAGCAACGGCCGCCGCGACGGTCAATGCACGGGGCACGCCGGTTGCGTCTGATCGCGGCGCGACCGACAGCGTGGACGCTCGGCGGGTCGCCCCGGCCGGATCCTGCCACGGGACATGGTCCCCCGGGCGCGCTGCCGCATGGCGGCGTCGCCAGTGAGAACCCTGCCGATCCGACATCCCCGGACGCCTGGGCCAGCCACCCTCCAGACCCTGCCACCGTGGAGCGGCCGGATCGGCGCCCACGGCGGCCACGCGGTGCCGGCCCACGCTCGCGACCGAAGCCTCCGCTCGGGCCGGCGCAAGAGCTCTGACTCACGCGCCGCATCGAGACCCCCCGGCGGGCGCGGAACCGACCGCAGCGGCCGACGGCGCCCGGTTGACACCGCCGCGGCGCTCGCCCAGAATGCGCGCCACGCAGATGACCGACTGGTTCTTCTACCTGGCGCCCGGCATGACGGTCTCCGGAGGCTGACTCCGGACCGAGCGGGTCGTGCCGGGCGGGTGAGCAGAGGTTCGGACCTCTGCTCTTTTTGTTTCTCCGGGAAGGAAGCGGAACGATGTTCGTGGTGATGCGGGTGGCTGCCACCGATGAAGAGGTCGACCGCGTGAAGAGCCAGATCCTGGCCGAGGGGCTGACGCCCCACGAGAGCCGGGGGTCGGAGCGGCTGGTGATCGCCGTAGTCGGCGAGATCGGCCCGCGCAAGCCGCTCCTGATGAGCCGTCTCTCCGCTCTCCCGGGCGTCGAGACGGTGACCCCGATCAGCCGCCCCTTCAAGCTCACCTCCCGCGAGTTCCACCCGGCGGACACCGTGGTCGAGGTGGGCGGGCGCGCCCGGGTCGGCGACGGGAGCCTGACCGTCATCGCGGGACCCTGTTCGGTCGAGAGCCGCGAGCAGCTCCTCGAGGTGGCACGGGCGGTGAAGGCGGCCGGCGCCACCGCCCTGCGGGGTGGCGCCTTCAAGCCGCGCACCAGCCCGTACAGCTTCCAGGGGCTCGGGCTCGAGGCGCTCCGCTACCTCGCCGAGGCGCGCGACGCGACCGGGCTGCCGGTCGTCACCGAGGTGATGGAGCCGGGGCAGGTCGAGCTGGTCGCGGAGTACGCCGACGTCCTCCAGATCGGCACCCGGAACATGCAGAACTACTCGCTCCTCCAGGCGGTGGGGCGGACGACCCGGCCGGTCATGCTGAAACGCGGCTTCTCGGCCACCATCGAGGAGTGGCTGATGGCGGCCGAGTACGTCGTCAGCTCGGGCAACCCCAACGTCATCCTCTGCGAGCGCGGCATCCGCACCTTCGAGACCTACACGCGCAACACGCTCGACCTCTCGGCGGTGCCGCTCCTGCACCACCTGACGCACCTGCCGGTGATCGTCGATCCGTCGCACGCCACGGGGAAGCGCTGGCTGGTCAAGCCGATGGCGCTCGCCGGCGTGGCGGTCGGCGCCGACGGCTTCATGGTCGAGGTCCACCCACGCCCGGAGGAGGCGCTCTCCGACGCCGAGCAGCAGCTCAGCCTCGAGCAGTTCCGCGAGCTGATGACGGCGGTCGTGCCGGTCCACCGCCAGGTGGCGCCGCTCCACGGCGACCCGGTCCTCTCCGGCGTCGCCCTGGGCCTCGGCGACGCGGCCAGGCATTGAGCGGCCTCATGAGGAGCGCGACCGCCGCGCCCGCGGGCGCGGCGGTGCCGGTCCGCGTCGCGCACGCCGGACGACTGCGGGGCGAGCTCCGCCTCCCCGGGGACAAGTCGATCACGCACCGGGCGCTCATCCTGGCCGCCTTCGCCGACGGTGTCTCGACGATCGCCGGCGCCTCCGACGGCCTCGATTGCCGCGCCACCGCCGCCTGCCTGGCCGCCCTCGGCGCCGAGGTGCCGCTGCTGGGTGGGGAGCCGGGCCGGGTCACCTGGCGGGTCCGCTCCGGCGGCCCGGGCAGCTGGCGCGAGCCGGCCGGGGTCCTCGACTGCGCCAACTCGGGGACGACCCTGCGGCTTCTCGCCGGTGCGCTGGCCGGCCGACCATTCCGCAGCATCCTCGACGGGGACGCGTCGTTGCGCCGTCGCCCGCTCGCCCGTATCATCGAGCCGCTGCGCCTGATGGGCGCAACGCTCTTCGCCCCGGGCCCGGACCCGCATCCACCCCTCACCGTCGTCGGGCACGCCCCGCTGCGGTCGACCTCGTATCGGGTGCCGGTCCTCAGCGCCCAGGTCAAGTCGGCGATCCTGCTCGCCGGCCTCGGGGCGGAGGGGCGGACGGCCGTGGTCGAGCCGGTGGTCACGCGCGACCACACCGAGCGGATGCTGCGGGCGCGCGGGGTGCGGGTCGGGCAGCGGCAGGTCGAGGCCGGGAGCGAGGTGAGCGTGGAAGGGGGCGGTATCGTGCGCGCGGTGGACGAACGGGTGCCCGGGGATATCTCGGGGGCCGCCTTCTGGCTGGTCGCCGGTGCGGCGCACCCCGACGCCGAGCTGACGATCCGAGGCTGCGGCGTCAACCCGACGCGCCGGGCCATCATCGACATCCTCCTGGCGATGGGCGCGGAGATCGAGGTGCGTCCGGCGGCGGGCGAGCCGGCCGGCGTTACCGTGGGCGCTGCCGGCGCGGACGCGGCCGCCGCAGAGGAACCGGTCGCCGACCTGGTCGTCCGTTCGAGCGAACTCCACGCGGTCGACCTGGGCCCGGACGACGTGGCCCGGGCGATCGACGAGATCCCGGTCCTCGCCGTGGCCGCCGCCTGCGCGCGCGGCACGACCCGGTTCCGCGGCGCCGGTGAGCTGCGTCACAAGGAGAGCGACCGGCTGGCGGGGATCGCCACGGGCCTGGCCGCCTTCGGGGCCGAGGTCGCCCTCGACGGCGATGACCTGGCGATCGGCGGCGCGCGGCCGCTGCGGGGGGCGGCGGTGACGACCCGCGGCGATCACCGCTTCGCCATGGCCTTTGCCGTCGCCGGCCTGATCGCCGACGGTGTCACGATCATCGACGACGCGGCCTCGGCCGCGGTCTCCTACCCGGCCTTCTTCGACGACGTGGAAAGGGTGCGCGCATGACGAGGCGTGTCGTTCTGATCGGGTCGCCGGTCGCCCATTCCTTCTCCCAGGCGATGCAGCAGGCGGCCTTCGATGCCCTCGGCCTCGACGTCCGCTACGAGCTGTGGGACCGCAAGGTGATCGAGCTGCCCGAGGCGATCGGCTCGTTGCGCGAGGAGGAGTTCCTGGGCGCCAACGTCACGATCCCGCACAAGGAGCGGGTCGTCCCGATGCTCGATCGGCTCACCGAGGACGCGCACGCCGTGGGGGCGGTCAACACGATCACCAAGGAGGGGACGCGCCTGGTCGGCCACAACACCGACGTACCCGCCTTCCGGGTCGCCCTCGAACGGCTCGTCGGCAAGCAGAAGATGCCGCGCGCCGCGGCCGTCTTCGGCGCCGGCGGCGGGGCGCGGGCGGTCGTCCATGCCCTGATCACCGAGGGCTTCGTGCGGGTCGTCGTCTTCAACCGTCACCTCCACCGCGCCGAGGCGCTCGTCCGCCACTTCGCGCGGAGCGCGGCGCACATGGAGCTGAAGGCGATGCCCTGGCACGAATCGGTGATCGAGGCGGAGCTGGCCAAGGCCAAGGTGGTCATCAACGCCACGAGCGTCGGCATGATGTCCGACGAGAGCCCGATCGCGGGCGAACTGGTCCCGGCCGGCCTGCTCGTCCTCGACCTCGTCTACAACCCGCCCGTCACCCGACTGCTGCGCGAGGCCGAGGCGGCCGGCTGCACGGTCATGAACGGCGAGCTGATGCTCCTCCACCAGGGGGCCGCCGCGTTCCAGCTGTGGACCGGCCAGCCGGCGCCGCTGGCGCTGATGCAGGAGAAGCTGGAGGAGGCGCGGCTGGCGGGGGTCGAAGGCGCGGCTGGCGGCTGATCGGGCGCCCGCTGCTCCCATGTTCCGCTTCCTGACCGCCGGCGAATCGCACGGGCAGGCGCTCGGCGTCACGCTCGAGGGGATGCCCGCCGGCGTGCCGCTGACGGCCGAGGCGATCGCCGCCGACCTGGCGCGCCGCCAGCGCGGCTACGGGCGCGGCGCGCGGATGACTCTCGAGCAGGACCGCGCCGAGATCCTGGCCGGGGTCCGCCACGGGCGGACGCTCGGCTCGCCGATCCTGCTGCTCATCCGCAACCGCGATTGGGACAACTGGACCCGGGTGATGGCGATCGAGCCGCTCACCGACGAGGCGGCGGCGGAGTTGACCGCGCTTGCCGAGGCGGGCAACAAGCGGACGGCCCCGGTGACGCGCGTGCGGCCCGGGCACGCCGACCTGGCCGGGGCGCTCAAGTACGGCTTCGACGACGTGCGCGACGTGCTCGAGCGCGCGTCGGCGCGCGAAACGGCGGCCCGGGTCGCCGCCGGGGCCGTCTGCCGGGCCTTCCTGCGCGAGCTGGGCATCGAGGCCTGGAGCTTCACCGCCGAGGTCGGCGGCGTGACGGTCGATCCCGAGCGCGCCACGCGGACCCGCGAGGAGACGGAAGCGAGCCCGCTCCGCTGCCCGGACCCGGAGGCCGAGGCGCGCATGGTCACGTGGATCGACGAGGCGCGCCAGGCCGGCGACACGGTCGGTGGCGTCTTCGAGGTGGTGGCCACCGGCGTGCCGGTCGGGCTGGGCAGCTACGTCCACTGGGACCGCCGCCTGGACGGCGCCCTGGCCGGGGCGGTCTGCTCGATCCAGTCCGTCAAGGGCGTCGAGTTCGGGCTCGGCTTCGAGCAGACGCGACGCTTCGGCTCGCAGGTCCACGACGTCATCGCCGGTCTCGGTGAGGACCCGACCCTGCGCGGCCCTGACGGGAGCCCGGTCCGGCGCTGGCTCCACCGCACCAACCGGGCGGGCGGCCTGACCGGCGGCGTCTCCAACGGCGAGCCGATTGTCGTGCGCGGCGCGGTCAAGCCGATCTCCACCCTGGCGCGGCCCCTCCCCTCCGCCGATCTGCGGAGCGGCCAACCGGTGGAGACGGCCCACTACGAGCGGAGCGACATCAGCGTCGTGCCGGCGGCCGGCGTGATCGGCGAGGCGATGGTCCTCCTCGTGCTGACCCGCTTCGTACTCGAGAAGTTCGGCGGCGATTCGCTCCGCGAGACGGCCGACAACCTGGCGCGCTACGGCGAGCGGACGATCCCGGCGGCCGCGGGCCCGAGCCCGGGAGCGGGATCCGAGCCCGAGGCCGAGGCCGGCTCCGGGGGCGACGACTAGGCGGGCGGCGATGGAACTCGTCCTCGTCGGCCTGCCGGGGAGCGGCAAGAGCGCCGCGGGCCGCCGGTTCGCGGCGCACCATGGCGTCCCCTTCGTGGACCTCGACGACGAGATCGAGCGGCACGCCGGCCGGCCGATCCCGGTCATCTTCGACGAGGAGGGCGAGGCCGGCTTCCGCGCACGCGAGACGGCCGCCATCGCCGCGCTCGGCCCGACGCGCAGCGAAGGACCGCTGGCGCGGGTGATCGCCACCGGTGGCGGAGCGGTGATCGCGCCGCGCAACCGCTGGCGCCTCTACCGCGGGCGTCGGGTCGCCTGGCTCGATGCGCCCCCCGAGGTGCTAGCCCAGCGGCTCCGTCGTGGCGCCGGGCGGCCGCTCCTCGCCGGCCGCGACCCGATCGGCGTGCTCCGGGAACTCCGCGCGTCGCGCCTCCGCTGGTACGCGCCCGGCATGCGTGTCAACGCGCTCGCCGGCACACCCGGTGTCGTCGAGGCGCTGGAGCGGATCGTGGGGACGGCCGCGAACGACGCGACGGGCGGCCCGGGCGTCACCCTCCTCCGCGCCGAGACGCCGATCGGGCAGATCTCGCTCGGTCACGGCGACGCGGCCGCGGCGCTCCTCGACGCGCTGGGGCGGCTCGAAGCCCGGCGGGCGATCGCCGTCTCCGAGCCGCGCGCCTGGGGCCTCCACGGCGAGCGCCTGGCCACCGCGATCCGCGCCGGCGGCATCCCGGTCGAGACGATCCTGCTGCCTCGCGGCGAGGCGGCCAAGCGGCTCCGCGTCCTGGAGCGCGCCTGGCGCGAGCTCGCCCGCCTGCGAGCGGAACGGGGCGACCCGATCGTGGCGATCGGCGGCGGCGCCCTCGGCGACGCGGCCGGCTTCGCCGCCGCCGGCTGGCTGCGGGGCGTGCCGCTCGTCCACGTCCCCACCACGCTCGTCGCCCAGATCGACTCGGCGATCGGAGGCAAGTCGGCGGTCGACCTGCCCGAGGGAAAGAACCTGGTCGGCGCCTTCCACCAGCCCCAGGCGGTCGTCGTCGACACCGGCCTACTCGCCACACTGCCGGTCCGCCATCGCCGCGCCGCCCTCGGGGAGGCGGCCAAGTACGCCGCCCTCGGCGACGAGGCGCTCTTCGCGCTGCTCGAGGCGGACGGTGCGGCGATCGCCCGCGGGGATGGCGCAGCGACCGAATCGGGCGCCCTGGCCGAGCTCGTGGAGCGCTGCGCCTGGGCGAAGGTGGAGGTGGTGACCCGTGACGAGCGCGAGCAGGCGGGTCGGGTCGTGCTCAACCTGGGCCACTCGGTCGGACACGGCCTGGAGGCGGCGGCCGGCTTCCGCGGGATCCTCCACGGCGAGGCGGTCGCCCACGGGTTGCGCGCCGCCTGTGCCGTGGGGCTCGCGCTCGGCGTCACGCCGGGGGACCGGGCGGAGCGGATCGGCCGGCTCCTCGACCGGCTCGGCCTGGCGACGCGCCCGCTCGCCCTCGACCGCGGCGCGGTCCGCGCGGCGATGGCCACCGACAAGAAACACCAGGGCGGCACGCTCCGCTGGGTCCTGCCGGCCGAGACCGGCGTGGTCGTCCGCAGCGACGTCCCCGGGGACGTCGTGGAGCGGGCGCTCGACGACGCGCTGACGCCGGGCGCACCCGGCGCGGAGGTGGCGCCATGACGGCCGAGGTGGGCGCCGTCCGCGTGCTCGTGCTCGAAGGCCCCAACCTCAACCTGCTCGGCTCGCGCGAGCCGGAGATCTACGGCTTCGAGACGCTCGACGAGATCCACGCGCGGATCGCCGAGCGGGCGGCCGAGCTCGGCCTGGAGGTCGACTTCTTCCAGTCGAACCACGAGGGCGCCCTGATCGACCGGCTCCATCGGCGCGACTTCCACTACGCCATCGTCAACGCGGCCGGCCTGACGCACACCTCGGTGGCGCTGCGCGACGCCCTGCTGGCGATCCAGCGCCCCTTCGTCGAGGTCCACCTCTCCGACCCGGCCAAGCGCGAGCGCTTCCGGCAGGTCAACTACCTCGCCGACATCGCGGTCGAGTCGATCGTGGGGCGCGGGCCCGACGGCTACCTGCTGGCGCTCGAGTCGGTAGC
>MGMJ01000093.1:10444-16457 GCA_001794945.1 Chloroflexi bacterium GWC2_73_18
GCGATGGTGACCGATGGCTGAGCGCGGGCGGTCGGGCGGGCCGGCCGATCGGAGGTCCGAGCCGGCCGATCCGGTGACCGAGTCGGCCGAGATGCGCGCGCTCCGGGGGCGGATCGACGGCCTCGACCGGCGGATCGTGCGGCTCCTCAACGAGCGCGCCGAGCTGGGCCTGGCGGTCGGGCGGGCGAAGGCGGCCGCCGGCCGGTCGGTGCGCGACGGCGAACGCGAGATGGAGGTGTTCGAGCGGGTCGCCGCCGCGAACGGCGGGCCGCTCCCCGAGGCCGACCTGCTCGCCCTCTACCGGCGCCTCGTGGCGGCCACGCGGCGCCTGGAGCTCGCCGAGCGACGGCGGGTGGAGGCCTCGACGAACCGGGGACGGCAGCCCCGAACGGCGCCGTAGGGACCTCGACGCAGGGGCAGTGGTCCGGCGTCGGCGCCCGCTCCAGATCGCCCCCGTCTGCTCGCTCGCCCAGCAGCCGGAGGGCGGGGAGAGCGGCGACGGCCGGCGGCGACCCTCGATCGCCCGACCCGTCCGGGATACGAGCCACCGTCGTAAGCGTGACGGGCAGGGTCGCCGCCGATCTGCGGGGGGCGAGCGACGGGCAGGGACGCCGCCCACCGACCCGCACGATCCGCTTGTCCGATGCCGCGGCGAGGACTAGAGTCGGTCCGTCGCACCACACAGCGAAGGAGCACCGCGATGGCGAAGTTCATCATCCTCGGCAGCTTCACCGACCAGGGGATCAAGAACGTCAAGGGGACCACGCAGCGCGCCAAGGCCTTCGCCGATGCCGCGGCGCAGATGGGCGGCAGGCTGGACGTCTGGTGGACACTCGGTGTCTACGACTGGGTCGCCATGGCGGAGGCGCCCGACGCCGCCACGGTCACCTCGTTCCTGCTCCAGCTCGGCATGCAGGGCAACTCCCGCACGAGTACGCTCGAGGCGTTCGACGCCGCCGAGTTCGAGAAGATCCTGGCGACCCTGCCCTAGTCGCCGTCGACCCCGGCGCCCCGATCGGACGCCGGCGGCACGTGCCGCCGGCGTCCGATTTCGGGCCTGCACCGCGCCCCGCCGTACCGCACAGTAGCGAGCAATGACAGGGTCCCTCGTTCGGCTCGTCAGCGCCGTCCGCTCGACCTCGTCGCCTGTCGCCGTCGCGATCCTAGTGGCAGCCAACCTCGGCCCCCTCGTCGGGCTTCTCTTCTTCGACTGGGACCTCTTTTCGATCCTGGTCCTCTACTGGCTGGAGAACGGCGTCATCGGTGCCCTGAACGTGGTCAAGATGGGGCTCGCACAGGGCGTCGGAGGCCCGGGTTCGCCGGTCGGGGTCCGTCTTGGCACCGCGACCGCCGGCATCGCGGGCCCGATCCTGAGGGTCGCCCTTATCCCCTTCTTCTGCGTCCACTACGGGATCTTCTGGCTGGTGCACGGCCTCTTCGTATTCGTCATGTTCGGCGGCGTGCTGGTCTGCGTGGGCCGGGACACGCCGAGCGTGGGGCCGTCGCCCACCGCTATCGGGCTGGCCCTGCTGGGCCTCACGCTCAGCCACGGCGCCTCGTTCTGGTTCAACTACGTCGGGCGGGGCGAGTTCCGGACGGCGTCGCCCATCGCGCTCTTCACCGCGCCCTACGGCCGCCTCGTCGTCCTCCACGTCACGATCCTGGTCGGGGGCATGCTGGCGATGGCTTTCGGCGCGCCGGTGCTCGCGCTCCTCGTCCTCGTCGTCCTCAAGACGGGGCTCGACCTCACCTTCCACCTGCGCGAGCACCGCCACGCCGCGGCGCGGGCCCCGGTCGTGATCCCTGCCGTCGCGCCGCCGCGTGACTGACGGCGCCGGGGTGGCTCGCCTCCGAACGGCGCCTCCGATCCGCCCTCTCGGCGACGCGGACGCTCCTGCCATCCTCGACGTGATCAACGACGCGGCCGAGGCCTACCGCGGCGTCATCCCCGACGACTGCTGCCCCGAGCCGTACATGCCGGCCGCCGAGCTGGCGGCCGAGATGCGCGAGATGCGCTTCCTCGGCTGGAACGAGGGCGTGCTCGCCGGGGTCATGGCCAGCCAGCGCGTCGGCGACGCCACGCTGATCCGGCACGCCTACGTGCGGCCCGACCGGCAGGACCGGGGGATCGGCTCGGCGCTGCTCGAGCGGCTCCTGCGGGACGCGGCACCCGGGCCCGTCCTCGTCGGCACCTGGGCGGCCGCGCGCTGGGCGATCCGCTTCTACGAGCGGCGCGGGTTCGTGCTCCGCGCCGACGGCGACGCGCTCCTGCGCCGCTACTGGCACATCCCCGACCGCCAGCGCAAGCTGTCGGTCGTCCTGGCGCTCGAGCGCGCTGTCCCAACACCTCCGGCGCGGGAGCGATAAGCGAAGTCCACCCGCCCCGTCGTCTTCCTGACCGAGCAGCCGCCGTCCTCACTCCGCGAAAACGCTCCGGCGGGCCGACCTCCTTTGAGCGCGAGACGTCGCCGTCCTCACCTGGGCGGACACGGCTCGCCGGCCCTGGCCGGACGTGACGGCCGCAGCGATGGTCGTGCGAGGGGCGCGGCGCCCGGCTGCTGATCTCCGGCTCGCTCTCCCGCTTCATCGGCATCCGCGGCCGACGGGGAGAAGCCTGGACTTTCCGAGCGCCGCGCCGCGCGGTGGGCGTGGCGCCTCCGGTCGACATGGCGCCTTGCGGAGGCATGGCACCATGAGGGACGTGCGAGACAAGTGGCCGATCCCGAAGACGCGATACACGAGGAGCGGCCGCTACAGCATCGCCTACCAGGTGACGGGCGACGGCCCCTTCGATCTGCTGTGGATCCCGGGCTTCGTCTCGAACGTCGAGCTCGCCTGGGAGGAGCCGCTGCTGGCGCGCTTCCTGTCGAGGTTGGCGTCAATCTCCAGGCTGATCCTCTTCGACAAGCGTGGCACGGGTCTCTCGGATCGGGTGCCGCCTGACGAGCTGCCGACCCTCGAAGAGCGGATGGACGACCTCGTCGCGGTCCTCGACGCGGCCGGGTCCGAGCGAGCGGCACTCTTCAGCCACTCGGAGGGGGGAAACCTGGCGGTCCTGTTCGCGGCGACCTTCCCCCAGCGCACGATCGCGCTCGTCACGGCCGGCATCTTCGCCAAGCGGATCTGGAGCCCGGACTACCCGTGGGCGCCGAGACCGGACGATCGCGCCGCCGAGATCGAGGCGATGGAGCGGGACTGGGGCGTCGACGCCGGCGCTACCAGGCTTGCGCCCAGCGCCTCGAACGACGAGGCCTTCGCGCGCCGCCTCGCGGCCTACTTCCGGCAGAGCGCGAGTCCGGGCGCGGCTGCCGCGCTCATGCGGATGAACACCCAGATCGACATCCGGAGCGTCCTGCCGACGATCACCGTCCCGACGCTGGTCCTCCATCGCAGGGGCGACCGCGATGCGAGCGTCGAAGAGGGTCGGTGGATCGCCGAGCGCATTCCCGGCGCCCGCTTCGCTGAGCTGTCCGGGCAGGACCACCTTCCGTGGGTGGGTGACCAGGACGGTCTGCTCGATCGCGTCGAGGAGTTCCTCACCGGATCACCACCGGCTCGGGCGGTTGACAGGGTGCTGGCCACGCTCCTCTTCATCGACATCGTGGGCTCCACGGCGCGAGCCGCTGAGCTCGGCGACCAACGGTGGCGAGAGCTCCTGGAGCGCTTCTTCGCCACCGTACGCCGTGAGCTCGTGCGCCATCGTGGGCGCGAAGTGCACAGCCTGGGGGACGGCCTGCTGGCGGTCTTCGATGGGCCGGCCCGAACGGTCCACTGCGCGCTGGCCATTCGGGAAGCGGTCCGGGACTTCGGACTCGAGGTCCGGTCCGGGGCCCACATCGGCGAGGTCGAACTCAGCGGGGAAGACATCCAGGGCATCGCCGTCCACGTCGGGGCGCGGGTTGCCGCGCTCGCCGGAGCTGGCGAGGTCTGGGTCTCGAGCACGGTCCGCGACCTGGTGGCCGGTTCCGGCCTCGAATTCAGGGACCGGGGTCGCCACCGGCTGAAGGGGGTCCCAGATGAATGGGCCCTCTACTCGGTGAGCGCGGACTGAGGCGGCTCGAGCTCGTCGACCGTTCGCGACTCGGAGGACGGCCGAAGTCAGTCGGCCCGCTCAGGTTCGAGTTGCCGGACTCGCTCGGCCAGCGCCTTGAGCACCAGGAGCTGGATGTCGGGCTGCTCGGCGAGCAGTGTGTGGAATTCGCGGTGACCGAGGACCAGCAGCCGGCATGGTGTCCACGGTCGTGACCGTCGCGGATCGAGGCCGCTCGTCGATCAGCGCGATCTCACCGACGAATTCCCCAGGACCCCGGGTCTTCAGGACCTCGCCCTCCCGCTCGACCCTGACTCGTCCGTCGACGATCACGAAGGACTCGTGGCCGATCGCGCCCTGTCGTATCAGGACCCGGTCGGCTGGAACGTCGATCACGTCGGCCAGCTGTCCGATGCGTTCGAGCTCGCGCCTCCAAGGCGGGAGAAGAGCGGGACGGTTGCCAGGAGCTCGAGCTTCTTGTCGTCCCTCACTCTCGTTTCTCCTCCCTGTCCCCATCGACCGGTCGTTCCGGCCCCTGCATCATAGACTGATGCCCGGCGCGGCAGGATACGAGGATGCGATGACGACGGTCGCCGACCAGACACTCCAGGAGGCCCGAGAGGCGTTCGAGCGTCACGCATGGCACGCGGCCCGTGAGGGCTTCCTCGAAGCCGACGCGGCCTCACCGCTCTCTCCCGAGGACCTCGAGCATCTCGCCGAGGCGGCCTGGTGGACCGGTCGCCTGGCCGACGTCATCGCCGCCGTCGAGCGCGCCTATTCGGGCCATCTGGCGGCCGGCCATCGGGCCGACGCAGCGCGCGCCGCACTGAGGCTGGCCACGGAATTCGGCCACAAGCAGGAGCACGCCATCTCCGCCGGCTGGCTGCGGCGCGCCGAGCGCCTCCTCGCCGGCGAGCCGGAGTCCCGCGCCCAGGCCGAGCTGTCACGGGCGCACTTCAACCGCGCCCTCGAGCGCGCTGATTTCGAGACCGCCCTCGAGCAAGCACGGCACACCTACGCGATCGCCGAGCGGCTGGGTGACGTGGACCTGATGGCGATCGGGCTGCACGACCAGGGCCAGGTCCACATCGCTCGCGGCGAGGTGGACGAGGGGATGGCGCTCATCGACGAGGCGACGGTCGCCGCGGTGACACTCCAGGAGGCCCGAGAGGCGTTCGAGCGTCACGCATGGCACGCGGCCCGTGAGGGCTTCCTCGAAGCCGACGCGGCCTCACCGCTCTCTCCCGAGGACCTCGAGCATCTCGCCGAGGCGGCCTGGTGGACCGGTCGCCTGGCCGACGTCATCGCCGCCGTCGAGCGCGCCTATTCGGGCCATCTGGCGGCTGGCCATCGGGCCGACGCAGCGCGCGCCGCACTGAGGCTGGCCGCGGAATTCGGCCATAAGCAGGAGCACGCCATCTCCGCCGGCTGGCTGCGGCGCGCCGAGCGCCTCCTCGCCGGCGAGCCGGAGTCCCGCGCCCAGGCCGAGCTGTCACGGGCGCACTTCAACCGCGCCCTCGAGCGCGCTGATTTCGAGACCGCCCTCGAGCAAGCACGGCACACCTACGCGATCGCCGAGCGGCTGGGTGACGTGGACCTGATGGCGATCGGGCTGCACGACCAGGGCCAGGTCCACATCGCTCGCGGCGAGGTGGACGAGGGGATGGCGCTCATCGACGAGGCGACGGTCGCCGCGGTCAACGGCGAGCTCGGAGCCCACGCCACGGCCGTCGTCTACTGCAACACCATCAACGCCTGCCGCGACCTCGCCGACTACGGGCGAGCCGGCGAATGGACCGACGCGGCGAAGCGGTGGTGCGAGCGCCAGGCGATCGCCGGCTTCCCGGGCATGTGTCGGGTCCGTCGGGCAGAGATCGTGCGGCTGCGCGGCGCCTGGTCAGAGGCCGAGCAGCAGGCGCGGCTCGCGACCTCGGAGCTGAGCGGGTTCTACCTCGACTACGCCGCCGAGGGCTTCTACCAGCT
>MGMJ01000094.1:0-328 GCA_001794945.1 Chloroflexi bacterium GWC2_73_18
GAGGGGGCGGCGAGATGGGCGGCGGCCGTGTAGGCGTCCTCGGCTTCGGCCGAGCGGCCGGTCAGGCGGTAGGCGTCACCGCGGACCAGCTCCAGCGCGGCGGCGGCCGGGGACGGGCCGGCGCGTGGCGAGCGTGCCAGCAGGTCGAGGATCGCCGGTGCCAGACCCGGTTCAAGGCGCAGCACCACGGCGAGGTCGACCGCTGCGCGCGTCGGATCTGCGGCGCGGAGCGCCGTGCGCGCCCGTTCGAGCAGCTCACCGGGCGCCGCCAGGTCGGCGACGGCGATGCGGGGCGGCACCTCGCCGGTCGTCCATGGACGGGGCGGGG
>MGMJ01000094.1:407-14505 GCA_001794945.1 Chloroflexi bacterium GWC2_73_18
CGAGGTCGTCCCCGACCCGCTCGTGGAGCCGTTCGGCGAGCCGCCGGGCGTCGGCCAGGCGTCCGACCGCGGCCGCCGCCTCGGCGGCGACCGCCAGGGCGACCGGCTCCTCGCCGCCCCGCTCGAGATGGGCGCGGGCGGCCTCGCCGGCCCCGAGCAGGTCGCCGGTCCGCCAGCGGACCTCGGCCAGGTCGGCCAGCCCCTCGCGATCGAGAGCGGCCTGGTCGGCCATCATCTCCAGCTCGGTCCGGGCGAGCGCAAACAGCCCCCCGCGCAGGTGGAGCCCGGCGAGACGGGCGGGAATCGGGCGCTCCTCGCCCCCACGGGCGGCGGGCTCGCTCACCGCGCGCTCCTTCACGGCAACCGCAGGACCGCGTCCAGGCCGCGGGTGCTGCCGGGCGAGGCTACCACGGCCAGGGCGAGCCGGTCGTCGGCGAAGAGACGGCCGGCGAGCGACTGGATCCCTTCGGCGCTGACCGCCTCGATGTGCGCCAGCGCCTGGTCGAGGGTCAGCACCTCCTCGTGCAGGGCCTCCTGGTTCCCGATCCACGAGGCGAGGTGCTGCGTTTCGTCGAGGCGCAACTCGAGCCGGCCGGCGGTGAACGCCCTGGCCTTCGCCAGTTCGGACGCCGGGACCGGCTCGTCGCGCAGGCGCGCCAGCTCGGCCAGGATCGCCCCGAGCGCCGGGGCGAGGTCGTCGGGGTCGACGCCGGCCCCCACGCCGAGCGACCCGCAATCGGCGTAGCCGCTCAGGAACGAGTGGACGTCGTAGGCGAGGCCGAGCTCCTCGCGGACGCGGAGGAAGAGCCGGCTGCTCATCCCCTCCCCCAGCACCGCGCTGAGGAGCTCCAGCGTCCAGGCGTCCGGATCGTCGCGCCGCAGACCGGGCACGCCGACGCAGAGCTGCGCCTGGGCGGTGTCGCGCTCCACCACCCGGATCCGCTCGGGAGCAGGCAGCGGCGGCGCCGGCGCGAAAGCGGGCCGCACGCCGTTGCCGCGCCCGAAGGCCGAGCTGACCAGGTCGAGCGTCTCGGCGTGCGAGATCTCCCCGGCGGCGGCGACGACGCAGTTGGCCGGGCGGTAGGCGCGCGCCCAGAAGTCCCGGAGCGCCGCCACCGGGAGCCGCTCCACGGAGGCCTCGTCGCCGGCGATCTCGCGGCCGAGCGGCGTGTCCCCGAAGACGGCCTGGTCGAAGAGGGTGAAGACGAGCTCGACCGGGTCGTCCCGGTAGGAGCGGATCTCCTCCACGATGATGCCCCGCTCGCCGGCGATGTCCACGTCGCGCAGGAGCGGGCGGACGACCAGGTCGGCGAGCACGCCGACCGCCCGCCGCAGCTCGCGGCGCGGCACCTTGGCCCAGTAGACGGTCGACTCGCGGTCGGTCGCCGCGTTGAACGTGCCGCCGATCCCCTCGAGCGCCTCGCTGACGGCGCGGCTCGAGGGATAGGCCGCCGTCCCCTTGAAGGTGAGGTGCTCCATGAAATGCGCGGCGCCGACGTCCCCCTCCCCTTCGGCACGCGAGCCGGCCAGGACGTAGACGGCGACCGAGACGGAGCGCGCGCCGGCCAGGGGCGCGGTGATGACGCGCGGCCCCTCGGGCAGCGCCGAGCGTTCGAACATCGCCGGCCATTGTAGGCGAGAGCCCCGGCCGTCCGGCCGGGGCTCTCGCGGCGATCGACGACGGCAGCCGGCTACTTGGGTAGCAGCGCCTCGATGTAGTCCTTGGCGAAGTAGATGGCGAAGGCGATGGAGACCGCCCACATCAGCCAGTGGACCTCGCCCGCCTTCTGCCTGACGACCTTGATCAGCACCCAGGAGATGAAGCCGGCGCCGATGCCGACCGTGATGTCGAAGGTGAGCGGCATCAGGATCATCGTCAGCAGCGCCGGAAGGCCGTCTTCGACGTCGGCGACCGGGATGTCCCTGATCAGCATGAACATCAGGTATCCCACGAGCACCAGGGCGGGGGCCGTCGCCTGGGGGGGCACGATCCCGGCGATCGGCGACAGCAGGATGGCGAGCAGGAAGAGGACGCCGACGACGACCGAGGTGAAACCGGTCCGGCCGCCCTCGGCCACGCCCGCGGCGCTCTCGATGTAGGTCGTGTTCGAGGAGATCCCGGCCAGGCCGCCGGCCGCCGCCGCCAGGCCGTCGACGACGAGAACGCGGCCGACCCCCGGCACGCGACCCTGGGCATCGGTCAGGCCCGCCTCGGCGGCGACGCCGGTGACGGTGCCCATCGTGTCGAAGAAGTCGCTCAACATGATCGCGAAGATCGTCAGGACGGCGGTGATCGCGCCCAGGCTGAAGACGTTGCCAAGGTCGAACTTCAGGAGCGTGGCGAAACTCGGCGTGGCCACGAACTCCTTCGGGACCTGCGCGACCCCGACGATGATGGCGAGCGCCGTGGTGGCCAGGATGCTGACGATCAGGGCGCCCCGCACCTTCATGACGTAGAGGACGATGGTGAGCGCCAGGCCGGCCAGGAAGACGAAGTGGCCGGGTTGCGTCGGGAAGGTCGCCAGGACGGGCGGGTCGCCGGCGTTGCCGCTGATGAGGCCTCCGTTGTGGAAGCCGATGAAGAGGATGAAGAGCCCGATCCCTACGCCGATGGCGCGCTTGAGCGAAAGCGGCACCGCGTTCATGATCGCCTCGCGGAGGCCGACGATCACCAGGATCGTGATGACCGCGCCTTCCCAGACGATGACGCCCATGGCGCCCTCGGGGGTGAGGCCCTTGCCCGCCACGAGGCCGAAGGCGACGATCCCGTTCAGCCCGAGACCGGCCGCCAGGGCGAAGGGGTAGTTGCCGACGACGCCCATGGCGATCGTCATGATGCCGGCGACGAGCGCGGTCGCCGCCGACGCGGCCGCCATGTCGATCCCCGCACCGGCGTTCAGGATCGACGGGTTCACGAAGATGATGTAGGCCATCACCATGAAGGTGGTGAGGCCGGCACGGGTCTCGGTGGCGAGGTTCGTCCCCCGCTCGGCGAACCGGAAATAGGCCGCGATGGCTTCCACGTGGCGTCCTCCCTCTCCTCGGATCTGGTTGCGTGGTGCGCCGGCCGGAAACGAAGCTTCTCCGGGCTACTCCTCCTCTGCTGTCTCGCCCGAGCTCATCCCGCTCAGCTCCATCTGGACGTAGTCGCCCGTGTCGAAGGCGAGCTGCTGCTGGCGCGCCGGGCCCGCCTCCCCCTCCACGGCGCCGACCGGCGCGTACTCGACGACGACGCGCTCGTCGGCCTGCACGAGCGTGTAGACGAGCAGCTGTTCGGGACGCGTCTCGAACTCGAGGTGCTCGAACGAGTCGATGTTGATGCAGATGGAGAGCGGGGTGAAGTAGGTCGAGATCTCGGGATGGTCGCTGACGATCCGCTCGACCCAGCCGGTGCCGTGACCGACGAGGACGCCGCCGCGGTAGTAGCGGTACGAGACCGTCTGCTTGAGGAGGGGACGGAGCAGGTTGTAGACGTCCGTCCGGCTCGAGACGAGGCCGCTGTTGACGAAGAACTTGGCGGGCTGGCCGAGCGACACGCTCCCTCCCGAGGCGACTGTCCGACGGGCTGGCGACGGCGCCATGTTACCCGGCCGCGCACCGGCGGAACAGGGTCCCGGCGCGCCGCCCTCACCAGCCTGGGTCAGTACAGAGAAAGGGACGCGTTCCGGTGCGGCGGAGTCGGCGATGCGCGGTGCCGCTGGACAGGGCGTGCGGATCCCGATCGGGCCTGACGCCGTCGCGGGAGGCCCTGAGGCGCGGTCCTCGCGGCGGCCGGAGGCCGGCGAGGGCGGCTCCGCGGCGAGGGCGGCCGACGAAGGCCGACGAACGGCCGATGAACGGCCGATGACCATACGGTGGTCGGCGTTGCCGGCGAAGCGTCACCTTCCCGCGGCAGCTGGCGAGGGCTCGGCAGCGGCCGAAGATCGCGTCGCGGGGCGGTCGAGATCCTGTCAATCGTTCACCCGGGGAACGCTAGACGGGACCTCGTCGGGCCTGGCGCCGACCGACGGTCCTGGCGGGGCCGGTGGCCGGCGTGCCCACGCGTGAGATCAGGGGTGGTGGCCGTTGGCCAGCCCGCCCGGGGCGGCGCTCGGTCGTCTTACGTTCCCCGGGCGGCCATCTGATCGGGGCTCGGCGGCATCGGGCCGATGGCGTTCCCCGGACGAGCATCTGATCGGAAGTCGGCGCGCCCCCGCGCCGGGGCGGCGGAATGCCACGGTCTCCGGGGTGCCGACCGGCCGCGGGTATGATGGCCCCATGCTCCTCGTCATCGACGCGGGTAACACCGACGTGACGCTCGGCCTCGTCGTCGACGGCGCGCTCCTCGCCTCGCATCGCGCGGCCACGCGCCCGAGCGCGACCGCCGACGAGACCGAGGTGCTGATCGCGGGCCTCCTCGCCCTCGACGGGCGGAGCCTCGGCGAGGTCGACGCGATCGCCCTCGCCAGCGTCGTGCCGGCGGTCACCGAGGCGGTCGAGTCGGTCGCCGCCCGGCACGGCCTCTCCCTCCTGGTCGCCTCCGCCGCGACCGTGCCGATCCCGGTGCGGATGGACCGCCCGGCCGAGGTCGGCGCCGACCGGCTCATCAACGCGCTGGCCGTCCAGCGGCTCCACGGCACCCCGGCCGTCGTCGTCGATTTCGGCACGGCGACGACCTTCGACGCGGTCGCGGCCGACGGCGCCTACGTCGGCGGCGCGATCGCCCCGGGGCTCGAGCTCGGCCTCGAGGCGCTGGCAGCGCGGACCGCCCAGCTGCCCCGCATCGAGCTGCGGCTCCCGGAGCGCGCCATCGGCACCGACACGGTGAGCGCCATGCGCTCGGGGGCGATCCACGGCTACATCGGGCTGACCCGCGAGATCCTCACCCGCGTGCGGGAGGAGCTCGCCGCCGGGCAGGGGGTGGCGGTCTCGCAGGTCCGCGTCGTGGCGACCGGCGGCCTCGCCCACCACGGGTGGCTGCGCGACGTGCCGGGGATCGACGCGGTCGACCCTGACCTGACCCTCAAGGGGCTGGCCATCCTCCACGAGGAGGCGACATGGGGCGCCGCCGCCGGACGCCGCGAGGCGGCCGCGGGATGAGGGACGCACCGTGAGCGGCCGGCTGGAGGGGCGCCTCGTGGCGCTCGGCGTCACCGGCTCGATCGCGGCCTACAAGGCGGTCGAGCTGGCGCGTCGCCTGGCGGCCGAGGGCGCCGAGCTGCAGGTCCTCATGTCGCGGGCCGCCCAGGCGTTCGTCGGCCCGCTCACCTTCGAGACGCTGACCCGGCGGCGGGTCATGGCCGATCCGCTCGAGCTGCTCGCCGACGGACGGATCGGCCACGTCGTCGTCGCCGACACCGCCGACGTGATCGTGGTGGCGCCGGCGACCGCGCGCTGGCTGGCGGCGATGGCGGCCGGCCTGGCCGACGACGTGATCACGGCGACCTGCCTCGCCTCGGCGGCACCGGTCGTCGTCGCCCCGGCGATGGACGGGGAGATGTGGGACCACCCCGCCACGCGCGCCAATGCCGCGCGCCTGCAGAGCTACGGCTACACGGTCGTGGCACCAGAGTCCGGGCCGCTCGCCTCGGGCCAGAGCGGCGTGGGACGGCTCGCCTCCGCCGAGCGGATCATCGAGGCGGTCGTCATCGCGGTCGCCGGCCGCCCGGTGCGGGCGCCGGAAGCCGCCCTGCGGCCACCGGCCGACGCCTCCGCCCGCGAGCCCGACCTGGTCGGTCGCCGGATCGCGGTGACCGCCGGCGGCACGGCCGAGCCGATCGACCCGGTCCGCTTCATCGGCAACCGCTCCAGCGGGCGGATGGGCGTCGCCGTCGCCGCGGCGGCGCTCGCCCGCGGCGCGGAGGTGACGCTGATCGCCGGTAGCGTGTCCGTTCCGCTGCCCGAGGCGGCGACCGTGGTGCGGGCCGCGACGTCCGCAGCGATGCGCGCCGCCGTGCTCGAGGCGCTGCCCGTCTGCGATGCGCTGGTGATGGCCGCCGCGGTCGCCGACTTCCGGCCGCGCTGGCCGGCCGAGCGCAAGCTCCAGCGCACCGAGGGGCTGACCCTCGAGCTCGAGCCGACGACGGATATCCTGGCCGAGGCGTCCCGGATCGCTCACGGCCTCGACGCCGAGGGGGCGCCCACGCGCGAGCCGCTGCATCCCCGACCGGTCCTTGTCGGCTTCGCCGCCGAGACCGGCGACCTCGACCGGGCGGCGGCCAAGCTGGCGCGCAAGCGCGTCGACCTGCTCGTCGCCAACGACGTCAGCGAGCCCGGCTCGGGCTTCGGCAGCGAGACGAACCGGGTCACCGTGCTCGCCGCCGACGGGAGCGTCGAGCCGTGGCCGCTTCTCTCCAAGCGCGAGGTCGCCGACCGGCTCCTCGACCGCGTGGCGGCCCTGATGGAGGCACGCGATGCGGCGCCTCGACCCGCGGAGGTGACCCGATGAACACGCCCGACGCGGCCGGACGGCCGGCGCCAACGACGAAGCGGGTCACGGTCGCCGAGATCGCCCGGATGCGGGCCGCGGGCGAGCGGATCGCGATGCTCACCTGCTACGACTACCCGACAGCGCGGGTCCTCGACGAGGCGGGGATCCCGATCCTGCTCGTCGGCGATTCGCTCGGGATGGTCGTGCTCGGGTACGACACCACCGTGCGCGTCTCGATGGAGGAGATGCTCCATCACACGCGCGCCGTGGCGCGGGGGACGCGGCGCGCCCTCGTCGTGGCGGACATGCCGTTCCTCTCCTACGGCGTCTCGGTCGAGGCGTCGCTGGCGAACGCCGGCCGCTTCCTCTCCGACGCCGGCGCCGGCGCGGTCAAGGTGGAGGGCGGCGAGCGGACCGCCCGCACCATCGAGGCGCTGACCCGCATCGGGATCCCGGCGATGGGCCACATCGGCCTGACGCCGCAGGCGGTCCACCAGCTGGGCGGCTACCGCGTCCAGGGCCGCACCCGCCAGTCGGCCCGCGCCCTCCTCAACGACGCGCTCGCCGTGCAACAGGCGGGCGCCTTCGCCGTCGTCCTCGAACTGGTCCCGGCACAACTCGCCGCCGCCATCACCGAGCGCCTGACGATCCCGACGATCGGGATCGGCGCCGGCGCCGGCTGCAGCGGCCAGGTGCAGGTGGTCACCGACCTGCTCGGCCTCACCGCGGACCGGACGCCGCGCCACGCCCGCGTCTATGCCGACCTGCGCGGCGAGATCCGCGCCGCGGTGGAGCGCTACCAGGCGGACGTCGCCTCGGGCGCCTTCCCGGCCGAGGCGGAGAGCTGGCGGATGGAGGACGAGCTGCTCGCCGAGGTGCTGGGGCGGAGCGAGCTCGACCGGACGCCGGCCGAGGGGATCCCGCTCGACCGCGACCTCTAGGGCGCTCGCCGTGGAGGTCGTGCGGACCGGGGCGGCGCTGCGAACGGCCCGGGCCAGGCTGCCCGGCCCGGTCGGCGCCGTGCTCACCATGGGCGCGCTCCACGCCGGCCATCGCTCGCTCGTCGAACGGGCACGCGCCGAGTGCCGCTCGGTGGTCGCCACGATCTTCGTCAACCCGACCCAGTTCGGCCCGGCCGAGGACCTCGCTCGCTACCCGCGCGACGAGGCCGCTGACCTCGCCCTCCTCGGGGCGGCCGGCGCCGACCTGGTCTTCGTTCCGCCGGTCGAGGAGATCTACGGTCCCGGCTTCGCCACGAGCATCGACGTCGGGCCGATCGCCGAGCCGCTCGAGGGCGCCGCGCGCCCGGGCCACTTCCGCGGCGTCGCCACGGTCGTGGCGATCCTCTTCGAGCTGGTCCGGCCCGAGCGGGCGTACTTCGGCCAGAAGGACGCGCAGCAGTGCCTGGTGGTCCGCCGGCTCGTCGCCGACCTGGCGCTGCCGGTCGAGATCGTGGTCTGTCCCACGGTGCGCGAGCCGGACGGGCTCGCCGTCTCTTCCCGCAACCGCTACCTCTCCCCCGCCGAGCGCACCGCGGCGCTGGCTCTCCACCGGGCGCTTGCCGCGGCGCGGGACGCCTACCTCGCCGGCGAGCGCGACGCCGCGGCGCTGCGCCGGCGGATCGGCGAGGTGCTCGCCGCCGAGCCGCTGGTGCGGGTCGAGTACGTCAGCGTCGCCGACGCGGCGACGCTGACCGAGCTGGAGCGGATCGGCGGTCCGGCGCTCCTCTCGCAGGCGGCGCGGATCGGCACGACCCGCCTGATCGACAACGAGCCGATCGGCTAGCGTCGCAGATCGCGTCGATCAGCCCCGCACCGTCCCCACAGGCCGGCGATCAGACGCCGCTGAGCCTCACCGTCGACTCCAGCCGGTCCTCGCCGCTGGCTCTAGCGGCCGGCGGGGCGACGCCTGCTCGGCAGCGAACGCAGGAGGAGCGTGGCGCCCAGCGCCACGAGGACGAGGGTCAGGAGGCGGCTGGTCGAGCCGCCCTCGCCGGGGGCGACCGTGAGCACGTCGGTCGGGGGCGGGGTCGGTCCGCCGCCGGCCGGGGTCGGCGTGGCGGTGCCGGCCGCCTCGACGACGAGGACGCCGCTCATGCCCGTGCCACCCGGCCCGCCGTGGTACTGGCAGTAGTAGGCGTAGCTGCCGGGCGTGTCGATGACGATCGCCCCGCTCGTGGCGCCCGCGTCGATCCGCCCGGTGTCGAAGCTGCCGTCGTCGGCGGTGGCGGTGTGCGGCGCGCCGGTCTGGTTGACCCAGACGATCGGCGTCTCGGCGGTGACCGTCATCGTCGCCGGGAAGGAGAAGCCGGTGATCGCGATGTTCACCTCCTTGGCGAGCGCCGGCCCGGCGGCGGCGAGCAGCAGGGCTCCGGCCAGGAAGGCGGCGGCGCGGAGCGGCGCCCTCCGGCGGCCGCGAACGGTGGGTGAGCTGGACATCGGATCCCTCCTCGTCGTTCGGCAGTCGTTGCGTCGCCGGAGGATACGCCGGCGTGGCGCGGACGGATCGCGCCGCCGGTCGTCAGGCGGTGGCGAAGAGGTCGAGCAGCCGGTCGACGTCGAGATGCTCGGCCACGAGCGCCTTGATCAGCTCGATCTTCTCGGTGTCGGCGGGGTGCGTCTTGACCAGGAGGTCGTGGACCGCCGAGGCGGCCTGGTAGGTGTCAGCGCGGACGAGCAGGGCGAAGAGGTCGGCGTGGCGGATCGCCTCGAGGACGCGCGGGCCGGGCCGGTAGCCGCCGGTCAGCACGAGCCCGACGATCGAGTCGTTGGGGGGAGACGGGGGCGCCGCCGCGCTGCCGGGCGCCGAGCCGCGCGGCGGCCCGACCAGCCGCCTGGTGACCGAGGCCATGATCGCATCCTCGCGGTCCCCGGGGGCGATCACCAGCGTCCCACGCCGGACCCGCTCGAGCAGGTGGTGCGGCTGCATGGCCCCGATCAGGACATGCTCGATGACGACCTCGAGCGTCGGCCCGCGCACGAGCACCTCACCCTCCAGCTGCTCGGCCAGCATCGCCAGGGTCGGGTTGGAGAGGAGCGGTCGGTAGGGCAGGACCCCGAGGAGGCGGACACCGTGGTGCGCCAGCCCCCGCCCGATGATCGCCGGCAGGTCGGGCTGCGCGTCGAGATCGACCTTGTTGACCACGGCGCCGACGACCTCCACGCCCTCTTTCTCGAAGAGCGCCGCGTTGAGGACGATCTCGTCGATCGGCCGGCCGACGCCGCCCTCGCTGACGACCAGCGCCCGCGCGCCGAGCATCCGCGCCACCGTCGCGTTGGAGAGGCCGACGACGGCGCCGACGCCGGCATGGCCGGTCCCTTCGACGACGAGCACCTCGCGGCCGGCGGCGACCTGCGCGTGCGCCTCGCGGATCCGGCCCGGCAGGTCGGCCGTCACCCGTCCCTCGATGTAGGCCCTGGTGAAGCCGCGCGGGATGTGCACCGGGCTCATCTCGTCGAGCTGGTCGGGCAGATCGAAGGTCGCCTTCATCAGGATGGCGTCCTCGTCGGCCGGCGTCCCGTCGACGACCGCGTAGCGCTGGCCGACCGGCTTGATGAAGCCGGTCCGGTGGCCGCGCGCCACGATCGCGGCGAAAAGACCGAGCGCGACCGTCGTCTTGCCGCGGTTCATGCCGGTGGCGGCGAGGTAGAGCTGGCGCATCGTCGTTGCCGGCACCGCGCCCGCGGCGTCGCGGACGGAGGCCGATCCCCTACGCCCGCTCGCGCGGGGTCGTCTTGCGCTCGATGACCGCCAGGGCGTCGCGCAGGCGGGTGATCGTTTCCGACTCGACCGCGTCGGGCTCGAGGTACGGCCCGAGCCCGTCGAGGATGTCGCCGACCAGCCCCAGGAAGACCGCCGCATCGGCGACGAAGAACTGCGGTTCGTTGTTGTAGCGGACCAGGGTGAGCCGCCCCTGGAGCACCGGCCGCTCGTCGATGTGGGTCACCTGCGTGGCGAAGTTGTGGCCCTGGATGCCGTCCGGGTTGTTGAGGAAGTTGAGGGCGTTGTCGATCGCCAGGCCGAAGCGCGCGCGCCAGGCGGTCAGGCGCTCGAGCACCTCCGGGGCGACACGGACCTCGGCGACCTCGTCGAAGATCTCGGGCGTCACGGTGAGCAGGCCGACGAGCGTCGTGCCGGGGCGCCGCCCCAGCATCACCTGGAGCGAACGCTCGAGGGTGAAGACCTCGCTGTCGAAGCGGGGCGAGCCGGTCATCTCGGCCAGTACGTCCTCGACGTTGTCGAGCACGCCCGACTCGTTCAGCGCGGTGGAGAGCTGGAGGATCTCCTCCTTGAACAGGAACTTCTCTTCGTGGTCGAGCATGGCCGCCGCATCGTAGCACCGGCGGGACGCGCCGCTGCGGGCGAGGAGGCGCCCCGGAAAGCGGCGGGCAAGGATCGAGGGCAGCCTACGGGTAGAGGCCGCGGGTGGAGGTCGCCGAGGCGACGCGCTCGACCGCCAGCATGTAGGCGGCCAGGCGCATGTCGACCTCCTCGCGCAGGCTGGTGGCCAGGGTGTCCCTGAACGCCTTGACCATGATCTCGCGCAGCTTGGCGTTGACGACCGCCTCGTTCCAGAAATCGCGGTTGAGATCCTGGACCCACTCGAAGTAGCTGACGGTGACGCCGCCGGCGTTGCACAGGATGTCGGGGATGACGAAGACGCCGCGGCGGTAGAGCTCGGCGTCCGCCTCCGGGGTCGTCGGACCGTTGGCCGCCTCGGCCACGATCCTCGCCTCGATGCGGCCGGCGTTGCGGGCCGTGATCTGGTTCTCGAGGGCGGCCGGGATGAGGATGTCGCACGGCGTCTCGAGCAGCTCGACATTGGTGATGTCGCGCGCGCCGGGGTAGCCCTGGACGGTGCCATGCTCCTGCTTCCAGGCGAGCACTTTGAGCGGATCGAGGCCGTTCGGGTCGACGATCCCGCCGGTCGAGTCGGAGACGGCGATGATCTTCGAGCCGACCTCGGCCATCAGGCGCGCGGCGATCGAGCCGGCATTGCCGTAGCCCTGCACGACGACGGTCGCCTTCGCCAGGTCGAGGCCGAGGTGCGGGGCCGCCTCCTCGATGCAGTAGACGGCGCCGCGCGCGGTCGCCTCGTTGCGGCCCTGCGAGCCACCGAGCGCGATCGGCTTGCCGGTCACGATCGCCGGCACGGTGTAGCCGACGTGCATCGAGTAGGTGTCCATGATCCAGGCCATCGTCTGCGCGTTGGTGTTGACGTCGGGGGCGGGGATATCACGCTCGGGGCCGATCAGGATGCTGATCTCCGTGGCGTAGCGGCGGGTGAGGCCCTCCAGCTCCTTGCGGGAGAGCTTCTTGGGGTCGACCACCACGCCGCCCTTGCCGCCACCGTAGGGGATCCCCACCACGGCGCACTTCCAGGTCATCCACATGGCGAGGGCCTTGACCTCGTCGAGGGTGACGTCCTGGTGGTAGCGGATGCCGCCCTTGGCCGGGCCGCGGCCGAGGTTGTGCTGGACGCGGTAGCCGGTGAAGACCTGGACCGAGCCGTCGTCCATCTTCACCGGGAAGTGGACGGTCAGCTCACGGCGGGGCTGGCGCAGGACGCGACGCAGCCCGGGGTCGAGATCGAGCTTGTCGGCGGCGCGGTCGAACTGCTGTTGGGCCACGGCCCAGGCGTTGATGGGCGCGGCGATCTGTTCGGTGGTCATCGCAGCGGAAAACCTCCCTTGGTCGCGCCCCGGGGACGCCTGCGATGCGGTCGCCGGGACGCGTGGGGTGTCGAAGCGGAGGCAGTATAGCCCGGCCCCCGCGGCGCGCTCAGGGTCTTCCGACCCACGGCGCCGGGCCGTTGGACACCGGCCCGACGAGCGCCGGGGCGGCCGTCAGGCCCTGAGCAGGATCACCGCGCCGAAGCAGCCGGGACCCAGGTGCGGCCCGATCGACGGCCCGACCGGGGTGATCACGATCCGGTCGGCCGGAACCCCGCCCGGGATCCGCGCCACGAGACCGGCCGCGAACGACTCGATCTCGGGCGTCATGCCATGGAGCACGGCGAGGCGTTCGACGGGTGCCACGCCGAGGAGCTCGAAGAGACGCTCGCGCGCCTTGGTCCGGGTGCGCACCCGATCGGCCTGCTCGACCTGGCCGTTCTCCACGGTGATGATCGGCTTGACCGAGAGGATCGTGCCGAGGGCCGCGCGTGCCCCGCTGATCCGGCCGCCACGCTTGAGGTACTCGAGCGTCTCGAGCGCGACGTAGAGGCGCAGGTCCTTGATCCGCGCCGAGACGTTCGCGGCGATCTCGGAGGCCGAGGCGCCCGCGTCGCGCAGCTCGGCGGCGAGGAGGGCGAGGAGCCCGGTCCCCATCGAGGCCGACCAGGTGTCGACGACGTGGATCTCGCGGTCGGGCAGCGCGTCGCGAGCGATCTGGGCGCTCTTGATCGTGGCCGACAGCGTGCCCGCGATGTCGACGCAGACGATCGCCTCGGCGCCGGCGGCGAACGCCTCCTCGAAGGCCTGCTGGAAGGCGCCGGGCGACGACGCCGCGGTCGACGGGAACGGCGCCCCCGGAGCGGTCATCCTCGCCCAGAACGCCTCGGTCGTGATGTCGACGTTGGCGCGATACGACTCCGAGCCGAAGGTGACGATCAGCGGAACGACCGCGATCCCCCGCTGGGCCGCCAGCTCGACCGGAAGGTCGGCGGCCGAATCGGTGACGATGGCGACGCGTCCCATGCTCCCTCCTCCGTCTCCCCCATCCTCCGCGCCGCGATGATACGCGCGCGGGCCGGCGGCGGGAAGACCGCCCACGTGGGCCCTGGGCAATCCCGACGTCCGACATGGACTCAGAACCGCGAAGCGTCGCCCTCGGGGACCGGCGGCAGCTCCCCCAGCAGCGCCTTCACCTCGGCCAGCTCGTCGGCCTCCTCGCGGCCCAGCGTCGACTCGAGCAGCTTGAGAGCGGTGCGGATGAGCGCCACCTCCACGCCCGACAGGCGCAGCTCGATCGACCAGTCGTCGCGCGGGTCGGGGGAATCCAGCGGCTCGACGACCATCTCCGTCCCTCCTTCGACGTACCCGGCTCAGGCGACGCGCTCGAAGGCCATCGACACCGACCCGCCACCGCCCAGGCACAGTGTGGCGAGCCCGTAGCGGCCCTCGCGACGCCGCAGCTCGTGGAGCAGCGTGGCGACGATCCGCGCGCCGGACGCCCCGATCGGGTGGCCGAGCGCGATCGCCCCGCCGTTGACGTTCACCCTCGACCAGTCGAAACCGAGCGCCCGCCCGTCGGCCAGCACCTGCGCGGCGAACGCCTCGTTGATCTCGACCAGGTCGAACGCTTCCAGCGGCAGCTCGATCCGGTCGAGCAGCCGGCGCACCCCGGTGACCGGGGCGAGGAAGAGCCACTTCGGCTCGACCTCGGCTTGGCCGTAGCCGACGATCCGCGCGAGCGGCGTGAGGCCGTGCCGCTCGATCGCCCGCTCGCTGGCGACGACGGTGGCGGCCGCCCCGTCGGTGATCCCCGGGGCGTTGCCGGCGGTGACCGAGGCGACCGGCTCGGGGTCGCCCGGCTCGCGCGCCGGCGTGGGGAAGACCGGCCGGAGGCGGGCGAGCGCCTCGAGCGAGGTGTCGCGGCGGGGGTTCTCGTCGACGGTCACGGTGGCGGTGATGATGCCGGTGCGGTCGACCAGCTCGACCGGCGCGATCTCGTCCTCGAAGCGCCCCG
>MGMJ01000094.1:14639-14849 GCA_001794945.1 Chloroflexi bacterium GWC2_73_18
CCGTCGAGGACCGTCTCGTCGACCAGCTGCCCGTGTCCCAGCCGGTAGCCGAAGCGCGCTCTCGGCAGCAGGTAGGGCCCCAGGTTCATGTTCTCCATGCCGCCCGCCACGACGACCTCGGCGTCGCCGGCCCGAATCTCGGCGGCGGCCAGCATGATCGCCTTGAGCCCCGAGCCGCAGACGCGGTTGATGGTGGTGGCGCTGATGGTG
>MGMJ01000095.1:0-1762 GCA_001794945.1 Chloroflexi bacterium GWC2_73_18
CAAAAATCAATATTCCCGCCCTGATGGCATCGGCTTCGTTGCCGAAAAACCGGATGATCCGCCCGGTATTGAGTGACACCAGAAGGCCCATGCTGTAGCCGAGATAGAGCAGCCCTACGCCGGTTTCCTTCGATGACGGATTGATCTGTTTGAGCTCGAAGGGCAGAAAATTCATCATCGCCGCAAAGACGAAAAACAGGCAGAAGATGGAGGCATAGATCAAGAAAAATTCCCTGGATTTCAATAAGCCTGTGATCTCGCGCAATTTCGGCCGGGCGTATTTCAGCTTGGCGTCCCTGGCCATGCCCCGCAGCAGATAGCAGTTCAACAGCAGCAGCAGGCCAAGCACGAAGAAGAAAAACCGCCAGCCGAACAGGTCGGTGAAGAGCCCCGAAAGAAAGCGGCCGAGAAAACCGCCGACGATGGTTGCGGCAATATAGGCGGCAATAGCATGCTGCACCTTCTCCCGCGGTGAAGTGTAGCTGATATAGCTCATCAGCGAGGTAAGGATGGCCGGGATCATCAGTCCCTGCACGGCGCGTATGGCGAGCAGGCTGAAGTAGTTATCGGCCATGGCGAAAAAAAGCTCCAGGATGCCGAGAAAAAACAGCGCCCAGCGGAGCATCACCTTAGCGGAGAAGGATTCGAGGAGATAGCCGTAGACCAGAGGAGCCACGCCCAAAGGGGCCATCATCAGGGTGGTAAAGAGGATCGCCTGCAAATGGCTGAGTTGGAATTCGCTCTTGAACACCGGCTGGATCGGCTGCGCCGCATAGAGCGAGCAGAAGGGCACAATGGTGGTGAAGTAGAGGTATTTGATGGTGGAGTCGGTCACGGGAAAATTGTCTGCCGGACGGGACGGAAATTCAGCTCAGGGTTGCAAGTATTTCCTGCATCGCCGCCAGATCGAAGGGTTTGGCGATGGCCCCGGCAAAGCCGTAATCCTGATAATCGACCATGATCGGATCGCTGGAATAACCGCTGGAAACAAAGACTTTCGCCTCAGGGTCGATGGCCAGAATTTCGGCGACGGCCTCTTTCCCGCCCATGCCGCCGGGGATCGTGAGATCCATTATAACCGCCGCATAGCCAAGCCCTGCTTCCTTCTGCTTCCGGTACTCGCCCACGGCATCCGCCCCGTTTGCCACCCAGGCGGCGGCAAAGCCCAGAAACTCAAGCATCTGACAGGCTATTTCCCCGACCATATCCTCATCGTCCATGATGAGAATCTTTTTTTTCTGCTCGTTTTTCTGCAAGGGTTGCTCCTCTCCAACCCCCCACAAGGGGGGATAAGTACCTTCACGAAATTCTTTCTAAAAAACAAGAAATGAATTTCTAAGGTACTAATGCCCGTACGGTGCAAGAACTGCTTATTATCCTCTTGTAGTATGCCAAATGACAAAGGAAACAGTCAAGTACTTTACGGGCAATTCCCGGGAGGCTGCCGATTACCTGTTCAGTACCGCGGTCATTGCGGGTATAATGAAGGTTGCACCGGCAGTTACCGAAGCATGAAGCTTTCTTTATATTTTTTCAATTCCCCGTCGCCCACAGGAACCCGACAGATACCGCTATGTCCGATACGCCAGGCCTGATGATCCACAGCAACTACTGGAACGGTCATCTGGTAAAAATCTTCGATAACGGTGATCACCGCTCTCTCTATTTCGGCTCCGGCCACCTGCAGAGCCGGATGTCGCTCAGCCGCCCCCATGAGCTGGTCCTCTCCTACACCCGCTACATGGCCGCCGCCCTTTTCATC
>MGMJ01000095.1:1803-1988 GCA_001794945.1 Chloroflexi bacterium GWC2_73_18
CGGGTCGTTCGTCCGCTTCTTTCACCACCATTTTCCGGATTGCCTGATCGATGCGGTCGACTGCTCGGCCCATGTCATCGCCGCCGCCCGAGGTTACTTTCACCTGCCGGAGGAGGACCGCCGGGTGACGGTCCACTGCGGCGACGGCTTTCAGTTCCTGCAGGAGGAGGCAAGAAATCGCTACG
>MGMJ01000095.1:2009-14276 GCA_001794945.1 Chloroflexi bacterium GWC2_73_18
GACCTCCGCGATCGGGCGCCTCACAGCCCCGCCATCGGGTCGGCAGAGGCCACGCAGTCGCCTGCTGCGAAGGGTCGTGGAGCACGTGGCGTGAGATCATCGGGGCACCTCCGGGGACGCGGGGACGCGGTCGCCCGATGACACGGCCGCCGGCCGCGATCGGACCGCGCGCCGCCTCTACTCCCCCAACGACACGCTTACCAGCTGGCCCGGCAGACCCAACGTCACCCAGAGTCGACCCCCGCCGATGCACAGGTTCGTGGGGTCCGAGCCCGGGCCGGTGGCGATCGTCCGCACCAGCCGCGCCTCGTGGTCGAGCACGAGCACCTCATCGCCGACGCTCCCCGCCACGTAGAGGTACTCACCGTGCCAGGCCAGCCCATCGGGGGCGATGTGCGTGGGGAGGGTCGCCCAGACGTCGGGCGCGCCGACGCTGGGGGCTTCCTCGCCAGCGCCGCTCCGCCACGCGAAGCGGAGGATGTCGTGCCTCAGCGTCTGGGCGACCAGGAGGGATCCGTCGGGGACGAAGACCAGCCCGTTGGGGAAGCCCCACACCTCGGCCAGGAGGACGACCCGACCCTCGCCCGTCACGGCGCAGAGTCGTCCGCCGTGGTAGCGCGTCTCGTCGGGGAGGACCTCCCAGTTGGCGGAATCGGTAAAGACGATCTCGCCGGTCGGGGCGATCGCCAGGTCGTTGGGCCGCCACGGAGGCGGCCCAGGCAGCTCCGTCACCACGTCCTCCACGGTCCCGCCCGGGTTGAGCCGCTGGATCCTGCCGCCGATCTCGGGTTCCGCTCGCCAGAGCTCGGTCAAGGAGCGCGGCGCCAGCCCTCCGTTGTTGGCGACGAGGAGGCTCCCGTCGGGCGCGCGGCGCATCCCGTTCGGCGAGCCGGACAGCGTCGCCAGCACCTCCATCCGTCTCCCGTCGTAGCGCCGGACGGCTTGGTGGCGCAGGTCGACGAAGGCGACCGCGCCCTCGGGGAGCCAGACGGGCCCCTCGGGGAACCCCAGTCCGGTGACGTGGATCTTCATCTGCGATCCACTGCTCGCCGCCCGCTACGCCAGCGCGGCCGCCAGGCGCGTCGCCTCGTCCACCAGGAACGGCGCCACGGTAGGGGCGAGGGCGGCCGGCTGCCCGTAGAGGTGGTGCGCCCGCTCGACTTCGTAGCCGCCCTCGGGGTAGTCCTCCGGCATCGGGCAGTAGCCGATCGTGCCGTTGGCGTAGCCGCAGATGATCGTTCGCTCCGGGTCGATCGCCCCGATGATGCCGTGCCCGATCAGCACGAACGGCTCGACCGGCAGGGCGACGAAGACGACGTCGTTGACGCGCACGACCTGCACGACCCCGATGGCGGTCGCGTCGCCGAGCGTCCCCTCGGCGGCGCGACGGCGCAGCATCCGCCCCCAGCGGGTCTCGATGCGGCCGATATTGAGCGCCCCCTCGGGGGCGTCCTCGGCGACGAGGGTCACCAGCCGCTCGTCGGCGCGCCGCGCGATCGCCTCGGCCTCCTCCGGCGTCGGCGGCGTCTCCAGCGGAAGCGCCAGCGTCTCCGCCGCGTAGCGGACGCGCGCGTCGGGGAGCGGGTGCTCGATCTTGACAAGGCCGGCGATCGGGTTGTAGCTCTGCACGATCTCCTCGCGCCGCTCCAGGTTCCGCGTCTCGATCGTCGACCAGACCTTGGCGGCCTCGAGCCCGAGCGTCCGCCCCAGCAGGTCGGCGATGGAGGGGTCGGGACCCATCCCGTCCGCCGGGGCGATGTCGCCACCGGCGCCCTGCACGAAGAGGGCCGGCGCGCCGGTGACCGCCTCCAGCGTCTCGCGCGCGGCGCCCGGGTAGTCGGGACTGACGACCTCCGCCTCCGGCCCGAGCGAGATCGGGTGGCAGGCGTAGTTGAGGATCGCCAGGAGCGGACCTCCGTCAAGCCGGTCGACCCGCACCACGCCGACCGAGTGGTCGGCCGGCCGGTCCTTCGTGCGCCCGATGATCATCCGCCCGTCCGGCAGGCGGACGCGCCGGTTGAGCCCGATGGCGGCGCTCCCGTCGCGCGAGGCGGCCAGACGCGCCGGAACGGCGGAGCGCAGGGCCTCCTGGCAGAGGGCGAGCACCTTGGCCCGCCAGAAGCGCTCGTAGGTCTCCTCGAGCGGCGTCCACTCGTCCTGGCGCCCGCCGATCTTCAGCTCGAGGCTGAGCGCGGGCGCGCTGTGGGTATGGCTGGCGGCGAGCAGGACGCCGTCGGCGGCGATACCGAGGCGAGCTGCGATCTCGCTCCGCAGGGCGGTCGCGTACGGCACGGTGAAGCCGAGCAGGTCGCACGTCACCAGGCAAGCGGTCCGCTCGCCGTCAGAGAAGGTGGCCACTCCGGCGCGGAGCGAACGGTGGACGCCGCGTGTCGTCAGGCGCAGGCAGAAGCCGGCGACGTCGATGCCGGCAGGCGGTGTCACGTCGCCGACGGCGACGCCGACCAGGAGCGGACGGGAGGGGCTGGGAGTGCCGGTCACCGGCGCGCCGTCGCGTCGAAGGCGCGCCGCAACGCAGCCAGTCCGCGATCGAGCTCCGCATCCTCGATGACGAGCGGCGGCGCCATGCGGACCACGTTGCCGTGCCAGCCCGCGGGCGGGAGGATGAGGACGCCCTCGGCGTCGGCGGCGGTGACCATCGCCAGTGCCCGCTCCGGATCGGGGGTCTTGCGCCGCCGGTCGGTGACCAGCTCGACGCCGAACGAGAGACCGGCATGGCGGACGTCGCCGATCCCCTGGTCGTCCCAGGAGCGGATCTTGTCGGCGATCCGGGCCCCCAGGGGTCCGACGCGCTCGACCAGACCGGGCGTGGTCAGAACGTCGAGCGTGGCGAGCGCCGCAGCGCAGGCGAGCGGATTGCCGCCGTAGGTGCTCCACAGCGTCCCTGGCGGAAGGGCGTCAAGCAGCGCCCGCCGCCCGAGGACCGCGCTCATCGGTACGCCCGACGCGATCCCCTTGGCGACCGCGACGAGGTCTGGGGCGACGCCGAGGTGCTGGAAGGCGAACATCGTCCCGGTCCGCCCGAATCCCGACTGCACCTCGTCGAGGATCAGGAGCGCCTCGTGCCGGTCGGCCAGCGCTCGCAGCCCGGGGAAGAAGGCGCTCGGCGGGACGATGCAGCCGCCGCCTCCTAGGTAGGGCTCGACGAGGATCGCCGCCGGCGGCTCGGAGAGGTTGGTGGCGATCAGGTCGTCGGCGAAGGCGACGCACCAGCCTGCTAGGTCCTCGGCCGCGGCGCCCGTCGGCGGGCGGTACGGGTTGGGGTAGGGGGCGACGACGATCCCCGGCCAGGCCGGCCCGCTGCCGCGGCGGGTCGAGGGGAGCCCGCTGACGGCGACGGTCGAGAGCGACTTGCCGTGGAAGGCGCCCGAGAAGGAGACGACGCCGTGGCGGCCGGTCGCCGCGCGGGCGATGCGGAGGCAGGCGTCGACCGCCTCGGCGCCCGTCGTGAGGAGCGCCACCGCCTCGATCGGCGGACCCGCGAGTCGCACGAGGCGCTCGGCCAGCTCGGCCCGCAACGGGTGTGGCGCGTCGTAGGCGTTGAGGAGGGTCCGCGCCTGGCGGGCGATCGCCTCGGCCACCTGCGGGTGGGCGTGCCCGATGTTGGCGACCAGGATCCCCGAGGTGAAGTCGACCAGTTCGCGCCCGTCGATGTCGCGCACCAGGGCGCCGTGCGCCTCGCCCCAGACCAGGTGGTCGTGGCCGGGCGCGGAGGGGGCGAGCACGGCACGCTCGCGCGCCAGGAGCGCGTCCCTGCGGGAGGACGCCCCGGAGCCCGGGAGATGCTGGTCTCGCATCGCGCTCCGCGGTCAGCGTCGCGGCCGCTCGAGGAGTTCGACCGGATACCCGTCCGGGTCCTCGAAGTACACGACGCGCGACCCGATGTTGGGGCCCGCCGTGACGGTGACCGGCGCCGGCGAACGGGCGTGGTAGCCGGCGGCGCGGAGGCGCGCGTCGAGCGCGTCGAGGTCGTCGACGTAGAGGCAGAGATGGCCGGTCCCCGGATCGGAGGGCTGGGTGCGCGCCGGGGTGGAGGGGAGGCCGCGGTACTGGAGCAGTTCGACCATGGTGGGGCTGCCCGGGACGGCGAGGAAGGCCATCCGAACAGCGGTGAAGGGGAGCCCGTGGATCTGGCGCAGGTAGTCGTCGGTGGCGAGGCGCTCAACCTGGATCGCGAGTCCGAGCGCGTCCCGGTAGAAGGCGAGCGAGCGGTCGAGGTCGCTCACCGTGACGCCGCCGTGGAAGAAGCCGCTGACGCGTCCGTCTGGCATCCGCTGCACGCTCCCGCGTCGCGCATTGTAGGTCCTCATCGGGCCGCGCCGGGCGGTGTCCGCGCGGTGGGATCCCAGCTGACGCCAGCGGGGACTGGGATCTGGTGGGGAGGATGGGCCGCAGGGGGTGGGCTACCAGCGCCCGTCGGTCGTGCCCCTGACATCCCGCGGTCGCGGCACCAGAGAAGTCGCACCGCTGCCACCGCCGCCGACGCCGTCCCATGCCCCACCGGCATGAGCCCGCCGCCGGGAGCGCCCGCGGTGCACGCTCCGCCGACGCCGCCGCGCGGCGCATCGGCGCCCTGCCCCCGCCCGCGCGAGCCCCGCGGCGGGCCCCGCCCGGCACCGGCGCGCGGCCGGCTCCCCTTCTTCTGGTTGGCACGGACGTTGGATTCTCGCGCGATCGCCGGATCGCCGCACCCCTCTTGCGCCGGGCGCTCGCGTCTGCCATACACAGCTCGTGGCCGTCAGACGTGCACGCACATTTTGTGCAAGGACGGAGGACGGAGGACTTCCTGGCGGAACTCGCCCGAGCGTATTACGAGCAGGCGTTGACCCAGGAGCAGGTCGCGACGCAGTTCGGGATCTCGCGGTCCCAGGTTTCGCGGTACCTCCAGCAGGCGCGCGATCTGGAGATCGTGCAGGTCCGGATCGTCGCCCCCGAGTCCCGCGATCGAGACGCCGAGGCGAGGATCCTGGATCGCTTCCCGCACCTCCGGGAGGTGGTGACGGCCGCCTTCAGCACCAGCCCGATGACGTTGCGTCGAGCGGTGGCGCGCACCGCAGCCCGGCTGGTCGAGCGGTTCGTGAACCCCGGATCCACCGTCTGCTTCGGGGCCGGAAGGACGCTCGCCGAGCTGGTCGACCTGCTCGCCCGCCGGCCGCTCGGGAACGTCGCCGTCGTCCAAGCGATGGGCAACGCCGGCCACGAGGGACTGAAGATCGACTACAACGCGATCGCCCAGCACGCCGCGGCGGCGTTCGACGGCCGCGCCTACCAGATCAACGCCCGAGAACTTGGCTGTCCATGGTCGTCAGTTCGTCACTATGCTTCCATGGCGTTCGCCCCGAAGCGGGAGGCGGTGCACGATACCGCCGGGCGCGGCCGCTTGCGGTCGCTCGTCTCAGACCCCATACACCTTCAGGATCTCGTCGCCGTAGTGGTTGATCACCTTGACGGCGATCCGGCCGCTCGCCGGGCGCGGGAAGGGGCGTGAGACGGTCGAGTTGAGCGAGGCCCAGGCGGCCTCGTCGATGTCGGCGCGGAGGGCGCGCTTGAGCTTGTCGTAGGGGTCGTCGGCGCCGAGGAAGTAAGCGTGGCGGACGAAGAACTGCTGGTCGTCGTAGGCGGTGTCGATGAACCAGCAGGCGATGTCGTCGGTCGAGTCGCTCCGGACAACGCCGGTCGTCGGGTCGTAGACGTCGAGGCCGTGGATCCATCCGCCCGGCGGCCGGCGTGACGGGGGAGCTCCAGGTCGATGTCGGGCTGGCCGAAGACGGTGAACAGGTTGCCGCTTCGGGTCTTCTTGAGCAGCTCGTCGGCCATCGCGAGGTCGGGGTGCCGAGCCGCTCGACCGCTTCGAGCACGCGCTCGTGTTCGCCATCCGAGAGGCGAGCCGCGTGCGGCGCGAGGGCCTGAAGGGACCGGCGGTCACGAAGACGGAGGGCGAGAGTAGGTGAGGCTCCCGTGCACGCTGGAGGAGCTCCGCGGTCGGCGCGCCGCCTACTGGGGCCGCGAGTCGACCGGGCGCCAAGCCGAGCGGTTCGGCCCAGCTGCCCAGCGAGAGCAGCGCGCCCGGGCGATTACGGCCTACGGCATGGTCGACTCCGGCATCGAGTAGCAGGTGGCGCACTCGGGCCGCACGATCGCGAGCACGAGCCAGTTCGCCGACATGCTCGCACGGGCCGGGCGCGACTACGACGTGCTCGTGGTCGGCTACGTGAGCCGCTTCACCCGCGACCTGCGAACCGCCGTCAACGCCCGCCACCAGCTCCACGAGGCGGGCGCCGCGCTCCTCTTCGCCGACGAGCGGGTGCTCTCCTCCGACGAGAACGCCTGGGAGAACTGGGCGCGCGAGACGGTCGAGGCGGAGGCCTACAGCCGGCGGCTCGCCCGGTCGGTCCGCGGGGGCTACGCCGCCAAGATCCGCGACTACGCGGATCAGGGCGGGGGGCTCGTCCCGCTCGGGTTCCGGCGCGTGGGCGAGCGCAAGCTCATCGAACCGGACCCCGACGCGCTGCCGGCCGCGATCCGCGTCTGGGAGATGGCCGCCCAGGGCGCCGCCGATGGCACGGTCGCCGCGGCGACCGGGCTGACCCTCTGGTCGGTGCGCGGCGTGCTGCGCTCGCCGCTGTACGCCGGCCGGCTGCGGGACGGGCGATCGACGAGGTTTCCGGCCCCCATCGAGGCCGCGCTGATCGAGCGCGCGCAGGCGTACCGGCGCGCCCGGACCCGCATCGGCAATCGCCTCCGCCGCAACCGGACGTACGCCCTGTCTGGCAGTGGTCCGCTCGCGTGCGGTGCCTGCGGCCAGGCGGCCAAGGGTGACACCCGGGGCCGACGCAACGGCACCAAGATCGCCGTCTACCGCCACCGCGACGGTCTGGACTGCGCCGGCTGGCTGGTCCGCGAGGTGCCCACGGATGTGCTCGAGGCACAGGTTGCGAGCCTCCTGGACGGCCCGGCACCCAACCGCGAGAGCGCTGCCCGCATTCGGGCTGCCCTGAGACGCCGTCGTCATGCCCGACCGCCTGGCGATCGCCCGGCTCGACGCCCGCCTTCAGGCGCTCGCGGCTGAGCTCGTGGCACTCGATCAGCGGCGCCCCAGCGCCGAGATCGTGGCCGACATCGAGCGGGTGCGAGCCGAGCGCGAGACGCTCGCGTCGCGCCCGGCCGAGCGCGATAGGGTCGACTCCGAGGAGGCCGTCGCGTGGCTCGAATCGCTGGGCAAGCTCTGGCGGGAGACCTCAGACGAGGGGCGCCGACACCTCGCCGTGGCGACGTTCGCCCGCCTCGGCGTCGTGTCGGGGCCGACCCGGGGCTCCCATCGCATCGTCAGCGTGGAGGCGACCGGGGAGGCCGAGGGCCAGGGCTCGTCCTCGCCCTGCCAGCTTCGCTTGGGGTCACTGTGGTGGGCGATACTGGATTCGAACCAGTGACCTCACGGATGTGAACCGTGCGCTCTAACCAGCTGAGCCAATCGCCCACCGACGAAGCGGGACGCCCCGCGCCGGGCGATTATCGGCCCGCCCCCGGCGGCGCGTCAACGATGCACGGGGCCGAGCGTGCTCGTCACTCGGCTGATGCACCACGGGGTCGGGGCCGACGACGGCGCCCGGCGTTGAGAGGCGCTCCCCCGCCCGGTCAGCGCGACCCGCCGCCGAGCCGCAGGCAGGGCCAGCGCGCCAGCACGAGCGCCGCATCGGTCCTGACGGCGAGCCGCTTCGTCCGCCCGCGGGCGCCGGCATCGAGCCGGATCGCCGCGAGGCGGAGTCCCAGCTCGCCGGCGACCAGGCGAACGAGCGCCGTGTTCGCTCCGCCCTCCACCGGGGCGGCGCGCACCCTCGCCCGCAGCACGCCATCGCGGACGCCCTCGATCGCGTCGGCGCCTGCGCGGGGGGTCAGGCGGACCTCGAAGCTGACCTCGTCCGCCGTGGCGCCCGCCTCAGGCTGCGGGCCGTTCGCCGAAGATCGCACGCCCGATCCGCAGGTGCGTGGCGCCCTCCTCGACGGCGACCTCGAAGTCGTCGGTCATTCCCATGGAGAGTCCGGGCCCGAGGCGCGGCTCGCCCGCCCGCAGCTCGGCCGAGAGGGCGGCCAGGCGCCGGAAGGTCGGCCGCGCCAGCTCGGGCTCGGCCACCAGCGCTCCCACCGTCATCAGCCCGGCCGGGTGGAGCGCCGGCAGCGCCAGCAGCTCGGGCAGGTCGCGGGCGAGCTCCTCCGCCAGGTAGCCCGACTTGGCCGGGTCGCGGTCGACGTTGACCTGGAAGAAGACGGCGAGGCGCCGGCCGGCCTCCGCGGCGACCCGGTCGAGCCGCCGCGCCAGGTCGAGCGAATCGACCGTCTCGACGACCTCGAAGAGGGCGACCGCGCGGCGCGCCTTGTTCGACTGGAGGCGCCCGACGAGATGCCAGCGAACGCCGGCAAGAAGCGGCACCTTCTCCTCCGCCTCCTGGACGCGGTTCTCGCCGAGGACGGAGAGACCGGCCGCCACGGCCGCGCGGAGCCGGGCCACGGGGACCGTCTTGGAGACGGCGACCAGGGTGACGGCGTCGGGAGCGCGCCCCGCGCGCGTGGCGGCCGCCGCGATCCGCCGGTGGACCGATGCGATCGCGGCCGAGAGGCGGGCGGCCTCCTGCGGGTCGGGCGGCTCGGTCAGCGCGAGGCGCGGCGCAGGAAGGCCGGGATGTCGAGGTCCTCGACCTCGTGGGCGGGACGGCGGGCGGCGGGCTCGGCGCTCCGGCCGGACACCTCCACGCCTGCCTCGGCCACCTCGCGGCGCTGCCGCTCCAGCTCGTCAAGGAAGTCGCGGTTCTCCCGCCCGGCGCGCAGCCCGGTGATCTGCTCGTAGCCGGCGGCCGCGGTCTCGCGCGCGTAGTCGCGCCGCCGCGAGGTGTCGAAGCCGGTGGCGATGACGGTGATCGAGACCTCGTCGCCCATCCGGTCGTCGGTGACCGTGCCGAAGATGATGTTCGCCTCCGGGTCGGCCGCCTCCTTGATGATGTCGGCCGCCTCGTTGAGCTCGAAGAGCCCCAGGTTGGACGAGCCGGTCACGTTGAAGAGGACGCCCTGCGCGCCGGTGATGCTCACCTCGAGGAGCGGGCTGGAGATGGCCATGCGGGCCGCGTCGGCGGCACGGCTCTCGCCCGCCGCCCGGCCGATCCCCATCAGTGCCGAACCGGCGTCCTTCATGATCGTGCGCACGTCGGCGAAGTCGAGGTTGATGAGGCCGGGCACGGTGATCAGGTCGCTGATCCCCTGCACGCCCTGGCGGAGCACGTCGTCGACGACGCGAAAGCTGTCGAGGATCGACGTGTTCTTGCTGACGACCTCCCGGATCCGGTCATTGGGGATGGTGATCAGGGTGTCGACCTTCTCCTTGAGCGTCTCGGTCGACTTCTCGGCCACCAGCCGGCGCTTGGCGCCTTCGAAGGTGAACGGCTTGGTCACCACCGCCACGGTCAGCGCGCCGACGTCCTTGGCGATCTCGGCGATCACCGGCGCGGCGCCGGAACCGGTCCCGCCACCCATGCCGGCGGTGATGAAGACCATGTCCGAGTCCTTGAGCGCCTCGTAGATCTTCTCCGAGTCCTCCTCGGCGCAGCGCTGCCCGATGCTCGGGTCGCCGCCGGCGCCGAGGCCCTTGGTGATCTTGTCGCCGATGCGGATCTTGTGCGGCGCGTCTGACTGGAGGAGCGCCTGGGCATCGGTGTTGCAGGCGATGAACTCGACGCCCATCATCTCGGCCCGGATCATCCGGTTGACGGCGTTCGACCCGCCGCCGCCGATGCCGATCACGCGGATGAGGGCGAAGTTCTCGGAATCAGACCGCAGCGGCATCGGCGCGCTCCTCCGGGTGGCGACTGGCGAGGGGTGGCTCGGGTTGCGGCGAGTATAGCGCCGCGACCCGCGGGGCGACCGGCCGCCCCGGCCGTCCTCTACGTCCCCGAGGCGGTGCGGGAGTGGGTGCTCCACTGGGAGCAGCTCCAGCCCTGGCACTGGCTCCGCGACACGATCGTCCGGCCGATCCCTCGGCACGTTCGGAGAATAGGAGCCAGGCGGGTCGTCGGACGCTCGCTTCGCCACGGCAGCGCCCGGCGGAGCGCCGGGGCAGCAGCTCGGCCGTGCCACACGGATGATGGCGTTCGCTCCATCACGCCGTCCTCACCGATGATGGCGTGATCACCATCGCGCCTTCCTGGCCGGATGATGGGGGCGCGGCCGGAGGGAACGCGGCCGTCGTCCGGTCGTCAGCCCGGGAGGAAGCTGAGGAGGACGCGCCGGTCCGGGTTGTCGGCGTTGGGGTCGACCAGCACGATCGACTGCCAGGTGCCGAGCGCGAGGCGGCCGCCCAGCACCGGCACACTCAGCGACGGGGCGACGAGGAGCGGCAGGGCGTGGTCGGCGCCGTGGCCCGGCGAGCCGTGACGGTGCCGCCAGCGGTCGTCGCGCGGCAAGAGCGCGTCGAGCGCCGCCATCAGGTCCGCCTCCGAGCCGGCGCCCGTCTCCATGGCCACGATCCCCGCCGTGGCGTGCGGCACGAAGACGTGGAGGAGCCCGTCGCCGCCGCCCGACGCCTCGGCGGCGAAGGCGGCGCACTCGGCGGTGATCTCGCGCAGGCCGCGTCCGTTGACGCGCAGACGGAGTTCCGTGGTGAGCATCGCGCCGCCCGCCGCCGCGGCCCCTCCTAGGGGAAGAGGCCGCGGATCAGATCGCGCAGCCGCCCCAGGAGACCGAAGGCCGGCGCCGACTCGAAGCGCGGCGGCTCACCGGCGCTCACCTGCCGCGCCCCCCAGAGGAGGAGGCCGATGGCGGCGCTGTACGGTGGCTCGAGGAGGCCGTCGGTGAGGCCGCCGACGCCGGACGGGGCGGCGACCCGGACCGGCATCTGGAGCACCTGGCGGCCCAGCTCGGCGGCGCCGGCCAGCTGCGCCCCGCCGCCGGTCAGGACCAGGCCGGCCGGCAGCATCCCACCGTGGCCGGCGTGCGCGATCTCCGCCCCGATCAGCTCGAAGAGCTCGCGCATCCGCGCCTCGATGATGGAGCAGACCTCGGCGCGCTGGACGGTGCGGCCCTGCGACTCGCCGATCACTTCGACCGGGACGAGCTCCTCGGGGACGACCGAGCGGACGTCGCAGGTGCCGAAGCGGACCTTGAGGTCCTCGGCCTCGCCGAGGCTCGTCTTGAGCCCGATGGCGACGTCGTTGGTGACGTTGTTGCCGCCGACCGGCAGGACCATGGTGTGGAGCGGCGAGCCGTCGAGGAAGACGCAGAGGTCGGTCGTGCCGGCGCCGAGGTCCGCCACCACGACACCCAGCTCCTTCTCCGTGTCGGAGAGGACCGCCTCGGCGCTGGCCAGGGGGCCGGCGACCCACTCGTCGATGCCGACCTTCGCCTGCTGCACGCATTTCGAGAGGTTCTGCACCGCCGTCGCCGCGCCGGTCACGATGTGCGTCTCGACCTCGAGGCGGATGGCACTCATGCCGAGCGGGTCCTTGACACCCTCCTGGCCGTCGACGGTGAAGCCCCGCGGCAGGACGTGGAGGACCTCGCGGTCCGACGGGATGTTGACGGCACGGGCGATCTCGGTGGCGCGATGGATGTCCTCGCGCGTCACCTCGCGGTGGTGGCCGCTGACCGCCACCGTCCCGTGCGAGTTCTGGCTCTGCACATGATCGCCGCCGACGCCGACGTAGGCGCCGCGCAGCTCGTAGCCGCTGGCGCGTTCGGCCGACTCGACCGCCCCGGCGATCGACTGGACCGTCTGGTCGATGTTGACGACCTTGCCCTTCTTGATCCCGGCCGACGGCTTGCAGCCCTTGCCGATGATGTTGAGCGTGCCGTCGGCGGTCACCTCACCGATCAGCGCGCAGACCTTCGTCGTGCCGACGTCGATCGCGACGAGGACCTCTTCCACCACTCGCCTTCCTGTCCCGACTAGCTAGAGGAAGTGGCGCCGGATGAGCGCCACGTTCTGGAAGATGCGCAGGCCGAAGGTGATGAGCGCGACCAGGTAGAGATCGAGCCCGAGGCGGTCTCCGATGAAGACCAGGAGCACCGCGACCAACGCATTGACGACGAAGCCCGAGATGAAGATGCGATTGTCGTAGTGGCCGTCCAGCTCGGCCCGCACCGCGCCCAGCACGGAATCGAGCGCCGCCAGGATCGCCACGGCCGAGTAGCGGGCGAGCTCGAAGCTGACGTTGACCTGCAGGACGAGCCCCAACAGGACGCCGACGAGGAGTCCTGCCAGGGGGA
>MGMJ01000096.1 GCA_001794945.1 Chloroflexi bacterium GWC2_73_18
TCCCGAAGACCCAGATCTTGTAGGTGCCGGCCGGAAGTCCCTCCACCTTGTACTTGCCGTCGACGCCGCTCGAAACGGCGAAGCCGGTGATGCCGTTGGTCGTGCCGACCGCCAGGACCACGGTCCCGAACGGAAGGGCACCGGCCCCGGCCGTGATCGTGCCGCCGATGGAGGCGCCCTTGGGCAAGCGCATGTTCACGCCGGACTTGTTGCCCGCGATCGTGACCAGGGTCGCCTGGCCCTGGAATGGGGTGAAGAAGTTCGGGGAGACGTTCTTGTAGTAGCCCGACTCGAGGTCCGGGCGAGTGTATGGCGGATCCACTGCGATCCGATACGTCCCGGCCGGGAGCGGTCCGAGGACGTAGTTGCCCGACGCATCGGTCACGCCCGACGCGAACGCGCCCGTGGTGGTCTCGCTCGCCGAAACGTACGCGTACAGGAGCGCCACGTTCGCGACGGTCGTCACCTTGCCGGTGATCTTGTAGCCGGTCGCCGGCCGGATGAGCGGAAGAGCGACGTTGCCGCTCACCGCCACCGCGGTCGCCACCGAGTCGTCCGACGTCCAGTGGTTGGTCGCGTCGGCGGCCCGGTAGTACCCGTCCAGGTACATCGTGCCGTACGGCGCCGCAACGTCGATCTGGTAGGTCCCGGGCGTGACGCCCTTGATGACGTAGCGCCCCGCCGCGTCGGTCAGCGCGGAGTCGTAGTCGATCGCCGACGAGGCGGTCGCGTCGGTCGAGACGAAGGCATTCGCGATCGCCGCGCCCGAACGGTTCTTGACGTAACCGGAGATCGTGAAGCCGAGCGGTAGCCGGACGTTGATCCCGGTCCGGTCGGCGCTCAAGATCACGACCGCCGTCGTCGAGGCGCAGTTCGGCGAGAACCTGTTGGTGGCGCTCCCGGTCCAGTAGCAGCCGGACTGGTAGTTGGTGCCATACGGGGCCGAGAAGGTGATGGTGTAGGAGCCCGCCGGCAGACCGGAGACCGTGTAGTTACCGCTGGCGTTCGTGACGGTGCTGTCGCTGCCGTTGGGCCCGTCGACGTCGACCTGGACGTCCTGGATCGCGGTGGTCCCGTCGACCTTCGTCACTTTGCCGCTGATCCGGAAACCGTTCGGCAGGTTGATGCCCTTGCCGGTGAGATTCGCGTTCGTGATCGTGACCGCGACTGCCCCCCCGTACGTGGCCGAGTAGTAGTTCGGTCCGGTGCCGCTGCGGTAGCCGCCCAGGAGATTCGAACCGCTCGGCGGATCGAACGAGAGGATGTAACTCCCGGGCAGGAGGTGGGTGATGGTGTAGACACCGCTGGCGTTGGTGTCCGCGAACCCGTAGCCGTTCGAGCCCGAGGCGGTGACCTGAACGTCGGCGACCACGGTGAGACCGGCCTGGCGCTTCACCGTGCCCGTGATCGAGTAGGTGGTCTTCGTGGTGACCGGCAGGTTGACGTTGATGCCGGTGGCGCTCGCGGCGGTCGCCAATGGCGCAGTGGCGAGGAGCCACGCCGTCACGAGGACGAGGGTCGTGATGACCCGACGCGAACCGAGGCGCATGTGCACGTCCCTCCTCAACGAGCAGAACTGGCGGGTTCGGCCAAGGATACTCTCTCGACAGATCCAGCCACACGACAGCGGTGCGGCCGGAGGCCCGAGCCGGCCGGTCAGGCGTCGAGGTCGGGGTGGCGGTACGCCTCCTCGCCGTCGACCAGGGTGAGCAGGGGGCGCGCCGCGGCGAGCGCGCCGCCGGGACGGACCGGCTCGTCGAGGGCGGCGGCGGGCAGGACGACGAGGTCGGCGCGGCAGCCGGGCACGAGCCGGCCGGCGACGTTCCCCTCCCCCGCCGAGAGGACCGGGTCCAGGCAGGCGGCCCGCAGTGCGCGGTCGAGCTTGAGCGCCTCGTCTGGTGCGAACGACTCACCGTGCGGTCCCCACTCCGGGGCGCGGCGCGTCACCGCCAGGGCGATCCCCGGCCACGGGTCGGCCGGCTCGACCGGCGCGTCGGTGCCGAAGACGAGGAGCGTGCCGGGCCGATCGAGCGAGCGGAGGCGGTAGCCCCGGGTCGCCCGATCGCCCCAGGCGGCGAGTGCCGCGTCGCGGTCGCTGCGCAGGTGGATCGGCTGGACCGAGGCGGCGATCCCGCCGGCGGCGAAGCGCCCCGCGTCGGCGGAGTGGACCATCTGAGCGTGCTCGACGCGCGGCACGAGGGCGACGCGCCCCACGCTCGGAGCGAGTGCGTCAAGAGCGACGCGGACGGCGCGGTCGCCGATGCCATGGATCTGCGTGGCGATCCCGGCCGCGGCGGCGTGCGCGACGGTCTCCGCGAACCAGCCCGGCTCCTCCAGGAGCGCGCCGGCCGGCCCCACCGCCGGCGCCTCGCGGCCCGGCTCGCGCTCGTACGGCTGGAGGAGCGCGGCGGTACGCGAGCCGAGGGCGCCGTCGGCGAAGAGTTTGAGCCAGCCGACCCGGAAGCGCCCTGCCAGGCGCCGCCCGCGGGGGTCGTCGCCGACGCCTGCCAGCTCCTCGGCTGCCAGGCCGTCACCGCTGCGCAGGCCCCGACGCTCTGCCGTCGCGAGCGCCTCGGCGCAGATGGAGGCGTGGACGCGGACCGGGAGGTGACCGGCGGCGGCCAGGCGCCGGTAGACCGCGAACGGGCCGCCGAGGTCTGGGTCGGCCCCGAGGCCGCCGGGGTCGTGGACACCGGTGACGCCGAGAGCGAGGAGCTCCGCCGTGTACGCCAGGAGAGCGCGCTCGAGCCGCTCGGGTGACGGCGCCGGGAGGCGAGCCAGGACCAGCGCCGTCGCCCGCTCGTGGAGGAGCCCCGTCGGCCGTCCTCCGGCGTCGCGCCGGATCGTGCCGCCGGGCGGATCGGGCGTCTCCGCGTCGATGCCGGCGATCCGCAATGCCGCGGAGTCCGCCCACGCGGAGTGATGGTCGTGGGCCCAGGCGAAGGCGGGCCGCGACCCGGCGGCCCGGTCCATGGTCGACGCCGTCGGCCAGGCGCCCCAACGGTCGGGGCTCCAGCCGTGGCCGACCAGCCATTCGTCTGGAGCCGCTTCCCGGTCGAGCCGCGCCGCCCGCTCGGCGAGGAGGGCCAAGCCGGCCTCGAGGGTGGGGGCAGCCGCCAGGTCGACCCGGTCGGCCGCCAGCGCCGCCTCGGACAGGTGGAGGTGCGCGTCGGTGATCCCGGGGAGGACGACGCGGTCGCGCCCGAGGCGGAGCCGGCGCGTCCCCGGCCCGGCGAGCGAGGCCACCTCGGACCCGCTCCCTGCGGCGACGACGACCCCGTCCGCCACGGCGAGAGCCTCGACCCAGCCGAACCCCCGGGCTCCGGCCAGCGTCGCGATCCGCCCGGTCACCAGGAGATCGGCCGCGGCGGCCATCGTCAGTCGGCGAAGAGCTCGCGCAGGCCGGCGTCGTCGAGCCCCGCCCCGAGGCCAAGGGCGAGCGCGATCCGCGCCTTCGGCCCGCCCAGGAAGCCGGCCATGATCGCCCCGGCGCGCACCCAGGTGGCGTCGCCGCCGGGGAAGGCGTAGCGCGGCCGGACCCGGCCGGCCGGGCAGCGCGTGGTGAGGACGACCGGGACGCCGCGCGCCATCGCCTCGGCCGCCGCCTCGAGGAGGTCCGGCTGCGTGTTGCCCCCGCCGGTCGCCTCGATCACCAGCCCGCGCGTGCCGGTCGCCACGGCGTGCCGGATCAACGCCCCGTCCATCCCCAGCACCGCGGTGAAGAGGTGCACCGGCTCGGCGGCGCGCTCGGCGGCCACGTGTCGTCGCCGCGACCGTCGCCGGGCTACGACGACGCGCTCGCCATCGATGACGCCGAGCGGCCCCAGGTTGAGACTCTGGAACGCCGCGTAGGCGTCGGTGTGGGTCTTGGTCACGTCGTCGGCGCCGTGCAGCGTGGCGGCGAGAACGACGACGACGCCCTGCCCGCGCAGCTCGGCCGAGGCGGCGCAGCGGACCGCATCCCGAAGGTTGCCGGGCCCGTCGTACCCGTCGTCGGCCGGGCTGCGCATGGCGCCCGTCACGGCGACCGGCTTCGGCGAGTCGAGGACCAGGTCGAGAGCGAAGGCGGTCTCCTCGATGTTGTCGGTCCCCTGCACCAGCACCGCGCCGTCGATGTCCGGCCGCTCCAGCGCGGCGCCCACCATGCCGGCGATCTCCAGCAGCTGCGCGAAGCCCAGGTGCGAGGCGGGGATGAGTCCCCAGTCGATCGCCTCGACCTCGGCGATCCGCTCCAGGCCCGGCGTCCGGGCGAGGAGGGCCGCTCCGTCGAGCGCGGGTACGAGGCCACCCGAGACGGGATCGAAGCGCATCGAGATCGTGCCGCCGGTGAAGACGACGGCGACCCGGGTCATGGGCCGCCCACCGCCGAGCGGCCCCCGGTGGCCGGATCCGCGTCCTCGCCCTCCGCCTCCAGCTCATCGGGGCCGCGCGACAGGCTGAAGCTGGCGGAGAGCGGGTCGACCGGCACGTGCCGGCCGTGCGGGGCGGCGGAGATCCCGACGGGTGGGTGCGCCGCCACGATCGAGCCGAGGCCGAGCAGCCCGACGGCGACCCCGCTGCCGAAGATGACCACCTCCGAGCCAAGCCGGTCGGCGAGCGGTCCGACGATGACGATGGGAACCAGCGCCGCCAGGCTGAGCAGCATGTTGAGAACCCCGAAGACGCGCCCCCGGATGTCCTCGTGGAGCTCTTCCTGGAGCTGCGTCTGGGCGGGGATGGCGACCACGGCGTAGGCGAGGCCGGCCAAGAACCCGAGGACGGTGACGATGGAGAGGAGCGAGACGACCGCCCCGAGGTCGACGAGCCCGGTCTCCACCCCTGCAAGGAAGCGGGAAAGCGGTCCCGCCACCGAGAGGAGCACCAGGAGCGTCGCCAGGGCGAGCAGGCCGCCCTCGATGACGCGCCGCCGCGGCAGGTACCTGCCGTACTGGTTGAGGAGCAGGATGCCGAGGATCAGGCCGGCGAAGAGGGGGATGACGACGACCACGAAGTCCTGCGGCCGCAGGGCCAGGGCGCGCTGCGCGAAGAGCGGGCCGAGGACACCGAGCACCCCGATCAGCGACGACGAGACGGCGAGGTAGGTGAGCGACCAGGAGATGCGCGGCTCGGTGCGGATGTAGGCGATCCCCTCGCGGAGCTGCCCGAAGGTCGAGGCGACCGCCACCTCCGCCTCGGCGACCGCTTCGCCTGCCGACAGCTGGATGGCGGCCCCCTCGCCCGACGGCAGCGTGAAGCAGAAGAGGGCGGCGGCGCCGTAGAGGACGGCGACGACAAGGAGGAGCGCGTGGTACCCGGCCAGGATCAGGAGGAGCGGCCCGGCCATCGTGAAGCCGATCCCGAACGAGGCATTGAGGGTGAAGAGGAAGAGCCCGTTGGCGGTGATCAACTGGTCGCGGTGGACGACCCGCGGGATCATCGCCGACTCGGCCGGCACGAAGAAGGTGGTCGAGGTCGCCACGAAGAGGCTGAGCAGGTAGATGACCGGCAGGTTGTCGCCGGCCAGGAGCATCGCCACGAAGGCGACCGCCCGCAGGGCGTTGGTGACGACCAGGATGAGCCGCCGGTCGAGCCGGTCGACGTAGACGCCGGCGACCGGCGAGAAGACGACCGCCGGCAGCAGGAAGGTGAGGAAGAGGAGGCTGACCGCGGAGTAGCTGCTTGACAACCCGGCGATCGCGATCGTCAGGCCGTAGAGGACCATGTTGCCCCCGACCTGCGTCGCCACCTGGCTGAGCCAGAGCGCCAGGAAGTGGCGGTTGCGCAGGACGCCGAGGGCGCGGGCCTGCTCGATCGGGTATCGCCCCGGCTCGCCGGACGTGGCCGGCACGCCGTCCGTCCGCCCGCCCGGGACGTCGGTCACGGTGACCGCTCCGAGTCGCGCGGCACCGGGACGAGGGCCGCGGAGAGCGCCTGGTCGCCCCGTCGCTCGAAGCGGACGAAACGCGACTCCAGCCGCCGCCGCTCGATCAGGACGCGCCGGCCACAGCCCCGGCAGACGAGGCCGATGTCGGCCCCCAGGCGCACGACCTGCCAGGTGTTCGCGCCGCAGGGGTGAGACCGCCGAAGCTGCAGCACGTCCCCGAGCCAGAGCTCGAGGACCGGCCGGTCGGCCATCGCGGGCGGGCCGCTCAGTGTTCCGTGGCGCCGGTGAAGGCGAAGGCGCCGATGCGGACGGCGGGGACGACGACCGAGCCGAAGGAGCCGCGCAGGAGCCGGCGCTCGCGGCCCACCGCCTCGACCGCCGCGAGCGCGTCGAGGTAGCTCTGGGTGAAGCGCAGGTTGCGCACCGGCCCCACGATCTCGCCGCGCTCCACCAGGAACGTCCCGTCGCGGGTCATGCCGGTCACGATCGCGCGCTTGGGGTGGACGGGGTTGGTGTAGTGGAAACGGGTCACCAGAAGGCCGCGCTCCAGGCCGCCGATCAGCTCCTCGCGCGAGGCCGTGCCCGCGCCCATGAAGCCGTTGAGCGGGAACGGTCCCCACGGGTTGGGCGCCGGCAGGGCGTGGCCGGTGGAGCGCTTCCCCTCCTTCCCGGCGGTCAGCGAGTCGTAGACGACCTCCCTTGCGACTCCGCCTTCGATGAAGTCCACGCGTCGCTTGGGCACCCCCTCGAAGTCGAAGGCGAGCGGCGTACCGGCCGGGTCGGCGCCGTCGTCGCAGACCGAGACGAGCCCGCTGCCGAGCCGCCGGCCAGGCTCCATGAAGCTGCGGCCCTCCTGGACGGCGAGGGCGGAGAAGCCGAGCCAACCGAGATGATCGACCATGTCGGCGACGGCGTAGGGCTCGAGGACGACGGCGTAGTCGCCTGGTGACAACGGCGCCGCGTCACGCGAGCGGACCGCCCGCCCCGCCGCCTCGGCGCCGACGGCGCCAGGGTCGATCGCCTCGACGTCGACGGCGAGCGCCTCACCGTAGCCGGCCTCGCCGTCGGCCCCCATCGCCACCGTGATCAGCTGGGCCCGCGTCGAGACCTGGTGGGCGCGGATCCCCAGCGAGGTCGCGACGGCGAGCGTCTCGACCGCCGTCGCGAACGAGCCGTAGGCGAGGACGTCGGCCGCGTCGGCGGAGGCGATGACCGCCCGCGCGCCGGCGGCGCGGCGCTCCGGGTCGGCGGTCGCGGTCGAGGCGGCGAAGGCACCTTCGACCGGGCGGATCGGCTCCGGCTCGGGCAGCGAGACGAAGTCGGGGTTCTCCGCCTGGAGGCGCGCGATCCGGGCGGCCGACTCGACGACGCGGCGGAGTCCCTCCTCGTCGAGACGGTTCGTCCGGGCGACGCCGATCCGGCGGCCGAAGACGATCCGCATGTTGAGCGTCGCGCTCGACTCGGCGACGTTCTGGTGGATCTCGCTGTTGGCGAAGCGCGTCAGCGCCGACTCCTCGCCCATGTAGAGGACCTCGGCCTGCTCCGCGCCCTCCGCCGCGGCGTAGCCGAGGACCCGCTCGGCGAGCGCCAGCACCTCGCGCTCCGAGCCGACCGCTACCACTTGCCGACTCCCACCTGCACGTCGCGAAAGCGCGCCCCCGAGACGCCGTGGCCGACGTGGGCGGTCTGGACCGGCTCGCCCTTGCCGCAGTTCGGCGTCGCGTGCATCCGGTAGCTCCGCGCGTCGGCGACCGCGTCACAGGCGCGCCAGAACTCGTGGGTGATGCCGGTGTAGGTGGGGTTCCGGTACATCTGCCCGAGCGCGCCGCCGCGGATCTCCCAGGCGATCTCCGTGGCGAACTGGAAGTTGAGGCGGCGGTCGTCGATGCTCCAGCTCCGGTTGGTGTGGAGGTAGAGCCCGTCGTCGGTGTCGGCGATGATCTCCTCCAGGCTCATCCCCGGCCTGGGCAGCAGGTTGATGTTGGTCATGCGGATGAGCGGGATCCGGTTCCAGCCGTCCGCCCGCATCGCCCCGCCGCTGGCCAGCCCGAGGCGGGGCGCCGTCTCCCGGCTGGAGAGATAGCCGACGAAGATCCCCTCCCGCACGAGCGAGACGGCCTGGGCCGCGACCCCCTCATCGTCCCAGCCGAAGGTGCCGAGGCCCCCGGGGGCGCTGGCGTCGGCGACGATGTCGACCAGCTCCGAGCCGTAGCGGAAGCTGCCCAGCTTGTCGGGCGTCAGGAAGCTCGTGCCGGCGTAGGAGGCCTCGGTGCCGAAGACGCGGTCGAGCTCGGCCGGGTGGCCGCAGCTCTCGTGGATCTGCATGTAGAGCTGCGAGGGGTCGAGAACGATCGTCCGCCTCCCCGGCGGGCACTGCGGGGCGGCCAGGAGCGCGACCGCCTCGGTGGCGATCCGCTCGGCGTTGCCGGGCAGGTCGAGCGCCTCGAAGTGCTCGTAGCCGGCGGCCAGGTAGCCGCCGCCGCTGTCGGGGTGGGAGCGGCGCTGCAGCTCGTCGTCGCGGACCGCGTTCGCCTCGAGCCCGCCCCCGACGTGGGTGATCGTCTGCTCGACGTGGCTGCCGTCGCTGGCGGCGAAGACCTTCATCTCGCGCTGGGCGTCGTAGAGCGCCTCGGTGAAGGCGACGCCGGGGACCGCCCGCATCGTCTCGTCGGCGGCGAGGAGCGTCTGGATCGCCCCCTCCAGCGGCACGGCGAACGGGTCGATCTCGACCGGCGTGGCGTAGCTGCCGTGCGCCGCCGGGCGGTCGTCGAGGCGAACGGGGTGCCGGATGGCCGTGGCCGAGGCGCGGGCGATGCGGACCGCGTCGGCGGCGGCACGATCGACGTCGGCCGGGGTAAGTGATCGCGTGGCGGTGAATCCCCAGGCGCCGTCGACGAGAACGCGGACCCCGACCCCCTCGCCCTCGCCCATGGTGACGGCCGCGACCGTTCCGGTCTTGACGGTGACCGAGCGGCCCTCGTGCCGGACGACGCGCGCGTCGGCGTAACTCGCGCCGCGCGCTCCGGCGGTCTCGAGCGCGCGCTCGGTCAGGTCTCGCATGGCGCGCGAAAGGGTAGCAGAGGCGTCAGACGCGCGGCTTGCCGTAGGCCGGCCGGAGCGGCCGGGTCGTCGCCGGCATCTCGACCCGGTCGGCGGCGACGACCGTGATCGAGACCTCCGGCTCGGCGACCTGGATCCGTCCGATGATCCCGCCGACCCGGGTGAGCGACGCGGTCAGCGCCGCCGGGTCGCCGACCGCGCTGATCGAGAAGCGATCGGCCAGCGCCGCGTTGCGGACGGCCAGGCCCCCGGGCAGGCTGGCGACCACGTCGCCGTCGAGGATCCGCACCTCTTCGATGGCGATCGCCTCGGCGCCGGAGGCGCGCAGCTCGTTGAGCAGGTCGTTGACCGCGTCGGCCGAGACCGAGCCGGCGACGCTGACGACGACACCCCGGCCGACGCCCGGCACCAGCCCGGCCCAGCGGCGGACACGGTCGAGATCCTCGCGGATCGCCGCCAGCGACACCTGACTCTGCGTCCCCCCGGCCTGCAGGTCCCGCAGACGCACGTCGAGGCGGGCCACCTCGGCGGCGAGCTGCTCGTTGCGGGTGTTGAGGTTGGCGATCAGGGTGGTCAGGTCCTGGGCCGAGAGGGCCGCCAGCCCCGGCGCGGCCCCCTGCGCGCGGAACTGCAGGACGAGCAGGAAGCCCAGGATGGTCGCCACGGCGGTGACGGCGAACTGCGACCGGAGCGATCTCATGGCGCATTCGAGGCGGCAGCCCGGAGATCCACCAGGCGGATGGTGCCGGAGTAGGCCGGCACCACCACGTCCTCGAGGACGGCGAAGCTGAGCCGCAGGCCGAACTGGTCGACGCGGTCCTGCACCAGCCTGACGAAGCCCGGCGACGCCGTGAGGCGGTCGTACAGGTCGTCGGGACCGATCGCGCTCGCCTGGTAGGGCGGCGCCAGGTAGGCGCTGTTGACGAGGATCGAGCTACCGATGTCGATGGCGGCGGTCGTCGGCGTGATCCGCTCACCGTTGACGGCGATCGCCTCGGCGCCGGCCAGCCAGAGCTCGCTCACGAGGTCGCGCAGGTCGGCCGCCGAGACGCGGTAGTCGCCCGGCGCGGCGTCGGGCGGGATCGGCCCCGAGGCGTCCTCGATCTGCAGGACGACACCGGGCCCGACCAGCTCGACCAGGCCGGCAGCCGTGCGTACCTCGGTGAGCTGGCGATCGAGCGAGGCCACCAGCTCATCGTCCTGCGCCGCCGAATTCTCCAGCTCGCGGATCCGGTCGCTGAGCTCGATGATGCGGGCCTTCAGCTGGTCCTGCCGCCGCGTCAAGTCGAGTGCCGTCTCGACGAGCGGCGGTCGCTCCTGGGTCGTGTAGCGGATCCGCGGCCCCTCGCTCTGGAACTGCGCCGCGACCAGGAAGCCGAGGGCGAGGAGGGCGAGGCCGAGGGTGACCTGCCAGCTGGGGATCGCCCGCAGGCGCCCGAGCAGCGCGCTCATCGTCGCGACCCGCCGTCAACCGGCGGCGCGGCGCCGCTGGACGGCGAGCAGCAGCGCGAGGACGACGACCAGCACGACGACGGCCACCACGATGATCGCGCCGGACATGTCCTCGAACACCAAGTAGTCGCCAGGCGTCCCGTCCGGCGTTGCGCCAGGCGTCGGGCCCGCCGTCGCGCCAGGGAAAGGGGTCTCGCTGCCGGGCGCCGGCGTCTCGCCGCCGGGTGCCGGCGTCTGCGCCGCACCCTGCCAGTCGGAGGGGAGTGGGCCGGGCGGCGGGGTCCTGGGGCCGTAGCGGGCGGGCTCCTCGGCGCCGACCTCCTTGAGCCAGGCGTCGGCGAACGCCGCGGCGTCGACCCCCAGCGCCTCCCGGAACGCCTCGTCCGGCGTCAGCCCCTCCCCGAAGGCCCGCACCAGCGCTCCGACCTTCGCCTCGCCGTAGGTGCGGGCCATGTAGTCGACCGCCGAAACGGCCTCCGCGTAGCCCAGGAAGAAGCCCTCGCGGGTGGTGGGGAACTGCCCGGCCAGCCCGTCGAGCGGAAGCAGGCGCGCGCCGCTGATCGCGTCGTCGACGCGACTCCTGTCGTCGGGGGCGTATCCCTTGGTCAGGTAGACGGCGATCCCCTCGTTGAGCCAGTGGGGCGCGGCGCTCAGCGGGGTATCCGTCGCGACGTGGAAGACGAGGTGCGTCAGTTCGTGCGGCACGACCTCGGCGACCCATGACGAGCCGATCTCCGACGGCTCGATGAGAGCGAACATCGTGCCGATGTCGGCGTGCGCCTCCCCACCCACGTTCTCGCGGACGCCCGGGCCGAGCGCCCCGCGGAAGGATCGCTCGTCGGCGTAGATGAAGAGGTCGACCTTGCGCTCGAGCTTCACCCCGAGGAACTCCTCGGCGTCGGCGATCCCCTTCTCGCCCACCCTGAGGGCACGCGCCGCGAAGGCGTCGTCGCCCTCATACCAGTGCAGCCGGATCCGCTCGCTCTCGCGGACGCGCCAGCGAAAGCGCTCGTCGGTCACCACGGTGGACGCTTCGGGGCCGACGAAGATGCCCGTCTCGGTGGTGACACGCAGGCGCAGGCGATACGGGGTGTTGGGGTTGACGAAGTCGTCGCTCGAGTCGGCGACGACGTGGCGATCGCCGCCGAGGGCCTGCGCCCCCACCTCGGTGACGAGGGTGACATCGGAGTCAGGGAATGAGCGGATCGTCTCGAGCCGCACGATCCGCTCGCTCGTGCGGAACTCGAACCGCCAGCTCACCTCTCTCGGGAAGTCGGCCGTCACCGACCCAGCCTCGAAGACGACCGGGCCGTCGGCGCGCGCCGGCGCGGGCGCGGCGAGGCCGGCGACGAGGCCGGCGACCGCCAGCAGCGCCAGCGGCCCAGTGGCGCCGATCCGGTGGCGGCTCACCGGTCCCACGCCAGGCCGGCGAAGCGGATGATGCCGATGCCGGCCGGGTCGGCGCCGAGCAGCCCTTCACGAGAGAGCGCCCAGCCGGCCGAGTAGGCGACCGGCACGATCGGGACCTGGTCCCGGACGATCCGCTCGGCGTCGTCGTAGGCGGCCCGCTGGGCGGCCGGGTCGGTCGCCTCGGCGGCGCGTGTCAGCGCCGCGTCGTAGTCCGGGTCGCTCCAGCGACCATAGTTGGTGACCTGGCCGCCGCCGAGCAGGAGGCCGAGGAAGTCCTGCGGATGCGGGTAGTCGGCGATCCAGCCGAGGTGCCACAAGAGCGGTGGGTCGTCGCTGTAAAGGCGGGCGAAGAAGTCGTCGAGCACCTCGGCACGGAGGGTCACCCCGAGTTCCTCCCGAAAGGACTCGCGAACCGCGGCGTCGAAGGCGTTGCCGCCCGTCTGGAGGGCCACGTCGGGGAAGCCGGCGCCGCCCGGGAAGCCGGCATCGGCGAGAAGGCGCTGCGCCTCGTCGGGGTCGTGGGGCGGCAGGAAGTCGGCGTTGCTCCGGCCGGGGATGCCCGGTGGCACGAGGCTGTTGGCCGCCTCGTAGTCGCTCCCCGCCAGCGTCGCCAGCCGCCGCCAGTCGACCGCCAGGGCGAAGGCACGGCGGACACGCGCGTCGTCGAAGGGCGGACGGGTCGTGTCGAAGCCGTAGTACTCGACCGTGAGCGAGGGGACTGCCCGCAGCGAGGCGCCCAGGTCGCGGTCCCACCCGATCCACGAGGCGTCGTACGAGGCGATGCCGGTGTAGTCGAGGAGGCCGTCCTCGAAGCGGGTGACCGGGCTCTCGCCGGCCAGGTCGGTGATCATCTCGATCCGCCCGAGCGCCGGCGGGCCGGCCCAGTAGCGGGCGTTCGCCTCGAGCGTCAGCGCGGTGTCGCCGGCCGCCGCCAGCACGTAGCCGCCGGAGCCGACGAAGGTCCCCGGCCGCATCGACGCGCCGGTCTCGATCCCCGGCGGCACCACCGCCAGGGTCGGCGAGGCGGCCGCGGCCAGGAAGTACGAGGCGGGCGTGCGGAAGCGGACCTCGACCCGCTCACGGTCGAGGGCGCGGATGCCGACGGTCTCCGGGTCCGATTCGCGGCCGGTCAGGTAGTCCAGTGCGCCCTCGACGTCGGCGAGCAGGCTGGCCAGGGGCGAGGGCCGGTCCGGCCGGATGACGCGGAGCCAGCTGCGTACCACGTCGCCGGCGGCGAGCGGCGACCCGTCGGAGAAGGTCAGGCCGTCCCTCAGGCGGAAGACGATCCGCCGCCCGTCGGCGTCGACCTGCCAGTCGCGCGCCAGCGCGGGGCGAACGGTGAGCGACGGGTCGAACGCGGTCAGGCCCTCGTAGAGCTGGGCGAGGGTGGCGGCCGTCCCGACGTCGGCCGACTCGGCCGGGTCGTAGCTGTCGGGTGCGAAGCCCGTGATGCGCAGGTCCGGCTCGGCCGCGCGCACCGCTTCGGGGGCGTGGGCGGGCGCTGCTCCTCCGACCGGGAGGCGGAAGGCGGAGGCGAGCAGGGCAAGGGCGACCACGACCGCCAGAGCGGCCGTCCAGCGGCGTCGCCGGCCCCCCGTGGATGGGCCGGTCAGTCCGCCGTCGTGATCCACCAGGGGGCCAGGATGCCGCCGGTGACGTCGGGCCCGGCGAGGGGACGCTCGATGGCGACGGGGAGGCGCGGCCGGGCGCTCCAGACGTAGCCCTGGCCGGCGAACCCGGCGAGCAGCCAGATGACCACGAACCAGCGCCGCATGGCCGGAGTATAGGCGGCCGTGCCTCGCGACCCTGGACGCGTGTGACCAGGAGCCGGCCCGTTTGGGCCGACTCCTGGTCGGCTGGAGGGTCCTCCTGGGCTACCTCGCCCGTACGAGCTTCATGTACGCGCTCGTTCCCCCTTTCGCGTGCGGCCCGCAGGTGTTCGGATCGTTCGGATCGTCGCACCAGAAGGCGCCCTCGAACCACGCGTCGATGGTCGCCCAGCCGGAGGTGAACTTGCCACTGTCGGCCCTGGCCCAGCCTTCCCACGGGGTCGTTCCGTTGCAGGCCTGCCAGCCACCGAACCCGCCGCGCAGTGTCACGGTTCGGCCCACGACCTGCTGCACCTGGGCTCCGAACTGGACATCCATCGGCTGAGAGCACCAGACCGTGCCGACGACCCGGACATTGCCGCCCCGATCGACGGTGGCGGAGCCGATCGTGACGTAGCTGATCTGCGGTCCGTCGAACCCCACCGTGGGTGCGACCAGACCGATCGCGAGAAGAAGCGCGCTGAGCACGCCAAGGACGCGCTGGACGCGTCGCATCACAGATACCTCCAGGGGGAGTGCGGGATTCGGGCTCGCCAGTGGCTCGGCGCGGCCCCGGCGGCCGCCATTCGGGCCGCGCGTCGACGCCTCCCGCGACGGCTAAGTGAAGTTCCCCGGTGATGATGCGACTCCTCACGCCGCCGTCGCCATCAGCTCGGCGAGTAGATTGGCGATCGGTGCGAGAGCCGGGACGTGC
>MGMJ01000097.1:0-1767 GCA_001794945.1 Chloroflexi bacterium GWC2_73_18
TCGACGACGATGTCGGCGCGCGGACGGTCGCCGGGCTGCGCGGGCGGCGCGGGCGGTCGGGGCGGAGCGCTCTCGAGGGGCACGGTGCGGCGGAGCGTAGGGCCGGCCCGGCCCGCCGTCAAACGCCGGAGCGCGCCGGCCGACCGGCCGGGCGGCCGGCGCCGGGGCCGGGACGGGCGACCGCGGCCGGGCGCCGGGCCGTGCCACTGCCAGTGGCAAGAACGACGTTCTCCACGCTGGGGAGGTGGCGCCAACCCCGGGTTCGGCCGCCGGCCCACGCGTGGCGCGAGGCGATCTCGCCACCAGGGGTGGTAGGTCGCGCTTCCTGCTCCCACCGTCGGCTCCGCCGCCCCGACCGTGAGAACGGATCCTTCCGCGCCCGGATCCCCGGCCCGCGGCGGGTCATCCGTCGTCGGCGCGGAGTGTGGCAGTATCGGTACGGTGACGACCTCCGTCGGGGCGCCGGCTCTCGCGGCGCGCGATAAGCAGATCGACCGGCTCGCCTCGGAGCGTTTCGACCTGCTCGTCGTCGGCGGCGGCATCACCGGCGCGGGCACCGCCCTCGACGCTGCCAGTCGCGGGCTTCGCGTCGCCCTGGTCGAGCGCGACGACATCGCTGTCGGGACGAGCAGCCGCTCCGGCAAGCTGATCCACGGCGGCCTGCGCTACCTCGAGCACCTCCGCTTCGGGCTCGTCCGCGAGGCGCTCTCCGAGCGCCACCGGCTGCTCCGCCTGGCGCCACACCTGGTGCACATGGAGCCATTCCTCTTCCCGGTGTTCGGATCGCTGCTGGCGGTCCCCTACTACGGCGCCGGGCTCGCCCTCTACGACCTGCTGGGCGCGGCGCGTGACGGCGGCCGGACGCGCTTCCTTTCCGCCCGGGCGGCACGATCGCGCAGCCCGGCGCTGCGGGGCGAGGGGCTGCGCGGCGCGTTCCTCTATCACGACGCGGTCGAGGACGACGCGCGCTTCGCTCTCGCGGTGGCCCGCACGGCGGGGCGACAGGGGGCGGTCGTGGTGACTCGCTGTCGGGCGGTGGAGGTGATCGCCGCGTCCGGCCGGGCCGCCGGGGTCCGCGTCCGCGATGAGCTGGCCGGGCGCGAGCTCGACGCGGCGGCCGGCGCGGTCGTCGACGCCACCGGGCACTGGGCGATGGACGGCGGGGGACCGTTCGCCGGCGTCGGCGCCCCGGTCATGCCCAGCAGCGGCGTCCACCTGGTCGTGCCCCGCGAGCGCATCCCGTCCGAGCTCGGTCTCACGATTCGGGTCCCCGGCCGCATCATCTTCCTGATCCCGTGGGGTCGCTTCTGGCTTCTCGGCACGACCGACGTGCCGTACGCCGGTTCGCCCGACCGCCCGGCGCCCAGCGCCGACGAGATCGACTACCTGCTGGACCACGCGAACCATGCGCTCGGGGTGCGCCTGGGCAGCGAGGACATCGTGGCCGCCTTCAGCGGCATCCGCCCGCTCGCATCCGACCCGACCGCGCGATCGACCGTGCGCGCCTCGCGCGAGCACCGGATCCTGGTCCGCGACGACGGGCTGGTCAGCGTCCGCGGCGGCAAGTACACCACCTACCGGCTGATGGCCCGTGACGCCGTCGACGCGGCGCTGGGGCCGGCCGGCCGCCGCGCCCCGTCGCGCACCGCGGACCTGCCGCTCGCCGGCGCCCTGCCCCGTTCCCCGCTGGCGGCGCTCGCCGTCGGGCTGACCGAGCGTTTCGCGCTATCGGCCGCGACCGCGCGCCACCTGATCGGGCGCCACGGC
>MGMJ01000097.1:2051-2174 GCA_001794945.1 Chloroflexi bacterium GWC2_73_18
CCCGGGGTGGCTCAGGCCGGGCGGCCGAGCGCCGCCGGGTCGAGCGTGCCCTCGTAGAGGGCCCGCCCCACGATGACCGCCTCGTAGCCCAGGGCCGCGACCGCCTCGAGATCCTCCCCGCGC
>MGMJ01000097.1:2225-15873 GCA_001794945.1 Chloroflexi bacterium GWC2_73_18
GCCAGGAGCCCCAGGTCCGGCCCGCCGAGGAGCCCGTCCCGCGCGATCGCGGTGACCACGAAGCGACGGACGCCGCGCGCCTCCGCCCCGGCGAGCACCGTCCCGACCGGCACGGCCGCGGAGCCCGTCCCCCATCCCTCCCCGATCGCCAGGCCGTCGCGCACGTCGAGCGCGACGGCGACCGCCTCGACGCCGTGACGCTCGACCACCGTCTCGAGCAGGTGCGGCGTGGTGAGGGCGGCGGTCCCGATGATGGCGCGGTCGGCGCCGCTGGCCAGCGCCGCCGCCACGGCGGCCGCGTCGCGGAGGCCGCCACCCACCTGGCAGCGAACCCCCTCTCCCACCGCGAGGACGATCGCCCCCACGGCCGCAAGCTGCGCCGGCCGCCCGAGCCGTGCCCCGTCGAGGTCGACGAGATGGAGCCGCCGAGCGCCGGCCGTCGCCCACCGGCGCGCGACCGCGACCGGGTCATCGGCGTAGGCCGTCTCGGCCGCGAAGTCACCCTGGCGGAGCCGGACGACGCGCCCGCCCCGCAGGTCGATGGCGGGGATGACCTCGAAGGCGCTCGGGAGCGAGGTTGACGGCCTGTTGTTCATCCCCTACTATAGTAGCACGCTACAACGCTAGCATGGATGGACGGCTGGCCCCAGGCGACGACCGATGACGATGACACCCGACGACTGGCGCACCTCGGCGACCGACGAGCTCTTTGACGCCATCCTGCTGGTGCGCGACCGCCACGAGGCGGAGCGCTTCTTCCGCGACCTCTGCACGCTCAGTGAGCTGCACGACATGGCGCAGCGCTGGCAGGTGGTCCGCCTCCTCGAGGAGGGGCGGCACTACGGTGAGATATCGCGGATGACCGGTGCGAGCACGGCCACGATCACCCGCATCGCCTCGTGGCTGCGCCACGGCACCGGCGGCTACCGCCTCGTGCTGGAGCGTGGCGCGCAGGGCCGCCCGACCGCCCGCGGCGGCAGCCCCACGCGATGAGCGAGCGGCTCCGCCTCGCGGTCCCCAACAAGGGCCGCCTCCTCGACCCCACCGTCGCCCTCCTGCGCGACGCCGGTCTCGTCTTCGAGGACGGTGGTCGCTCGCTCGTCAGTCGCTGCCTCAACCACGAGCTCGACCTCCTCTTCGTGCGAACCGAGGACATCGTCGAATTCGTGTCCGATGGCGTCGCCGACCTGGGGGTGACCGGCACCAACCTGCTCGTTGAGGCCGGCTCAGCGCTGCCGGTGCTGACCGGCCTCGGCTACGGGCGCTGCCGCCTCGAGGCGGCCGTCCCGGTGGACAGCCCGGCCGGCTCGGTCGATGCGCTCGCCGGCCTGCGCCTGGCGACCGCCCACCCGAACACCACGCGCCGCTACTTCGGCGAGCGCGGCATCGGGGTCGAGGTGATTCCCATCTCGGGCGCCGTCGAGGTGGCGCCCCGGATGGGGCTCGCCGACGGGATCGTGGACCTCGTCTCGACCGGCTCGACGCTCGCCGTCAACGGCCTCCGCTCGGTCGGCGTGCTGCTCGAGAGCGAGGCGATCCTGGTCGCCAACCCGGCCGCCCGCGGCGACGGCCACGTCACCGCCATCGCCCTCGTCGAGACGATGCTCGGCGCGGTGATCGCGGGGCGCTCGCGCAAGTACCTGATGATGAACGCGCCGGTCGTTGCGCTCCCCGAGATCGAGGCGCTCATCCCCGGCCTCGCGTCGCCGTCTGTCATCCCGCTCGCGCACGAGGGGATGGTCGCCGTCCATGCCGTCGTCGGCGCCGACGAGGTCTGGGGCCTGCTCGACCGGCTCAAGGCGGCCGGCGCCTCGGGGATCCTCGTCCTGCCGATCGAGAAGCTGGTCCCATGAGCGCGCCCCTTGCCTCCGTCGTGGCAGGAGGCGGCGCAGTGCGCCTGCGACGCGTCGTGCTGGCCGAGCTCGGCGCCGCCGAGCGGGCGGCCCTGGTGCGCCGCTCCGCGGGGCTCGGTGTCGACGTCCGGGCGGCCGCCCGGGAGATCGTCGAGAGCGTGCGGCGGGGCGGCGACGCGGCGGTTCGCGCCGCCAACGCCCGCTTCGGCGGGGGCCTTCCCGGAAGCGCGGACGGCGGTCCGGCGCCGCTCCGCCTCGACCCGGCCAGGCTCGCCGACGCCGCGGAGGCGCTGCCACGCGACGTGCGCGACGGCCTCGAGACGATGATCCGCCACATCGAGCGCTTCCACGCCGCCCAGGTGCCGCCCGCCGAGCAGTGGGTCGACGTGGCGCCGGGGATCCGCGTCGGGCGCGCCTGGCGGCCACTCGCCCGGCCCGCCGCCTACGTCCCGGGGGGCGAGGCGGCGTATCCCTCGACGCTCGTCATGTGCGCCGTGCCGGCCCGCCTGGCCGGGACCGGGCCGCTCGTCGTCGCTTCCCCGGCCGGCCGCCACGGCACCCTCTCCCCCACCCTGCTCGGCACCGCCGGCTTGCTCGGCATCGAGGAGTTCCACGTCATGGGCGGCGCCCAGGCGATCGCCGCGCTGGCGGTGGGCACCGAGACGGTGGCGCCGGTCGACAAGATCGTCGGCCCCGGCAACGCCTGGGTGACCGCCGCCAAGCTGGAGGTCGTCGGGGAGGTCGAGATCGACATGCCGGCCGGTCCCTCCGAGGTGATGGTTCTCGCCGACGGGAGCGCCGACCCCGGCCACGTCGCGGCCGACCTCCTCTCCCAGGCCGAGCACGGCCCCGACAGCCCGGCGGTCCTGGTCACCCCGGATGCCGCCCTGGCCGACCGGGTCGAGCGGGAGATCGCCCGCCGACTCCCGACGCTGGAGCGGCAGGCCCACCTGCGCGCCTCGCTCGGCTCGGCCGGCTCGATCGTGGTGACGTCGTCCCTCGACGAGGCGATCGACTTCGCCAACGAGTACGCCCCCGAGCACCTCTCGGTCGTCGTCGCCGACCTCGATGCCGCCGCGGCCCGCATCCGCAACGCCGGCTCGGTCTTCCTGGGGCCCTGGGCGCCGGAGTCGGCCGGGGATTACGCGGCCGGCGGCAACCACGTCCTGCCGACCGGCCGCCTGGCCCGCGCCCGCGGTCCGCTCGCCGTGGAGGACTTCGGCCACTGGGTGCAGTTCCAGCGGCTCGACCTCGCCGGGCTCGCCTCGATCGCTCCCGCGGTCGCCGCCCTCGCCGAAGCGGAGGGCCTGGTCGCCCACCGGCGCGCGGTCGAGGCCCGTTTCGAGGAACCGTCCGCATGAGGGAGCGCGAATGAGCGAGTCGGTCAGCACGTACGCCTGGGAGATCACCGACGAGGAGGTGGCGGCGCGCCACGGCGTGCCGCTCGAGCGGATCCTGCGCTACGACATGAACACCTCCCCGGTCGCGCCGGCCCTCGTCGCGGAACGGCTCGGCCAGCCGTTCTGGCCGCCGCTCAACGAGTACCCCTGGACCGACTACCGGGCGCTCACCGAGGCGGCCGCCGCCCACGTCGGGGCACGGCGCGAGGAGATCCTCGTCGGTTGCGGCGCCGACGAGGTGCTCGACATGTGCACCAGGGCGTTCCTGCGGGCCGGCGAGGCGGCGGTCATCCCGGTCCCCACCTACGCCATGTTCCTGGTGGTCGTCGAGCAGCGCGGCGGGCGGGTCGTGACGGTGCCGCGCCGGCCGGCAGAAGAGGGCTTCGGCGTCGACGTCGAGGCGCTGGCCGAGGCGGTCGCGCGCGAGGACGCCCGGCTGGTCTTCCTCTGCCGGCCGAACAACCCGACCGGTTCGATCGAGCCGCGCGCCGCCGTCCTGGAGCTGCTGGCGCGGATCCCGGGAGCGACCGTCGTGGTCGACGAGGCGTACGCCGAGTTCGCCGGCGACTCACTCGTCTCCGAGCGCGAGCGCCTCCCCAACCTGGTCGTCGTGCGCACCCTGAGCAAGGCCTTCGGGCTGGCCGGGGTGCGCGTCGGCTACGCCGTCGCCTCCCGCCTGCGGATCGCCGAGATCGAGCGCTTCCGCCCGCCGGGCAGCATCTCCACCGTCTCGGCCACGATCGGCGAGGCGGCCCTGCGGCGCCCCGACGCGATGCGCGCCACCGTGGCGCGGCTGGCCGCCGAGCGCGAGCGCTTCGCCGAGCGCCTGCGCAGCCTTGGCTGGCTGGTCCACCCGTCGGTCGCCAACTTCCTGCTGGTGCGCCCCGACGGGAGCGGTCCGGCGGCCGCGGTCGCCGCGCGGATGCTGGCCAGGGGCATGGTGCCGCGCACGTTCGACCTGCGCCACCCGCTCGCCGATCACCTGCGGCTGACGGTGCGCACGCCCGAGGACGACGACCGCCTCGTCGCCGTCTTCGCCGCGGAGGAGGTGCGCCCATGAGCGTCGCCGCGGGGAACGCGCCGCGCCGCGCGTCCGTCCAGCGTACCACCCGCGAGACCGACGTCCGGGTCGAGCTCGACCTCGACGGCTCGGGCGAGGCGAGCGTCTCGACCGGCGTCGGCTTCTACGACCACCTGCTCGCCTCGCTCGCCCACCACGCTCTCTTCGACCTGGACGTGGCGGCGACCGGCGACCTCCACGTCGACGAGCACCACACCGTCGAGGATGTCGCCCTCGCCCTGGGGCAGGCGCTGGCCGCGGCGCTCGGCGAGCGCGCCGGGATCGCCCGCTTCGGGGACGCCGCGGTGCCGATGGACGAGGCCCTGGCGACCGCGGTGATCGACCTGTCGGGGCGTTCCTACGCGGTCCTGGACCTGCCGTTCCGTTCGGAGCGGATCGGGTCGCTGCCGACGCAGCTCGTGCCCCACGCGCTCGAGGCGTTCGCCCGGACCGCCGGCCTGACGCTCCACCTGCACGCGTCGGGGGCGAACGACCACCACCTCGCCGAGGCCGCCTTCAAGGCCCTGGCACGGGCCCTGCGGGCCGCCTGTGCGCCCGACCCCGGGCGCGCCGGGGTAGCCAGCACCAAGGGGACCCTCGGCGCATGAGCCGGGTCGCCGTCGTCGACCACGGCGCGGGCAACCTGGTCAGCATCGCCCGGGCGCTCGAGTCGCTGGGCGGACAGGTCGTCCTGGCCCGCCGGCCGGCCGACCTCGAGGGGGCGCAAGGCCTGGTGGTGCCGGGCGTGGGGGCGAGCGCACCGGCGATGCGGCGGCTGGCGCGCGCGAGTCTCGACCGCGCACTCGCCGACGCGATCGGTGCCGGCCTCCCCTACCTGGGGATCTGCCTCGGGCTGCAGCTCCTCTTCGACGGGTCCGACGAGGACGGCGCTGGCGGCCTTGGCCTCCTGCGCGGCCGCGTGCGCCGCCTCGACGGCGCGCCGCGCCTGCCGCACATGGGCTGGAACGCGGTCGAGCGGACGCGCGAGCACGCCCTGTTCGCCGGGATCGACCGCGACGCCCCCTTCTACTTCGTCCACTCCTTCGCCGGCGAACCGACCGACCCGGGCGTGGTGCTGGCGACCACGGAGCACGGGCGGCGGTTCGCCAGCGCGGTCGCCGCCGGCAACGTGCTCGGCGTGCAGTTCCATCCCGAGCGGAGCGGCCGCGACGGGCTGGCGCTGCTGGCCAACTTCCTCGGCCTGCTGGCCGGCGGGAGGGCGCGGCCGGCCGCCGTGGCCGGCGCCGCCTGACGGCCGCCAGATGCTCCTCCATCGCGTCATCCCCTGTCTCGACGTGGCCGGCGGACGCGTCGTCAAGGGGACCCGCTTCGTGGACCTGACCGACGAGGGCGACCCGCCCACGCTCGCCGCACGGTACGCCGCGGCGGGGGCCGACGAGATCGTCTACCTCGACATCACCGCCGCTCCCGAGGGGCGAGGGACGCTCCTCGCGATCGTGACGCGGACGGCGCGACGGGTCTTCGTGCCGCTCACCGTCGGCGGCGGGGTGCGCAGCCCGCTGGAGATGCGCGCCGTGCTGCGCGCCGGCGCCGACAAGGTCGCCGTCAACACGGCCGCGGTGCGCGACCCGGGGCTGGTGCGCCGCTGCGCGCGTCGCTTCGGGCGCCAGTGCGTCGTCGTCGCCATCGACGCGCGACGACGCGGCCAGGGGACGGGAGCCGACCCGAGCGCGCCCGGATCGTGGGAGGTCGTGGTACACGGCGGGCGCGAGCCGACCGGGCTCGACGTCGTCGACTGGGTGCGCCGGGTCGCCGAGCTGGGGGCGGGCGAGCTGCTGGTGACGAGCATCGACCGCGACGGGACCCGCGCCGGCTACGACCTCGAGCTGCTGCGTGCCATCCGCGTCGTCACCGACCTGCCGCTGGTCGCCTCGGGCGGCGCCGGCTCGCCGGCGGACATGGTGGCGGCGATCCGGGACGGCGGCGCCGACGCGGCCCTCGCCGCCTCGATCTTCCACCGCGACATCCACTCGATCGGGGCGGTCAAGGTGGCCCTGGCCGCGGCGGGGCTGCCCGTCCGCTTGGACGCGAGGGACGCGGCGTGACCGGGTTCGACGCCGCCGCGGTCCGCTTCGGTCCGGACGGCCTCGTGCCGGGCGTGGCGCAGGACGGCGCCGACGGACGGGTCCTGATGGTCGGCTACCTCGACGCCGAGGCGCTCCGGGCGACGATCGAGAGCGGCGAGGTCCACTTCCATTCCCGCTCGCGCGGCCGTCTCTGGAAGAAGGGCGAGACGAGCGGTAACGTGCTGCGCCTGCGGGACCTGGCGCTCGACTGCGACGGCGACGCGCTGCTGCTCACCGTCCAGCCGGCCGGGCCGGCCTGCCACACCGGCGCGCGATCCTGCTTCGACGCCGGCGGCGCGGCGGCCGAACCGCAGGGCTTCGCCTGGTTGGAGGAGCTCTGGTCGACGATCGAGGAGCGCGCCGCGTCGCGCCCTCCCGGCTCGTACACGGCGCGGCTGCTGGACGGCGGCACCGACGCGGTCGCCCGCAAGGTGGCCGAGGAGGCGGTCGAGGTCGTCCTCGCCGCCAAGGCCGACCAGGCGGCCACGGCAGATGTGCGCACCACGACGCGCCACGCCCTCGCCGGTGAGGTCGCCGACCTCCTCTACCACCTGCTCGTCCTCGGCGCCGAACGGCGTCTGGCGCCGGCCGCCGTCATCGCCGCGCTGCGAGAGCGCCACCACCGCTGACGCTGCCGCGCTGCCCCCCTGGGAGGGGTCAGTCTCCCGCCTCGTCGCCGAGGCGGACGATCCGGTAGCGCTTCCGGCCGGTGCGGACGACCCAGTACTCTCCGGCGATCGGCCCGGGCACCGGCGCGTCGGGGTCGCCGACCCGCTGCTCGTTGAGGTAGAGCCCGCCCTGGGCGATGGTGCGGCGCGCCTCCCCGCGGGACGCGGCCGCGCCGCTGGCGACGGCGAAGTCGAGGACCGTCGCCGGCACCGCCCCCCGCGCCAGCCAGGCATGCTCCATCTCGCCGAAGACGGTCGCCAGCAACGCCGGGTCGAGCGAGGCGAGCCGTTCGCCGAAGACCGCCTCGGCGATCTCCTGCTGGCGCCGCGCCTCGTCCGCGCCATGGACGCGCCCGGTGATGTCCCGAGCGAGGGCCCGCTGCGCCGGGCGACGCTCCGGACGGGCCGACTGCTCGGCGACGATCGCCTCGATCTCCTCGCGGGACATCGCGGTGAGCGTGTGCAGGAAGAGGCCGACGTCGCGGTCGTCGACGTTGATCCAGTGCTGGTAGAAGCGGAAGGGCGAGGTGAACCGCGCGTCGAGGTAGAGGTTGCCGCCGCCCTCGGTCTTGCCGAACTTCGCGCCCGACGGGGTGGTGATCAGGCGCAGACCGAGCGCGTGGGCGCGCTCCACGCCGGCCTCGGCGGGACCCTCCATCCGCCGAATCAGTTCCAGCCCGGCGGTGATGTTGCCCCACTGGTCCGCGCCGCCCATCTGCATCTCCACCCCGTGGTGCCGGTAGAGGTGGGCGAAGTCGGCCGCCTGCAGGAGCATGTAGGTGAACTCGGTGAAGCTGATGCCGGTCGGCAGCCGCAGCTGCACCGATTCCTTGTCGAGCATGTAGGCGAGCGTGAAGTGCTTGCCGATCTCGCGCAGGAACTCGAGCAGGCCATAGCGACCCAGCCACTCGCGGTTGTCCATCAGCAGCGCGCCGCGCGGGCCGGCATCGAAGTCGAGGAACCGCCCCAGCTGCTCGCGGATCGCCGCCGCGTTGGCGTCGATCGTCGCCTCGTCGAGCAGGTTGCGCTCGCTGCTGCGCCCCGACGGGTCGCCGATCATGCCGGTCCCGCCGCCGACGAGCGCGACCGGGCGGCCGCCGGCGCGCTGGAGGTGAGCGAGCGCGAAGATGGGCACCAGGTGCCCGGCGTGGAGCGAGGGGAAGCTCGGGTCGAAGCCGACGTAGGCGGCCAGCGGCCGGCGGTCCACGAGGCGGGCCGGCAGGCCGGCCGTCCGCTCGGCGACCATGTCGCGCCACTCGAGCTCGCGCAGGAAGTCGATGAGGGGCATCGCTACCGTCAGGCTGGCGCCACAGCGAGCGGGGGTGGGGCGTCTCCCGTCGGCGGTCCGGCAGACCGGGAACGCCGCCTGAGTATGCTAGGGTTGTCGCGCATATGCAGGTCAGTCTCGCACGGCGCGCCGCGCGCCGCCGCAACGGTGGGCGCCGGCGCAACGGGGGCGGCTCGAACGCCGTCCGGGGCATCGCCGTCGCCTTCCCCCTCTTCCTCTTCACGACCTTCCTCCTCCTCGGCGTCGCCGGCTTCGCCGGCGTCGTGGGGGCCTACGGCTACTACAGCCAGGGCTTGAGCGACCCCGCCGACCTGGCCGAGCTCACCTTCACTGAGCCGTCGATCATCTACGACCGGACGGGCACCATCGAGCTGGCCCGCGTCGGCGTCGAGCAGCGCGAGGTGGTCAGGTACGAGGAGATCGCCCCGCTCGTCATCGACGCCACGACCTCGGTCGAGGACAAGAGCTTCTGGACCAACACCGGCTTCGACCCCGCAAGCATCCTCGCCGCGGCGATCCAGACCCTTCAGGGGGAGGAGCGCGGCGCCTCGACCATCACCCAGCAGCTGGTCCGCCAGCGACTCCTCGATCCCGCCCTCGTTCAGGACCCGAGCCGGCGGGTCGAACGCAAGATCAAGGAGATCATCCAGTCGGTCCGCCTCACCCAGGCCTTCGAGGGACAGGATGGCAAGAAGGCGATCATCACCGCCTATCTGAACCAGAACTACTACGGTAACCTGCTCTACGGTGTCAAGGCGGCGGCCAGGGGCTATTTCGGGATCGATGACCTCAGCCAGCTGACGCTCGCTCAGGCGGCGATCCTGGCCGGCATCCCGCAGTCACCCTCCACCTACGACCTGGTGCGCAACGCGGTCGCGCGCGAGGACGGGACGCTCGTGGTGCCGGCCGCCAGCGACATCGTGGTCCGGCGCAACTACATCCTCGAGCTGATGAAGACGCGCTCCGTGCTGACGAAGGGCCAGTACACCGACGCCGACTACGACGCGGCCAAGGAGGAGCCGGTCGTGCTGGCGAAGCAGTCGGCCCCGATCTGGCGGGCGCCGCACTTCGTCTTGCGCGTCCGCGACGAGCTGACCAGCATCCTCTGCGGCCAGGAGTCCCAGACCTGCACAGCGCTCGAGACGGGCGGTTACCGGATCGTCACCACCCTCGACTACACGATGCAGCAGGCGGCCGAGAAGTGGGTCAAGGCGATGGCGATCCTGCCCCGTACCCCGGATCCGAAGGCGTACGCCAAGCAGATCGGCGTCACGTACGCCACCTGGATGGCCAACCTGCGCGGCAAGGATCTCAACAACGGCGCGCTCGCCGCCCTCGACTACCGGACCGGCGAGATCCTCGCCTACGTCGGCAGCGCCGACTACTACTACACCAACCCCAACGACCAGCTCCAGCCGCAATACGACGTCCTGGAGGGCGGCTGGCGCCAGCCCGGGTCGGCCTTCAAGCCGATCAACTACGTGACCGGCATCAACGACGGCACACTCACCGCGGCGACGATGTTGATGGACGTGACCACCGACTTCGGCGGCGGCTGGGCGCCCTTCGACGCTGATCGCCTCGAGCGCGGCCCGCTCCGCCTCCGCCAGGCGCTCATGTTCTCGCTCAACATCCCCTCCATCAAGGCGATGGCGATGAACGGCGTCGACCACGTCTTCGAGGTGGCCAGGCACTTCGGCATCCGCTGGAAGGTACCGCAGCCGACGGCGGGTCTCTCGCTCGGGATCGGGACGCAGGAGCTCCACCCGATCGACCTCACCGGCGCCTACGGCGCCATCGCCAACGGCGGCGTGCTCGTGCCGCGGGCGACCGTCCTCCAGGTGACCGACGCGAACGGCGACGAGGTCTACCGCTACGCGCCGCCGCAGGGCGAGCGCGTCGTCTCCGAGCAGGCCGCCTACGTCATCACCGATATCCTGGCGGGCAACACGAACCCGGCGATGAACCCGTACTGGGGCCAGTTCCGCATCGTCAGCGGCTCGGCCCGCCGGCCCGCCGCGCTCAAGACCGGCACCAACGACGAGAGCAGGGACCTGATGGCCTTCGGGTACGTCGCCCCCTCGAAGGACGCAGGCCGGTCGGTGGTGGTGGGCGTCTGGGGCGGCAACAGCGACAACTCCGAGACCGGCGGCCTCTTCTCGGTGGAGGCGGTCACCTTCGTCTGGCAGGCGTTCCTGGCCGAGGTGACCAAGGACTGGCCGATCAACGACTTCGTGCGTCCGTCCGGGATCGTCACCGCCACGGTGGACGCCTGGAGCGGCCTCAAGCCCGGGCCCTTCAGCAGCAGGGTCGTCGACGAGATCTTCATCCAGGGGACCGCGCCGGCCCGCGAGGACGACATCCGGATCCCGCTCCAGGTCGAGAAGGAGACCGGGCTGCTCTGGCAGGAGGGCTGCGCCGGCACACCCGAGACCAAGGGCTTCCTGGCGCTCGAGAACGTGGAGAGCGCCTGGCCCAACTGGAACAAGGCGAACCTCGGCTGGATCGAGCGTGCGAAGGGGGGGGCCGGCGTCCGCGGCGGGCCGAGCGGCACGCGCACCACCTACTTCTACAGCCCCTACTACATGCCCTACGGCAAGAGCTGGGGCGCGGCCTTCCCCCCGACCGAGATCTGCGAGCTGGCGCCGACGCCGGCACCCTCGCCGACCGAGAGCCCGACGCCGAGTCCCGAGGCGAGCCCCACGCCCACGCCGACGCGGACGCCCAGGCCGACGCCCACGCCGACGCCGGCGCAGGTCGAGATCCCCGCTTTCGCCGGGGAGACGGGCGGGCAGTATTTCAACAGCCTCGTCGCCCTCGGTCTCGACCCGGTCATCGTGGGGAGGCGAGGTCAGCCGGTCAGCGGCGTCGACCCACCGCCGGGCACCCTCGTCGACCCCGGCACCCGAGTGATCGTCTACACCGACGCCACGCCGCCGCCCACCACCACCGGCGCCGGGCCCGGCGGCACGCCCGTCCCGGGCGGGGGCGCCGTACCCGCCTGACGGCGCCTGGGCGCGGCGGTCAGACGCCCACGATCGTGGCCCCGTCGCCGCCCTCGCCGCGCTCGCCGGGGCGCCACTCGCGCACCAGCGGGTGCTCCGCCAGGCGGGCACGGACGACGTCCCGCAGCGCACCGGTGCCGAGGCCGTGGACGATGGTGACGCGGCCCACTCCCGCCAGCGAGGCTCGGTCGAGATAGCGCTCGAGCAGGTCGAGCGCCTCTTCAACCCGCGCGCCGCGCAGGTCGAGCGTGGCCGGCACCGGGGCGACCGGCGGTCCGGCCGCGCGCCGCCCGCCACGCGCGAGCCCCGCCCGCGACGCGGACGACTGCCCCTCACCGGCGCTCCGCCCGGCGGCGGGGACGAGCTCGTCGACCGCGACGGTGAGCCGCAGCCCGCCGGTCTCGATCGTCGCCCGCCGACCGGACCGGTCGAACGCCACGATCCGCCCCTCCCAGTCGCTCTCGCGACCGCGCGCCCGCATGCCGACCCGCCAGGCCACCGCCGGCGCCACCGCCGCCTCCGGCCCACGATCCGGTCGGGCCGGAACGAGCGCCGCGAGCGCCTCCGTCCGGGCCGCCACGCGCCCGTCCAGTTCCTCGACGATCGCCGCGGAGGCCGGCTCCCGGGCGAGCCGCTCCCGGGCCGTCGCCAGCTCCCGGCGGATCGCCTCCAGAAGCCGTTCCGCCTCGGCCCGAGCGCCGCTCAGCAGCTCATCGCGCTCCCGCCGGGCCCGATCGCGCTCGCCCTCGGCGGCGGAACGGTCGGCGCGTGCCCGCTCCTCCTGCGCGCGCGCCCGCTCGACCGCTTCTGCCGCGGCCGCCTCGGCCGCCTTGATGGCGCGGAGCGTCGACTCGAACTCGGCCTGGGCGTGGGTCAGGCGAGACCGCGCCTCGGCGATCAGCTCATCGCGCAGCCCGAGACGCCCGGCGATGGCGAACGCCTGGCTGGCGCCCGGCAGACCGATGGAGAGGTGGAAGGTGGGCTGGAGCGTCTCGAGGTCGAAGTCGACCGAGGCGTTGCGCGCCCCGGGGGTGTTGTGGGCGTAGGCCTTCAGCTCGGCGTAGTGGGTCGTGGCAGCGACCAGCGCGCCGGCCCGGATGAAGTGGTCGAGAAGCGCCTGGGCGAGCGCCGAACCCTCGGTCGGGTCGGTGCCGGCGCCCAGCTCGTCGAGCAGCACGAGCGTGCCGGGCCCGGCCTCCTGCACGATCCGCACGATGGCGCGCATGTGGCTCGAGAAGGTCGAGAGCGACTGCGCGATCGACTGCTCGTCGCCGATGTCGGCGAAGACGTCGCGGAAGACCGGGAGCCGCGAGCCGGGGAGGACCGGCACCTGGAGCCCTGCCTGGTGCATGAGCGTGAGGAGGCCGACGGTGCGCAGGGTCACCGTCTTGCCGCCGGTGTTGGGGCCGGTGATGACCAGGACGGTGAACTCGCCGCCGAGGCGGACGTCGATCGGGACGACGCGACCGGTGAGGCCGGGATGGCGCGCCCCCAGCAACTCCAGTTCGTACCCCGTCGAGGCGGCCGGGCGGACGGCGTCGAGCTCGGCGGCCAGGCGCGCCCTGGCGCCCCAGAAGTCGAAGCGGGCGAGCGCGTCGAGCGTGGCCCGGAGCGGCCCCGCCTGGGCGCCGGCGAGCGCGGACAGTACATCGAGGATCCGCTCGACCTCGGCCGCCTCGGCCAGCTGGGCCTCCCGCCAGGCGTTCCCCAGCTCGACCACGACGAGCGGCTCGATGAAGAGCGTCTGGCCGCTCCCCGACTGGTCGTGGACGATCCCCTTGACGCGCCCCTTCGCCTCGGCCCGCACGGGCACCACGTAGCGGCCGTTGCGGAGCGTCACGATCGGCTCCTGCAGGACGCCCGCCAGCTCGGCCGAGTGGACCAGGTGCTCCAGGCGCGAGCGGAGCCGCTCGTAGGCGACACGCACGGCGCGGCGCAGGGAGCCGAGCCGCGGCGAGGCCGAGTCGAGCAGGCCACCCGCCGGGTCGAGGCTCCGCTCGAGGGTGGCGCGCAGGTGCGGCAGCGGGGCGATGGCACGACCGAGGTCGCGCAGGAGGGGTCGCGACTCCGCCGCGAGGGCATCACCGAGCCGTGCCGCCGCCACGAGGGTCTCGAGGATCTCGAGGAGCTGGTCGCTCTCCAGGCGCCCGCCGCGAGCGGCGCGCTCGACGGCGGGGCCGATGTCGTGCGCGGCGCCGATCCCCACACCCGGGTGGAGGGTCAGCAGCTCGCGGGCCTCGTCGGTCTCGTCGAGCCGGCGCTTCACGACCACCGGCTCGCCCGACGG
>MGMJ01000097.1:15881-22359 GCA_001794945.1 Chloroflexi bacterium GWC2_73_18
CCGCGAGTCGTGCCCGGATCTCAGGGAACTCGAGGATCGCGATCGATCGAGCGTCCATCGCGGCCGATCGTACCAGCCGCCCGGCGCGAGACGGCCGGGTCGCCGGCGGCGACGAAACGCCACGGGATCGAGGCCCACGGCTCGCCGGCGTAGGCGACCCCGACGCGGGGCGTCGCCGCCACGAGCATCGCCGGCGGGGAGAGCGGCCACGCGTCCGCGGCCACGAGCCGCAGCGGCCCCCGCGTCAGGTCGGCGCCATCGAGCCGTCGGTCGACGCCGAACGCCTGGGTCAGCCGGGCCGGTCCGGAGGCGAGCCGCTGTGGCGGCTCCCGGGAGGGGGCGCCTCGGGCGGCACGGCGCGTCCGCATCAGCGTCTCCCCGGCCAGTGGCGCCGCCGCCCGGACCAGGACCGCGCCGGCTTTCCCGTCCGCCTCGGTCACCACGTTGAGGCAGTCATGCAGGCCGTAGACCAGGTAGACGTAGGCGTGCCCGGGCGGACCGTACATCGTGGCGGTCCGTGCCGTTCGCCCCGCCCGGGCATGCGAGGCGCGGTCGGCTTCGCCGTCGTAGGCCTCGACCTCGACCAGGCGCCCCGCCACGAGCCCCTCGGGGGTGTCGTGCAGGAGGATCGACCCGATCAGCTCGGGCGCGACGGCCTCGGCGGGACGGGCGAAGAAGGCGCGCGGCAGGCCAGCCGCGCGACGGAGCGCGGCGAGGGCCGGGCCCAGGTCGCCGTCGCTCAGATGCCGGGCAGGCCGGGGAGGAGCGGCTTCAGCACGGAGGTGACGCCGGGGATGAGCGTGTCGCGGTAGACGGCGACGACGGCCGACTCATCCAGCGCCTTCCAGAGCTGGCGCATCCACTGGACGTCGGCCCCGTCCGGCACGCCGGTGATGCGGTAGAAGGTGTCGAGGGCGATCACCGCCAGGCCGATGACGAGGGCGGCGACACCGAGGCCGAGGAGACCGCCGAGCAACTCGTCGATCCAGGTGAAGCGCGAGACGATGGGGACGCGCCGGTAGAACATCTGGATCGCGATCGTCAGCGTGATACTGATGGCGATCCAGAGCGCCAGCAGCGCTACCATCGAGTTGAACTCGGGCGCGAAAAAGGTCCAGTTGCGGGACAGGAAGTCGCCCAACGGGTCGCGCAGGTTGGCCGCCAGCACGAAGGCGGCGAGGTAGGCGCCGAGCCCGAGCAGCTGCCGGATGACGCCCTGGATCCAGCCGACGACGAAGGCGCCGAGCAGGATCACCACGATGACGATGTCGGCCGCCGTCAGGTCGGCGATGAACGCGTCGATCTCTCTCACCTCCCGTTCGGGCGCTCAGAGTAGCAGCGCGCGGGAGGCCGCGTCCATGCGACTTCTCGCCTATGCGCGCAGGCGCCAGCCGGCCCCCTGCAGCGCGCGGTGGACCGCCTCCATCACGCCGTCGGGCGGGCGCCGCTCGTTCCCGGAATCGAGGTGAAGCCGGTAGGCCAGGCTCTTCTCTCCTGCACCCAGGGGCGCCCCGCGATACACGTCGAAGAGCGCCAGCCCGACGAGGGCCGGACCGGCCGCTGCGCGGATCCGCTCGGCGACGTCGCCGGCGAGCACGGCTTCGGGGACGACGGCGGCGAGGTCGCGCTCGGCCGCCGGCTGGTGCGGCAGGGGCCGGTAGCGGCGCGTTGCCGGCGCCGCGGCCAGGAGCGCGGTGAGACCGAGCTCGGCATAAGCGACCCGCTCGGCGCGGATCCCGAAGGCCTCGAGGAGGCGCGGGTGCAGCTCCCCGACGACACCGGCCGGCGTCGGGTCCGCACCGAGGTGGAGGTCGGCCGTGCGGCCGGGGTGCTCGACGTCCACGAGCGGGACCCGAGCGGCGTAGCGGGGCGCCGGAGCGCCGAGTTCGGAGAGGAGCGCCTCCACGATCCCCCGCAGGTCCCAGGCATCGGCCGACCGCGCCGGGCGGTCCCAGGCGGGCGGCTCCAGCTCTCCGGCGAGGAGGATCGCCAGGCGCGGGGCCTCGCGCGGCCGCGCCTCCTCGCGCTCGTGCACCTCGCCGACCTCGAAGAGGGCGACGTCGCCGCGGCGGACGCGCTCGTTGCGGGAGAGGGCGCGGAGGAGGCCGGGCAGCATCGAGCGGCGCAGCACCGAGTGGTCGTGCGAGAGCGGGTTGGTAACGTGGATCGCCCGCCCGTCCCCGTCGTCGATCGCCACCAGGGCGAGGTCGTGCGGGGCGATCAGGGCGTGGGTGACGACCTCGGTCAGGCCCGCCCCGGCGAGGAAGGTCCGGACCCGGTCGACGCCGGCGCGCGGGTCCGGCCGGTAGGGCGGCATCGGCGTCTCGGGGCGGCGCGACGGGATCCCGCCGTAGCCGTGCAGACGGGCGACCTCCTCGGCGAGGTCGGCCTCGATGACGAGATCGGCGCGCCAGCTTGGGATCGTCGTCACCAGGGCTTCCTGGGCGGCGGGCTTGTCAAGGGTGACGCCGTCCTCCGCGCCGGTGACCGGCACCACGTCGCCGCCCACGGCCGGCTCGGTGACGATGCCGAAACGGTCGAGCAGACCGCGCATCTCATCGCCCGTGAGACCGGTGCCAAGGAGTCGGTTGATGCGCGCCGGACGGATCGCGACGCGGCGTACCGGCTCCTCGCGCGGCGCCGAGTCGACCCGTCCGGGGGCGATCCTCCCGCCCGCCCAGGCGGCGACGAGCTGGCAGGTGCGGTCGGCCCCCAGGGGTGCCAGTCGCCACTCCTGTCCCTTCTCGAAGCGGAGGCTCGCCTCCGAGGGCAGCCCGTAGTGGCGGGCCGTGCGGCGGATGCTGACCGGGTCGAAGATCGCCGACTCGACGACCACCGCGCCGGTCGCCTCGCTCACCTCGCTGGCCGCGCCGCCCATGACGCCGGCGATGGCGAGCGGCCCGGTCGGGTCGGCGATGAGGAGCGTCTCGGGCGTGAGCTCGCGATCCACGTGGTCGAGCGTCTCCAGCCGCTCCCCCGGCTCGGCGGTCCGCACGACGATCCGGCCCCCCGAGACACGCGCGGCGTCGAAGGTGTGGATCGGCTTGCCCATCTCGAGCATGACGTAGTTGGAGGCGTCGACGACGTTGGAGACGGGCCGGACACCGGCCGCGATCAGGCGCATCTGGATCCGGTCGGGCGAGGGCGCGACGCGGACGCCGTCGAGGTAACGCCCCACGAAGCGGTGGCAAAGGCGAGTGTCGGAGACCTCGACCTTCAGGTGGGCCTCGCACGGCGTGCCGGCCTCGGCCAGCTCGATCGCCGGCCAGCGCACCTCGCCGCCGGTCGCGGCGGCGATCTCGCGGGCCAGGCCGACCAGGGAGAGCGCGTCGCCGCGGTTCGCCTTCACATCGACGTCGAGGACGACGTCGCCGTAAAGCTCGGTCAGCGGCCGTCCGAGCGACGTCCCGGCAGGGAGGATCAGGATCCCCTCCGCGTCGGCGGTGAGGCCCAACTCGTCACCCGAGCAGAGCATCCCGTGGCTCTCCTCGCCGGCGATGCGGCTCACGGCGATGGAACGCTCCCCGGGCAGGACGGCGCCCGGGAGCGCGACCGGGACGCGCTGGCCGACCGCGATGTTGGCCGCGCCGCAGACGATCGAGAGCGGCTCGCCCTCGCCGGTCGTGACCAGCGCCAGGGAGAGCCGGTCGGCGCGCGGATGGGGGCGCACCCCGAGGAGCTCGCCGACGACGACGCCGCGCCAGTCGGCCCCCCGTCGCTCGATCCCCGTGATCTCGAGGCCGAGCATGGTGAGCGTCTCGGCGAGCGCGTCCGCGTCGAGCTCGACGTCGACGTAGTCGCGCAGCCACGAGAGCGGAACGCGCATTCAGAACTGCTCCAGGAAGCGGACGTCCGACTCGAGGAAGAGGCGGAGGTCGTTGATGCCGTAGCGGAGCATGGTGATCCGATCGGTCCCCATCCCGAAGGCGAAGCCCTGGTAGCGCTCCGGGTCGATCCCCCCGTTCCGCAGCACGACCGGGTGGACCATCCCGGCGCCCAGGATCGTCATCCAGCCGGAGCGCCCGCAGGCCGGGCAGCCGGTGCCGTCGCAGACGACGCAGCGGACGTCGAAGGCGACCGACGGCTCGGTGAAGGGGTAGTAGCCGGGCCGGAAGCGGGTCCCCCGGTCGGCGCCGAACATGGCGTGGGCGAACTCGTCGAGGAGCCCGCGCAGATCTGACAGGGTGGTGCCTTCGTCGATCATGAGGCCCTCGACCTGGAAGAACTCGAAGCCGTGCGAGGCGTCGACCGCCTCGTAGCGGAAGCAGCGGCCCGGCAGCAGGGCCCGGATCGGCGGCCGCGTGGCGCGCATGACGTGGATCTGCCCCGGCGAGGTATGGGTCCGCAGCAGGTGGCCGGGCAGGTCGGTGTAGAGGGTGTCCCAGAGGTCGCGCGAGGGGTGCTCCTCGGGGATGTTGAGGAGCTGGAAGTTGAGCTCGTCGGTCTCGACCTGCGGGCCCTCGTAGACGACGAAACCGAACTGGCCGAAGATCTCGGCGATCCGACGGCTCGTCTCGAGGAGCGGGTGGAGCGAGCCGCGCCGCCGCGGCCGTCCCGGGAGCGTCGGATCGGTCGCCTCGGCGGCGAGGCGGCGCTCGAGCTGGACTGCCGCGAGCGCCTCGCGCCGGGCGGCCATCGCGGCCTCGACCGCTTCGCGGACCGCATTGGCGAGCTGGCCGGCACGCGGCCGAGCCTCCGGCGGGATGGCGCCGATCGAGCGGAGGAGGGCGGTCAGGGTCCCCTTGCGTCCGAGGTAGTGGCTGGCCCGCTCGTCGAGCGCCTCGAGGTCGCCGGCCGCGGCGACGTCGGCGAGCGCCGCGCCGCGCAGGCGATCGAGCTGGTCGCCGAAGGTGTCGAGGTCCACGTCGGCGCCGGTCGCGGCGCCGCTCAGGCGCTCTTGGCGATCTCGGCGATCCGGGCGAAGGTCGCCGCGTCGCGCACCGCGATGTCGGCCAGCACCTTGCGGTCGAGGGCGACGTTGGCGCGCTTGAGGCCGCTCACGAAGCGCCCGTAGGTGAGCCCGTGCTGGCGCGCGGCGGCGTTGAGCCGGACGATCCAGAGGGCGCGGAGCTGGCGCTTGCGTTGCCTGCGCCCGGCGAAGGCGTAGGCGAGCGCATGCAGCAGCGCCTCGCGCGCCGGCTTGATCAGCTTCGAGCGGGTCCCCCGGCGGCCTTCGGCGTCCTGGAGGAGACGCTTGTGGCGGCGGTGGGCGGTGACGCCGCGCTTGACGCGTGCCATGGTCTGGTCGGGCTCCTAGAGGTACGGCAGAAGGCGGCGCAGCTGCTCCGCGTGGGACGGGTCGAGGGTCACCTTGCCGGCGTAGCGCCGCTTGCGACGCGACGACTTGATCTCGAGATGGTGGCCGCGCCAGGCCTTGACCCGGACGATCTTGCCGGAGCCGGTCGCCTTGAACCGCTTGGCGGTCCCCTTGTGGGTCTTCATCTTCGGCACGGTGGTCTACTCCCCTGGCGGCGGGGGCGGAGCCTCGCCGGCGTCCGCCCGGACCGGCGCGACCGGTATGCGTGGTTTCGGCTTGTGGTTCGAGGCGACCACGATCGACATCGCCTTGCCTTCCAGGAGGGGCTGCCGTTCGATGGTCCCATGCTCCTTGATCTGTTCGGCGAAGCGCATCAGCAGGTCCCGCCCCAGGTGGGCATGGACGAGCTGGCGGCCGCGGAACTGCACCGCGACCTTGACCCGGTCCCCCTCCTCGAGGAACTCGATCGCCCGCCGCACCTTCGTCTCGAAGTCGCCCTGGCCGATCTGCGGCTTGAGCCGGATCTCCTTGAAGGTGACGGCCCGCTGCCGCCGCTTCGCTTCCTTCTCGCGCTTGGCCTGCTCGTACTTGAACTGGCCGAAGTCGAGAAGGCGAGTGACCGGCGGCACGGCCATCGGTGCGACCTCCACCAGGTCGAACCCTCGTTCCTGCGCGAGCCGGAGCGCCTCGGCGGTCGGCATGACCCCCAGCTGGCCTCCGTCTTCATCGACGACCCGCACCTGTCCGACGCGGATCATCTCGTTGATGCGAAGGTCTCGACTGATAGTGGAGGATCCTCGTTGCGGCCGAGATGGACCGGCGTCGACGGCCGGCATGCACGCAGGCAGCCGTCCGGCGGACGCCCGCGGGACTATAGCACGGCCCTCTTTCGAGGGTCAACGCGAGCGCCGCTACACTGGTGCCCGTGACGACGAGCGCCAAGGAGCGTTCCCTGCCGGCGATCTCCCTCCGTCGCCGCCCGCAGGCATCCGCGCCGCGCCTCTCTCTTCGTCTCTTCGCCGCGCTCGTCGCCGGCAAGGGGGCGGCGACCGCCTCACGACTCCTGGGGCGAGGCGGCGGTACGTCGCTCCCAGGGATGGTCGCCCGGCGAGTCGAACCGCGCGTCCTCGAGACGCTCGTCCGCGGCCAGGGCGTCCCCACCATCGCCATCACCGGCTCCAACGGCAAGACGACAACGGCGCGCCTGACGGCGGCGCTGCT
>MGMJ01000098.1 GCA_001794945.1 Chloroflexi bacterium GWC2_73_18
CGTGTTGGTGATCTCGAAGCGGATCGTCTCGCCCTTCTTGACCTCGACCGAGTCGGGCACGAAGCGGAGCGCGGCGGTCGCCTCGAGCGTCACCGTGCGCGCGTTCGGGTTGGGCGTGCCGGCCGGGGTAGCCGAGGCGCCCGGAGTGCCGCTGGCGGCGGGCGTCGCGGGCGCGGTCGGCTGGTGGGTCCACTCGGCGCCGCCCGCGGTGCAGGCCGCGAGGGCGAGGGCGATCGCCGCCAGCGCGGCCGGGAACGATGTGGCGGAACGGGGGGAAGGGATCTTCATGGCCGCTCATTGTGCATGAAGGCCGCGTACTCTATCGGCATGATGCGCGCCGCAGCCTGGTGGGATGGGACGCTGCGCACCGACCTCTCGGTCGCCCAGGTGGCCGAGGCGCTCCGCTCGCCGGACGCGCAGGTCTGGATCGACCTGACCGACCCGACCGCCGAGGCGCTGGGCGAGCTGACCGAGACGCTCTACCTTCACCCGCTCGTGGTGGAGGACATCGTCGAGCGCAACCAGCGCGCCAAGGTGGAGGTCTCCGAGCATTACGCCCACCTGGTCATGTTCGCCTTCCGCCTCGACGGTGAGCTGACCGAAAGCGAGATCGACTTCGTGCTGGGCGATCGCTTCCTGCTCACCTCGCACCTGGCCGAGTGGGACCCCGACCGCTCGCATGAGCTGCGTGGCGGGCTCGGGCCGATCCTCTCGCGCGGCGCCGACCTCCTCCTCTGGGCCCTGGTCGACGACCTGGTCGACAGCTACTTCCCGCTCTTCGACCAGATCGACGAGGAGATCGACCGGCTCGAGGACTTGATCGTCGCCCGCCCGAACTCGGGCACGATCGAGCGGATCTTCGACCTCAAGCGCCAGTTGATGACGATCCGCCGGGCGACCAGCCCGCAGCGCGAGATCTTCAACCAGCTGACGAACCGCGAGCTGCCCTTCGTCAAGGCACCCCACATCCTCTACTTCCGGGACGTCTACGACCACCTGATCCGGCTCACCGACGAGCTCGACAGCTTCCGGGACCGACTGACCGGTGCCCTCGACGCCTACCTCTCGGCGGTCAACAACAACCTTTCGGAGATCATGAAGCGGCTGACCGCCGTCACCGTCGTCGTCGCCGGCGTCGGCGCCCTCGCCGGGATCTTCGGGATGAGCGAGGCGGGGGCGGCGTTCCTGGGCGCCGAGGCGCCTGGCTTCTGGCTCGTCACCCTCGCCATCGTCGGCGCGTCCGCGGCGGCGGCGTTCTTCCTGCGCCGCATCCGCTGGCTCTGAGAGGTGGCGCGAGGGGCTGAGCCTGCTTCGCGCGGGACGGCCGCCCCGGCGATGGATCGCGCCGGGCCGCAAGCCGCCATGCCATCTCGACATCGGGGGACGCTGGGGCCCGATGCTGCCGAAACCCTGCCACCCGAGACGCCGGCTCTCCCTCGACGCCTGCATCCCCGAGCCCCGGCGGCCCGAGCAGGTCAAGCGGTCCCCCGAGCGCGAGGGCGACGCCCGATCGCCTGGCCGGCCCTCGTCCGCCGCCGCTGCGAGGCGCTCCTGGTCGCCGACCTCCGGGCGCACGCCACCGCCCCCGGCGCGCCGTCGATCCCCTTCGACCGGGGCGAGCGCCAGGAAGGCCACATGGGGCCGCTCCTGGCCGCCGCCGAGGCGGGCGGCCTGCCCGGCCTCGTGGCGGTCGGCCTCGTCCGGCGGGCGTCGCGCCGGCGTTCTGCGCAGCAGGACAAACCCATCCCTCGGCCACCGGTCCGGGGCGGGGGCGAGCGTGCGGGGCGGGCGCGAGCGTGCGGGGCGGGGGGCAGGACGGTGCAGATCGTGGCCCGGCGTCCTCGTTCCGGCGCGGTCGACGCGGTACGCGGCTTCGGGCGGCCCCGGGCGGCTACCTGGGCGGCTACCTGGGCGGCTACCTGGGCGGCTTCGGGCGGGTCCGCGCGGGCTTTGTCCTGGCCAGCAGAACGCGAGCCGGCCGCCCCACCGCGCTGTCCCGCCCCCACCGCCCACGCCGAGCCGGGCCGTGGTCACGGCCTTCCCCGCAAGCGAGGCTAGCCGCTAGCGGCGCGCTGGCGCGCGCAAGGGGACGAGGCCGAGGCGGATCGCCACCGTCGCCGCCTCGACGCGGCCGGAGACGCCGAGCTTGGCCAGGATGTTGCCGACGTGGATGGCGACCGTCTTCTCGCTGATGAAGAGGCGGTCGGCGATCTCGCGGTTGGTGCGCCCCTCGACGAGGATCGCCAGGACTCCCGACTCGCGCGGCGAGAGGCCGAACCCGGCGTGGGCTGGCTTCGGAGCGCCGGCGGCGAGCAGGCGCTCGGCGAGCCCGGGCCCCGGCGGACCGGTCACGATCGGGATGGCGACGGCTCTCGGCTCCGCCTGGGCGACCGGGAGCTCGACCTCCGCGTCGCCCTCCGGTAGCGGGACCCGCGCCCGGCCGGCCAGCTCGCGCAGCTGCCGGCGCAGCGGCCCGGCTCCCAGCTCCGCGGCGAGACGCCACGCCTCGAGGAGCGCCGTGCGCGCGCGGGTGCGCATCCGCGGCGTGCGCAGTCTCAGCGCCGCCTCGGCCTCGCGCCAGCGCGCCTTCGCGCCCTGGTAGGGGACACCGACCGCGGCCCACCGGGCGGCGAGACGCGCCCACCCGTCCGCGTCGTCGTGGCCGGCGATCCGTCCGCGATGAGCGCGCGCCGTCTCGAGGTGGGCCTCGGCTTCGCGGCCCGCGCCCCGCCCCGGCGCCACGCCACCGGCCGCGACCCGGCGCTCCGCCTCGCCGAGGACGGCGTCGGCGCGCTCCAGCGCCTCGGCGACACCGTTCAGGTCGCGACGCCCCCGGGCGGCGTCGGCGGCGGCCGCCTCGACCTCGAGGTAGGTCGCAGCCAGCGTGGCGGCGATGATCCAATCCTCCGACTGCAGGATCCGCCGCCAGCCCAGCTCGATGGCGCGGCGCGCGTCGGCGACGTCCTGGCGCCAGAGGGCGAACGAGGCCGCCGAGCGGCAGACCGGCCCCGAGTACTGGGCGTCGGGGACCGTCTCGATCTCGATCAGCGCCTGGCCGAGGAGCTGCGCCGCCTCCTCGTCGGCCGACTGCTCGACCCGCACCATGGTCAGGTAGATGAGCGGGTTGAGGAAGGCGAGGCCGGTCGGGTTCCAGGCGAGCGCCGACTCGGCCATGGCGCGGCACTCCCCCCAGCGCCCCAGGGTGAAGAGGCAGTCGGCGGCGTTGCCGCGCAGGAAGTTGCCGTAGACGTGCTCCTGTCCCCAGCGGCGCGCCTCGGCGATCCCCTCCTGCACCATGGCCACCGCCTCCTCGCGGCGGAGCTCGAGGTCCAGGACGGTGGTGAGGTTGGCGTAGACGCGCATCAGGTCGTCGAGCCGACCCGTCTCGCGGGCGATCACGCGCGCCTCCTCGAGGAGCGCGACGGCGCGGGCCGCCTCGCCCGAGTAGCTGACGTCGACGCCGAGCGTGCAGGTGGCGTGCCCGAGCCACGGCCGCGCCGGCTCGCCGACCGTCCGCGCGGCGGCGATCGCCTCCCCCGCGGTGGCGGCGCTCTCGGTGAAGCGGCCGTCGAGCATCTGGAGCTGGGCGACCGTGGCGAGCAGCTGCGCCCGCTCGACCGACGGGCTCGCCGGCACCAGCTCGAGCGCGCGGCCGAGGGCGGCGAAGGCGCCGGGCTGGTCGCCGCTCGCCCAGCGGTGCCTCGCCAGGCGCTCGTGCAGGACGCCGAGCCGGAAGCGCGCCCGGCTCCGCGCGTCGCCGCCGGCGGCGTCGGCGGCACGCAGCGCCTGCGGTGAACCCGCCAGGTCGATCGCTTGCGCGGCCAGGGCTGCCGCGCGCGCGTGGTCGCCGGAGGCCCCGGCCGCGGCTGCCGCCCGGTCGAGGAGGTCGGCCAGCTCGAGCGGCGGCGGGGCGAGCCCCTCGCCGGCCCGTTCCGGCGCCCGCGACGTGAGCTCACCGCCGTTCGGTTCCAGCGCGTAGGCCAGCTCGATCGCGCGCTCGTAGTGAACGAGCGCGTCGGCGCCCGAATCGGCCGTCTCGGCGAAACGGCCGGCCTCCAGCCGCGCGTCGCGCGCCTCGGCTAACAGGTGCGCCGCCTCGGCGTGCCAGGCCCGCTCCGCGGCGGCTCCCGCGAGCCGGTGGGCCAGGAGCGCGTGGGCGCGGAGGCGCTCGGCCGGGAGCATCCGGGCGGCGATCGCCTCCTCGACCAGGCGGTGGGGCACGGCGACGGCGCCATCCGACCCGGCCCGGACGAGCCCGGCCTCGAGCGCCTCGGGCAGGCCGCCGAGCGACGCGCCGACCCGCTCCAGCTCGTCCCGCGAAAGCGGTCGCCCGGCCACGGCGAGCAGCTCGAGGAGGCGGACCGTCGTCGTCGAGCGGAGCGTCAGCCGTGCCGCGAGGATCTCCTCGAGGCTGTCCGAGAGCCGGGTCATGAGCCTGTCGCGCCGGGCCGCCACGATCGTCTCGGCGACGAGCGGCTCCCCGCCCGAGCGCTCCGCCACCGCGGCGACGAGGCTGGCGGTGGGGCGCTCGCCCTCCAGCCCCTCGATCAGGCTCGCCAGTTCTTCGTTGCCGAGCGGTGGCAGCTCGATGGTCTCCACGCTCACGGTGGCCGCCAGGCCGGCGAGGACGGGCCGGAGCGGGTGGCGCCGGTCGAGCTCGTCCGGGTCGTAGGAGGCGACGAGACAGAGCGGTTCCTCGCGGGCCGTCCGGGCCAGGAAGGCGACCAGCTCGCGCGTCCCCGCGTCGGCGAGCTGGAGATCCTCGAGGACGAGCAGGACGGGGCGCCCGTCGGCGAGCCGGCCGAGCAGGCGCAGGATCCCCTCGAAGAAGCGCCCCTGGCGCCGGTCCGGGGCGGAGACCGGCGGCGGCTCGACCGCCACGCCGAGCGCGATGAGACGCTCCCCGACCGCCGGGAGGAGGCGCGCCACGTCGTGCGCCGCCGTGCCGAGGAGCGCCGGGAGGCGGCCGTCGTCGACACCGTCGAGCGCATCGCCCAGGGCGATCGCCAGCGGCGCATAGGGGACGCCGGAGAGCGGCGCATAGGCGGTGCCCGCCAGGACGACGGCCGCCTCGGGCGCGACCGCCAGACGGTGACGCAGCTCGACGATCAGCCGGGTCGCGCCGCGGCCGGCCGGGGCGCGGACCAGGACGTGCGAGGGGCGGCCCTCGGCCGCGCGCTCGAGAGCCGCTGCCAGCCGGCGCAGCTCAGGCTCGCGTCCCACGAACGGGACGCGTTCCGCGGCAGCGGGCGGCGCGCGGTCGATCCGAACGGCCATACCCCGATGATAGTGCCCGGCTGCCATACTCTCGACCGATGTCGGACGATCGCCCGGCGGTGGCCGGGACCTGGGGGCGCTTCGCCCCGCTCCGGGCGTACCGCGAGCTCCGCCGGGACTTCGACCGGGCCGTCTTCGTGCTGGCGGCCGGCGACCTCGTGGCGAGCTTCGGCTTCGCCCTCATCTTCCCGTTCCTGACGATCTACCTGACGAGCCGGCTCGGGGCGTCGGCTTTCGAGGCGGGTCTCGTGCTGGCGCTCTACTCGGTCTTCTCGGTCGTCTCCAACGCGGCCGGCGGCTGGCTTGCCGACCGGTTCGGGCGGCGGCGGGTCATGATCGGCTCGATCACGCTGACCGCGGTCACCGTGATGGCGATGGGCCAGGCGCGCGACCTGCCGACGATCGGCGCCCTGACGATGCTCCTCGGGCTGGTGGACCCGGCCTTCATCCCGGCGGCGCGCGCGGCGATCGCCGACGTCGTCGTCGAGGCGCGGCGTCCGCGCGCCTACGCGCTGCTCAGCGTGGCGGCGAGTGTCGGCTGGATCGCCGGCCCCGCGGTCGGGGCGGGTCTCTCCGGGCTCGGCTACCCGTTCCTTTTCGCCGCCGCCGGCGTCGTCATCGGCGGCTACACGCTCGTCCTCCTCTTCTTCATGCCCGAGACGCGCCCGAGCGACGCGGCCGTCGCGGCGGCGCACCGGCGCGAGGCGGGGATCCGGGCGGCGAGCCCCGAGGTGGCCCACTGCGGCCTCGAGTGCGAGGCGCGCCACGTCCACCGCTACGCGCCCGAGGTGGAGGCGCGTCTCGCTGTCGACCGGCGCAAGATCTTCGCCGCCTTCACCCTCCTCGCCATCCTCCTCCACGCCGGCAGCTTCCAGTGGGTGGTGACGCTGCCGCTCCACGCCGTGGCGGACCTCGGCGTCTCGGCCCAGCAGTGGGGCCTCCTCTTCAGCCTCAACGGCCTGCTGATCATCTTCTTCCAGCTGCGGATCTCCACCTTCACGGAGCGACGCTCGAAGCCGCGGATCATCGGTCTCGGGACGGGCGCCTACGCCCTGGGCTACGTGGTGGTGGCGACGATCCCGGGCGCCGCGGCGGCACTGCCGCTCCTCGCGTTCACGATCGTGCTGGCCACGATCGGCGAGATGCTCGTCTTCCCGCTCTCGCCGGCGCTCGTCTCCGATCTCTCCCCGATGCAGGCGCGGGGCCGCTACCAGGGTGTCTTCGGGGCGGCGGTCGGCGCCGGGTCGGCGTTCGGGCCGCCCGTCGGCGGCTACATCCTCGACGTGGCACCCGGCGCGACGCTCTGGCTCCTCACCGCCGGCGTGCTCGCCGCGGGCGCCTTCGCCCTCTGGCTCCTGGGCCGCTGGACCGATCGCCTCCCCGCCCCCGCCGACGTCGAGGCGGGAGCCCTGCCGGAGACGGCGCGACCGGGGTGAGCGTGGCGCGATGAGTGGCCCCGGGCCGAACGCGGCGGCCGTGGTCCAGCTTCCGGCCGCTCAGGCGCCTCGCCGCGAGAGGAACTGCGCCGCGAGGCCCGGCTCCTCGGCGAGCGGTGCCACGCCGCCGAGGCCGCCGAGCGGCGAGGCCCAGGCGGGGCCGCACTCGGGCTCCTCCTCCACCCGATCGCCGAGCGTCATCTTGTGGATCCAGCCCTCGGCGCCGTCCGGGCAGCGGACGCGCCAGAAGAGCCCCGACCGCTCGAGCAGCTCGACCTCGTCGCCCTGGTCGAGCCGGCCGATCTCCTGGCCGGCGATCTCGTCGGGGATGTGGGTGATGCGAACGAGCCGGTAGCGGATGCGGCGTCGCTCGTGCTCCGGGTCCGGCGCGACCCTACCGCTCCCGAAGGTGAGCCGGCCGTTCTCAGAGACAGTGCCCGGCGTGGCGCGGCGGGCGGCGAGCAGCGAGGGCCGGCGCCAGCGCGGCAGGGACGCCTCCGACGGATGGGGTGCCACCGGGTCGGCCGGGCCGTCCCAGGCATGCGGTTCGGCGGAGCGGTCGGGCGGATCCTCACGCGCGTCCCGACGCCGCCCGAAGGAGAAGAGGGCCATCGCCACGAGGACGGAGCTGGCGGTCGAGACGATGAGCGTCGTCAGCGGCAACGTCCGGTCGTCGAGGCCAGGAAGGACGGCCTCCGGGTCTCGGTCCAAGCCGCGCCCCTGGCGGCCGTCGGTCGCGCGACCGCTGCCGGCCGACGAGTCCGAAGCGCCCGGACCGCTCGAACCGTCGGGGCCGGAGGAGGGCGAGTCACCAGCCGGCGTCGCACCGCTCGAACCATCGCCGCCCTGGGCGGCCGCCGCGTCGCCGGCCGGGGCCCCGGCGGTGTCGCCGGTCGAGCCGGCGGAGTCGGAACCGGTGCCGGAGCCGGTGGCGCTGCTCGTGCCCCTGGCGAAGTCGGTGGCGCCGGTCGAGTCGGAGTCGGTGCCGCTCGTGCCGGTGCCGCTCGTGCCGGTGCCGGTCGAGTCGGAACCGGTGCCGCCATCGCCACCGACGCCGGTGGAACCGGTAAGCCCGCCGCCAGGTCCGGCCCCGGAGTCAGACGTGCCGTTACCACTCGAACCGCCGGGATCGCCGCCGTCGGACGTCCCGACGGTGACGGTGCCGCCGGCCAGGGTGGCGACGACCTTCTGCGCGTGCGTCTTCTCGTCCTGGGCCCGGAAGGCGTACGTGTGCGAGCCGTTGCCCAGCGTCGTCCCGTAACTGAAGACCGCCCCGTCGCGGTAGTCGGTGTCCGAGGGATCGACCGGCGCCATCCTGCGCGCGCCACCGTCAAGGACGAGCCAGACGCCGCCGGGGGCCGTGTCGGTCGAGCTGGTGTAGGTGACACGGAAGGCGAAGACGGTCGAAGTCGGACCGCTCGCCGGCGAGACGCTGCCGCCCGAGAGACGGACGGGGCCGCCGGCGAACGCCGGGGCGACGGTGAACAGCGCGAGGGCGAACGCGCACGCGAGGGCGAACGCGTACGCGGAGGCGAGCGCGCACGCCGGCGCGCTGCGCGGCCGGAGGGCGGACAGCAGCACGATGAGACCTTCCCCGGTTCGGATGACGATGACGCCCGGAGCGAGGCAGAGCATGGGGCGGCCGCGCTGCGCCAGCAATGGTACGGGCGTCCCGGCCGCTACCCCGGTCGGGTTAGGACTTCCGTCCGCTCCTAGCGCCGGCCGCCCGGGCCGGAGAGCGCGGATCCGTGGAGCCAGCCCTCGAAGCCGTTCGGGGTGCGCACGCGGAAGAAACGGCCGTGCCCGTCCACGACCTCCACCTCGTCACCGACGTCGAGCCAGGTGATCTGCTCGCCGTTCGCCTCGTCCGGGACGTCGACGAGCCGGACGAGGCGATAGCGGACGAGCCTCCGATCGACACCCAGCTCCGGGGGGTCCGCGAAGTGGAGTGCGAGACGCGCGTCCGGCCGGCCGATCCGCTCGCCCTCCTCCATCGAGCGGCGGAGCCAGGTGGGAATGAAGGCGCCGGCCGACGCCGGCAGGTCATCGGCGGCCGAGGCGGTGCCCATCGCAGCGCCCACCGCGACTGCCGGGGCTTCCTCCTCGGCGCTCCGCCGTCGCCGCGCGACAAGCAGGTACCAGGCACCGATCGCGAGGGCGGCCAGCCCGCTTCCGCCGATGACGATCGGGAGGACGGCACCGGCTGGATCGCCGCCACTCGATCCCCCGACCGCTCCCGGGCCACCGGGCGATCCCGGTGACCCGCCGGGTCCGGGCGTCTCCCCGGGGAGCGCGCCGGTGATCGCCGACGAGGACGGCGAGGCGCCCGGTGAGACTTCGGCACCCGGGCTCGAGCTCGACGCGGGCTCGCCGGACGGTGTCGGGGATCCGGACGGGAAGCTGCTCGGCGCCGGAGTCGAGGCCGCCGGCGGGGTCGCGGCGCCGCCGGGGGTCGGCGAGGCTCCCGCGGTGCCGGTCGGCGTGGGGGTCGGACCCGTCGATGGAACGGGGGTGGCGGTCGCGCCGGCGGTCGGGGTGGCGGTCGGAGTCGGCACCGGCGTGGGCACCGGCGTCGGCGCGGCGACCGTCACCGAGAGCGTGCCGGACGCCGGGTAACGCGCCGTCTTCGCGTCCGGATCGGTCGTCGAGGTGAAGTAGTAGGCGTGGGAGCCGGCGGTCAGCGCGAGCGAGCGCCGGTGGACGACGCCGACCTCGAAGGCGGTGCCGGTCCCGCTCATGGCGTGGTTCGCCCATGAGCCGCCGCTCTGGACGTGGAGGGTCACGTCGGTCGGGGGGCATCCCTTCGTGTCCTGGTAGGTGACCGAGTAGGTGAAGCTGGTGGAGGTCGTCCCGCTCGTCGGCGAGACGCCGCCCGCGCCGAGGGACGGCTGGTGCGCCGGGTTGCAGGTCGCGGCGAGCACGTCCTGGACGGCGACCGACCCGAGCGGGACTGCCGGCGCGCCGAGCGTCGTGCCGGCGACGAGACCCAGCGCGAAACACGCGGCGGCGATCGCCGACCGCACCCGCCCCCCTGATGGCCTGCCGAGGTTCGACATCGGTAGCGCTCCGTCCGCCGGGCCCGGTCCGCCGGACCGCGAACGGGCAGCAGTATGCATTAGCCCGATCGGCGTACGCACCCACCCGGAAGTCACATGGCACGACGTGACGCGGCATGATGCAGCGATGCGTCTCGTCGTCGGGTCGGGAGCCGAGGTGAAACATCCGGGCCGGTCGGACGTCAGGCGGTCATGACGCTCGATGCGGGCGGAGCCACCGCCGCGCCAGGCTCGCGGCCACGCAGTCCGCGGCGTCTCCCGGCCGTTCTCGCCGCCGCCTGGCTCGCGCTGATCTGCCTCGCGGCCGGTCCCGCTGCGCGTCCGGCGCTCGCCGACTGCGCCCAGCTCGAGTTGAGCCAGCTCCAGCGCACACCGGACCTCGTCGTCTTCGCCGGCGCCGTCAGAGAGCTCACCGATCCCGGGGCCCGGCTGCGGGTCCAGGCGTGGTTCGTCGGCGACGATCCACGGGACCAGCTCCTCGTGGTCGGCGGCGCCCCGAGCGAACCGGGCGTGGTGACAGAGGATACCTGGAGCCCGAAGCTGGGTGCCGCCTACCTGATCGTGGGGCAGCGCAGCGACACCGAGACGGTCGAGACGGTCCCCTGCCAGCAGCGCTCCGCCGACGGGACCACGCTGAACGAGGCGACGGTGGCGTTCGGGAAGCCGCGGGTGCCGCCCTTCCCCACGCTGGAACCGAGACCGGCGCCGGGGAGCGGCCCGTTCGGGCGCGCACCGGGCGAGCTGGCGGTCGCCGCCGCGTTTGCGCTGGTCGGCGGGGCGGCCGGCCTCCTCGTCGTCACCCGCCTCCAGCGCCGCGGCGGTTGACCGGCGCGGAGCCGGTCAGCTCACGGAGACGGCGCCGGACGCGGCGGGGGGAGACGGTGGGAGGCGGCGCCCGGCGAGGATGCCGGACTCGGCCACGATCTCGGGGATGAGGCGCTCGTGCCGGTAGGCCATCAGGTGGATCCCGGCTACGCCCGCGATCTCGCGCACCTGCGCGATCGTCTCGAGGCAGATCCGCGTGCCCTCCGCGGCCGGGTCGGCTGCCCGCTCGAGCCGCTCGATGACCGCGTCGGGCACGTGGACGCCCGGCACGTTGTCGCGCATGTAACGCGCCGCGCGCGCCGAGCCGAGCGGCCCGACGCCCACCAGGATGTGGCAGCGCTCGTGCAGCCCGAGGTCGCGGACGCGTTCCATGAAACGGGCGAAGAGGGGCACGTCCCAGCAGTATTGCGTCTGGATGAACTGGGCCCCGGCGGCGACCTTCTGGGCGAGCCGTGAGGCACGGAGCTCGAAGGGCGGGGCGAACGGGTTCTCGGCCGCGCCCAGGAAGAGCCTGGGAGGCGAGCTGATCGGCCGGCCGGAGCGGAAGACGCCCTCGTCGCGGAGCCGGCGGGCGGTCGAGAGGAGCGTCACGCTGTCGAGGTCGAAGACCGGCTTCGCCCCCGGCTGATCGCCCCGCTGGACGCGGTCGCCGGTGACGCAGAAGAGGTTGACGATACCGAGCGCCGCGGCGCCCAGGATGTCGCCCTGCAGGGCGATCCGGTTGCGGTCGCGCGTCGCCATCTGGAAGATCGGCTCGCGCCCGGCGCGTACCAGGAGCGCCGAGACGGCGAGGCTCGACATGTGGCAGCTGGCGCCCGCCGCGTCGGTCACGTTGATGGCGTCGACGACGCCGTCGAAGACGTCGAGGCGCGAGTAGACGTCGGCCGGATCGGCCGAGTCGGGCGGGTCGAGCTCGGCGGTCACCGCGAACTCGCCGGCCCGGAGGACCGCCTCGAGCCGGCCGCCGGTGGGCGGTGGCCGGACGGCGGCCAGCGCCGGGCCCACCTCGGGCGGCGGGTCGCCCCCGACCATCGAGAGCCAGGTCGAGCGGCCGGACAGGTTCGCTTCGGCCGGCCGGTTCGGCGTCGTCGGCAGCGCTCCCGCCTTCATCCGCCGGGCGCCCTCCCAGGCGTCGACCCAGACGCACGTCATCTCGGGGAGGACCTCGCAGGCGCCGTCCGGACGCACGCCGCCGCATGGGCCGTTGCGGATCCCCTTGGGGCAGTTCATGGGGCACGACATGCCGGTCGAGGAGAGGAGGCAGTCGCCGCACATCCTGCAGTCGAAGAGGAGGCCCTTGACGCGGTGCTCGGCGAAGGCGACGGGACGCTCGAGCCGCCGGTAGCCGACGGCCCGGACGGCAGGACGCCCGACCGTCAGCCCGAGCTTCCAGGCCGCGAAGAAGCGCTCGACGCCGCGGGCGTGCCGGACCGACCAGCGCCTGACCTTGCGCACGGCGCTACGGTACGACGCCGGTCCGGGCCTGTGCCGGGCCGATGGGCCTGCTACGGTGGGGCCGCAGGCACGTCCTTCGACACGAGGAGATGGTGGCAGTGGACCCGCGACAGACCGCGTACGCCTGGATCGCCGCGCACGAGCGCGATCTCTCCGCCTGGCACCGGCTGATCTGGGGCTGGGCCGAGACGTCCTGGCGCGAGTACCGCTCGGCCGCCTGGTACGTCGAGCGTCTCCGGGCGGAGGGCTTCGAGGTCGAGGAGGGGAGCGGCGGCATGCCGACCGCCTTCGCCGCGACCTGGCGCAACGGACCCGGTCCTTCGATCGGCGGCTACGCCGAGTACGACGCGGTGCCGGGGAACTGCCAGGCGGCGTCGACCCGGCGCGAGCCGCGCGAGGGGCTCAGCCGTTTCGCGCCCGGCCACACCGACCCGCACTCGGCCCTGGGGATTGGCTCGCTCGGCGGCTTCCTGGCGGCAAAGCGGGCGATGGAGGCGCACGGCATCGGCGGCACGCTCCGCTACTTCGGCGAGCCGGCCGAGAAGGTCTGCGGCTCGAAGCCGGTCCACGGGGTGAAGGGCTACTACGACGGCCTCGACGCCATCATCAGCTACCACCCCTTCTACATGTTCCCGCTCTGCAACACGGTCCGCTGGGATACCCACTGCGGCACCTACTCGGCGCGCATCTACACCTTCCTCTGCGAGGAGCCGGAGACGTGGCAGGCGCCGTCGGGCGAGATCGCCATCCCCGAGGCACACACCGTCGCCCGCGCTCCCGGCGCCAACGCCGCCCTCTTCACCATGTACGGGCTCACCAAGACGACGACCGAGTCGATGCTGGCGCACGTCGGCGGCTGGTCGCTCAACGAGGCGATCCTGACCGCCGGCCAGGCGACCGCCGACAACCTCCCGGCGAGCCTGGCGCAGATCCAGTACGCCTGGCGCACGCCCGACGTGGCGACGTCGGACGCCGTCCTCGCCGTCCTCGACCGGAACGCCGACGCGGCGGCGACGGCCACGCACTGCCGGGTCGAGAAGCGCTGGGTGACGCGCACTCGCCCCGGCCTGCCAAACCACGCCCTGGCCGAGGTGACCTACCGGAACCTCGTTGCCGCCGGGGCGCCGCGCTGGGGGGACAAGGCGGTGCGCGTGGCCCGCGAGATCCAGGCGAACCTGGGGCTCGCGCCGATGGAACGCCCCTTCCCGGAGGCGCTCGAGCGGCTGATCGAACCGCGGGAGGCCGAGCGGCAGCTCCGCCTCCAGATGCCAGCCTGGCAGAAGAACTGGACGTCCGACGACTACACCGAGATGACCTGGTACGCCCCCACCGTCCGGCTCTACGTCGCCCGACCGATGCTGGCGGGGCCGCCCGGCTACGCCTACCCGGACTGGGTCCCCAACGCCCTCGGCGGGATCCCGGCCACGATCGACCCGACGATCGTCTGCTCGGCCCGCACGATCGCCGGCACGGTCTTCGAGCTCCTGCGCTCGCCCGATGTGCTGGCCGCGGCACGGCGCGAGTTCGAGGAGCGGACCGCCGGGGACGATCGAATCGCGCCCCTCCTGCCGGCCGACTTCGAGCCGCCGATCGACTTCCGCTGGCCCGAGTACGTCACCACGCCCCGCGGCGAGTCGTGGTGGATCCCGCCGAGCGACGAGTTCTAGGCGGGCGGTTCAGCCGCCGCCGGCACTCCGCGCTCGGCTATCTCAGCCCGGCCGAGTTCGAGAGGAGGTACCGTTCCGAGACGAGTGCTGCCTAACCGCTGACCCTCCACGGAAGCGGGGCAACTTCACAGAGTCGACCAGGATCATGACGGTCGGTGCGGGACCAGCCAGCAGTCCAGCGAGGTCAAGCAGACTCAGGGGCTGTAGATGAAATCCGACGTCTCCCGTGCCACCAGGGCC
>MGMJ01000099.1:0-319 GCA_001794945.1 Chloroflexi bacterium GWC2_73_18
CGCCTCCAGCAGCGGATCGACCTGTGCCGCCCGACGCGGTGCCAGGATGACGTGGTCGGCGCCGCGCTCCCGCCAGCGGGCCAGCTCGGCCAGCGGGTCGTCGAGCCAGGGATCGCGTCCGGGGCCGGGTGCCTCGAGCCGGATCGTCGCGTACGTCTCGACCTCCGCTCTGGCGCGCCCGCCAGCCGCCAGCGCCTCCTCGAAGATCGGCAGGGCGCGCTCGAACGTCTCGAAGGCGGTCCAGCCGTCGCCGATCCGGGCGGCCAGCCGGGCGCCCGCCCGCGTCTCGCCACCGATGACGATCGGTGGAACCGGGCGC
>MGMJ01000099.1:330-16891 GCA_001794945.1 Chloroflexi bacterium GWC2_73_18
GGCGTGGGCGTCGGTGAGCGCGTAGAAGCGCCCTTCGAGCGTCACCGGGCCGCCCGACCAGAGTGCCCGCAGGACGGCGACCGCCTCCTCGAGCCGCGCCGCCCGCTCGGCCGGCGGCGGGAACGCGATGCCGTAGGCACGGTGCTCGGCCGGGTGGCCGCCGATGCCGATGCCGAGCACGAGCCGGCCTCCGCTCAGCTCCTGGAGCGTCGCCGCCATGCGGGCGAGGACGGCGGGTTGGCGGTTCATCACGTTGGCGACGAAGGTGCCGACCAGGATCTTCTCGGTCGCCGCGGCGGTCGCGGTGAGCGTGGTCCAGGCCTCGACGACCGGGTCGGTGAGCCGTCCGCGGCTGACGAAATGGTCCCAGCACCAGGCGCCCTCGAGCCCGACCGACTCGGCCCGCCGCGCCGCCCCGACCCACCAGCGAACGCTCACCCCGATGGCGGGCAGGCTGATCCCGAGCCGCGCGTACCTTGACATCGTGCCGATGCTACCCTGCCAGTTGCGCCATGACCTTCACCGGCTTCCAGCCCGCGGCGATCCAGTTCCTGGCCGATCTTGCCGCCAGCAACGAGCGCGCCTGGTTCCAGCCTCGCAAGGCCGAGTACGAACGCCTCCTGAAAGAGCCTCTCGAGGGGCTCTGCGCCGCTCTCGCCGAGCGGTTCGCCGGGGCCGGGGTGCCGCTCCAGGCAGACCCGCACCGCTCGCCCTTCCGGATCTACCGCGACGTCCGCTTCTCGAAGGACAAGTCGCCCTACAAGACGCACGTCGCGGCCGGCTTTCCGATGACCGGCGCGCCGGGGATCGGCGGCTACTTCAGCTTCGGGCCGGGGATGATCTACGCCGGTGGCGGGATGCATATGCCCGAGCCGGCGCGGCTGGCGGCGTTCCGGGCGGCGGTGGCGGCCCACCCTGACCGGCTTCGCGCGCTCCTGGCCGACGCGGCCTTCGTGGACACGTTCGGGAGCCTCGGTGGCGATCGCCTCTCGCGCGTCCCGGCCGGCTACCCGAAGGACCACTCGGCGGCCGACCTGCTCGTCCTCAAGGAGGCGGTCTTCTCGCGGCGCCTCTCCGACGCCGAGGCGTTCTCGCCCGAGCTGCCCGACCTGCTGGCGCGCACCTTCGCGGCCGGCGTGCCGTTGCTGCGCTACCTGGCCGAGTCGAGCGCCGGAGCCACCACCTAGACCCTCGCCCAGCGGCAGGCCCCTCGACCCGGCCCGTGACCCGCGCCACCGGCCGGCGGAAACCCGGCCATGTCGACATCCGGGGACGCTTGGGCCCGAGAGCGCTCGAAACCCGGCCACGCCGAGGCGCCCGAGCGGGGCCGCGAGCGGGCGGGGGGCGACTTCGGGGCGGTCGGCGAGCGCGGCCCACGCTGGCCGGCGGGGCGGCAACCGCGGCTGGCCCGCGGTCGAGCGTCTCCCGGGCGCGCGGAACCCGGCCCTGGCCTCCCCCCGTGTCGATCTGGCCAGGAATCCGCCGCGCCGGCCGCGCAGCCTACCTATCGGCCGCGGAGCCTACCGGCCGGGGCTGGAAGATCGGCCTGGCGGCGCGGTACCCGCCTCGAGCGCGACCTCGATCATCCGCTCGGCCACCCGATCGAGCTCGTCGAGCGGCAGGTAGCTCTCCGCGATGGTGACGTCCTCGCCCGGGACGTCGCCCACGGTGAGGATGCAGGCGGCCCGCACGTCGCCGCCCGCTGCCCGGGCGTGGGCGGCGAGGTAGAAGAGCGCCGCCGCCTCCATCTCGAAGGCGAGGACGCCGCGTTCGCGCCAGCGCGAGGCGTAGTCGGCGTCCGGGTTGTAGAAGACGTCGACGGTGGCGACCTGGCCGACGTGCGGACGGATCCCCTTCGCCTCGGCGGCGTGAACGAGCGCATTGGGTCAGGTCGAAGTCGGCGGCCGGGGCGTACGCCTCGCCATGGAGATAGGTGCGCGTGGCGCCGTCGGCGGGGGCGGCGCTGGTGGCGATGACGAGGTCCCCGGTCCGGATCCGGCGAGCGATCCCGCCGCAGGGGCCGACGCGGATCAGCCGCGTCGCCCCGAGGCGGAGCAGCTCCTCGACCACGATGGCCAGGCTCGGCGTCCCCATGCCGGTCGCCTGGACGCTCACCGGGCGGCCCTGCCAGGTGCCGGTGAAGCCGTAGAGGGCGCGGTGCTCGGTGACGCGGCGCGTCCCCTCGAGGCCCCCGTCGAACCGCGAGGCGATCTTCGTGGCGCGGTTCGGGTCGCCCGGCAGCAGGACGAGCGGGGCGCAGTCGCCGGGCTCGGCCCGGAGGTGGACCTGAGGCTGGGCACGAGGACAGGGCACCGCGCTGCACGCCCGCGCGCCGCCGGACCGCGACGCGTGGGAACGAGTCCGAACGCGCGAGTCGAGGCAAAGCCACGAGGAGTTCGGCCGCCGGATCATGAACCAGGGTGATGGCGGGCCGCGGATGGGGCACCCCTCGCGCACCCCGCGACCCACCGCTCGCGCACCCGGCGGCGTGACAGCGGACAGCCTCTCCCTTAGGGTTGCGGCCATGTCCGCCCCTCCATCCCGAGCCGGCGAGGTGCGCCGCGGCGTGCCGGTGGAGTTCCGCCACGTCACCAAGCGCTACGCCGGCGACCTCGACGCCCCGGCCGCCGTCGAGGACCTCTCGCTCACCGTGCCGGCCGGGCAGACCTGCGTCCTGGTCGGTCCCTCGGGCTGCGGCAAGACGACGACCCTCAAGATGGTCAACCGGCTGGTCGAGCCGACGAGCGGGCAGATCCTCATCGACGGCGTCGACGTCGCCCGGCACGATCCGGTCAAGCTGCGGCGCGGCATCGGCTACGTCATCCAGCAGATCGGGCTCTTCCCGCACCTGACGATCGGGGGGAACGTCGCGGTCGTCCCCGAGCTGCTCGGCTGGCACGCAGCCCGCTGCCGGGAACGCGCGGACGAGCTGCTCGCCCTCGTCGGCCTCGACCCGGCGACCTATCGAGCCCGCTATCCGCACGAGCTGTCGGGCGGGGAGCGCCAGCGGGTCGGCGTCGCCCGGGCGCTGGCGGCCGACCCACCGGTGATGCTGATGGACGAGCCGTTCGGGGCGGTCGACCCGGTCGTCCGCGAGCGCCTCCAGAACGAGTTCCTCCGCCTCCAGGCCGATCTCGCCAAGACGGTCCTCTTCGTCACCCACGACATCGACGAGGCGATCAAGCTGGGCGACCGGGTCGCGGTGATGGATGTGGGCGGCCGGCTCGCCCAGTACGCGACGCCGTCCGAGTTGCTGACGAGCCCGACTTCCGAGTTCGTGGCGCGCTTCGTCGGCGCCGACCGCGGCCTGAAGCGCCTCTCCCTGCGACGGGTCGGCGAGCTGCCGCTCGCCATGCCGCCGGTCGCGCGGGTGGGGGACGAAGCGGGCCCGGCCCGCGCACGGACGCTCGCCGATCCCTTCCCCTACCTGCTCCTCCTCGATGGGCTCGGCCGGCCTGTCGGCTGGCTCGACCGAGACCGGATCCCGACCGAGGGGCTGCTGGAGGAGCGCCTGGCGGTGCCGATGTCCCCGCTCCTCGAACCGGAAACGACCCTTCGTGACGCGCTCTCCATGCTCCTCGCCGCCGAGGTCCAGGCCGGTCTCGTGGTGGACCCCCGCGGCGCGATGGTGGGGATGGTGACCGCCGACCAGATCGGGGCGACGCTGCGCGCGGAGGGCGGCCGGACGGCGGAGGGACGCCGCCCGGCCGCGGCGGGAGGAACGCGGTGACCGGCAGCCAGCGGCAGGCCACCCTGGCGGCCACCATCCTGGGCTCGGGCGTGGTCTTCCTCGACGCGACCGTCGTCAACGTGGCGTTGCCGCGCATCGGGGCCGAGCTGCCGAGCGCCTGGTTCGGCGTCCTCGAGGGAGAGGCTTACGTCTACAACGGCTACCTGCTGACGCTGAGCGCGCTCCTGATCCTGGCCGGGGCGCTCACCGATTACCACGGACGGCGCCGCCTCTTCACCCTCGGCCTCGTCGGCTTCACCGTCGCGTCGGTCCTCTGCGGCCTGGCGCCGACGATGGAGCTACTCGTCCTCTTCCGCATCCTGCAGGGAGCCGCCGGCGCGCTGCTGGTGCCGGGGTCGCTCTCCATCATCACCGCCGCCTTCGCCGGGGAGGAGCGCGGGCGCGTCTTCGGCCTCTGGGCCGGCGCGTCGGGGGCGACGACGATCCTCGGCCCGGTGGTCGGCGGCCTCTTGGTGGACGGGATCAGCTGGCGGATGGCGTTCCTGGTCAACGTGCCGATCCTCGCGGTGGCGCTCTGGGCGACGCTGCGCGGCGTGGCCGAGTCGCGCGACGAGCGCGCCACGGGACGCTTCGACTGGCTCGGCTCGGCGGTCATCGCGATCGGCGTCGGCGGCCTCACCTTCGGGGCGATCTACGGGCAGCAACGCGAGTGGTCCGACCCGCTCGCCTTCGTCGCGCTGGCGGCCGGGGCACTGGCGGCCATCGCCTTCCCGTTCCTGATGGCCCGCTCGTCGAACCCGCTCGTGCCGCTCCATCTCTTCCGCTCGCGCAACTTCACGGTCACCAACATCTCCACCCTGCTGATCTACGGCGCCCTCTACGTCTTCCTCTACTTCGCCGCGATCTTCATGCAGGGGACGCTCGGCTACACCGCCTCCGCGTTGGGGACGGCGTTGATCCCCGGTTTCCTGCCGCTCGTCCTCTTCTCGACGCGGTTCGGGGCGGCGGCGGCGCGCCACGGGCCGCGCTGGTTCATGGCCGCCGGCCCGCTCCTGATGGCGCTCGGGCTCCTCTGGTTCGTGCGCCTGCCGAACGGTAGCGCGCCCTGGCTCCTGCGGCTCGGCGACCCCGCGACCTGGACGCCCCCGGGCTCGTACCTCGTGGACGTACTGCCGGCGCTGCTCGGCTACGGTGTCGGCGTCATGATCATGGTCGCGCCGCTGACGACGGCGCTGATGGCGTCGGTGCCGGTGGAGAACTCGGGCGTCGCCTCGGCGGTCAACAACGCCATCTCGCGGGTCGGACCGCAGCTCGTCGGAGCGCTCATCTTCGTGGCCATCACGGCCAGCTTCTACGCCACGCTCGCCGACCGCGTCCCGGCCCTCGATGTCTCCTCGCCCCAGGTGCGCGAGCGGTTCAGCCCGCTCAACGCCCCCGCGCCCGGCGTCCCCCCGGCGCAGGTGGCAGCCGCCCGCGAGGCGTCCACCGACGCCTTCCACCTGGCGATGCTGGTGGCGGCGCTCCTCTGCCTGGGCGGCGCGGCGGTCAACGCTGCGGGCATCCGCAACGGGCACGCGGCGGCGGTCACCCGGGCGCCCGGGAGCGCGCCCCGGTGAGCCCGGGCGACCCGCTCCTCCGCTGGGACTGGTTCCCCGGGCACCTCGACGAGATCGCCTTCCGGCTCGCCCAGCACGTCGCCTTCACGGTCGTCGCCGTGGCGGTCGGCTTCGGCATCGCCTTCGTCCTGGCGCTCCTGGCGATCCGCTGGCGTGCCCTCTACGGGCCGATCACCGCCGTCGCCGGCGTGCTCTACGCGATCCCCAGCGTCGCGCTCTTCTTCCTCTTCATCGGGATCACCGGCCTCTCGTTCCTGACCGCGGAGATCGCCCTCGTCGGCTACACCCTGCTGATCCTGGTGCGCAACATCGTGGCCGGCGTGGACGGCGTCGCGGCCGAGGTGCGCGAGGCGGCCGAAGGGATGGGCTACGGGCGCTGGCGGCGGCTCTGGCGGGTCGAGCTGCCGATCGCCCTGCCGGTGATCATCGCGGGTCTGCGCGTGGCGACGGTGAGCACGATCGGCCTGGTCGCGGTGACCGCGCTGCTCGGACGCGATCAGGGCGGCCTGGGCGTCTTCATCGTGGAGGGCCGCGAGCGCTTCTTCGCCACCCCGCTCGTCGTCGGGGCGGTCCTCTCGGTGGCGCTGGCGATCGCCGCCGACGGCCTCTTCGTCTTCGCTCAACGGCTGGTCACGCCCTGGGCACGCGGACAGGGCAGCTGACGGGGACCCGGACGTGGAGTTCGTCGCCTCGGTGATCGCCTGGCTGGCCGATCCCGCCCACTGGCAGGGACGCGACGGCATCCCGATCCGCCTCCTCGAGCACGTCGAGCTTTCGGCGGCGTCGCTCCTCGCCGGCGCCGCGATCGCCCTGCCGTTCGGCTTCCTGGTGGGACACAGCGGGCGTGGCGCCTTCCTCGTCCTCTCCGTCGCCAACGTGGGGCGGGCGCTCCCCTCCCTGGCGATCCTGGGGCTGGCGCTGCCGTTCACCATCCAGCTCTTCCACGTCCTCGAGTTCTGGCCGGCCTTCGTCGCCCTCACCGTCCTGGCGATCCCGCCGATCCTGACCAACACCTGGGCCGGGATCCGCGCCGTCGAGCGCGACCTGGTCGAGACGTCGCGCGGCATGGGCATGAGCGCGACGCAGGTCCTCTGGCGGGTCGAGATCCCCGTCGCCCTCCCGGTGATCCTGGGCGGTCTCCGCACCGCGGCGGTCCAGGTCGTGGCCACCGCCACCCTGGGCGCCTACGTCGCCGGCGGCGGATTCGGTCGCTACGTGATCGACGGGATCGCCCGCAACCAGCTCGACCGGATCTTCGCGGGCGCCCTGCTCGTCGCCGCTCTCTCGATCGCCACCGAGCTCGCCTTCGCCTTCCTGCAGCGCCGGCTCGTCTCGCGCGGCCTCCGCGCGGCGACAGAGCGAACCGTTCCGCGGACGGCGACGTAACCCCCGGTACGGCGCAACGAAGGCCCGCTGCTATAGTCGGGAGCACCTCGCGCCGGATCGCGCCCACAGGGCGCGACGGCTGAGCGTCGAGAGGAGGACCCAATGCGGCTTACCCGCATGCTCGCCCTCGGGGCGTCGCTGCTGGTGCTCGCGAGCGCCTGCACGACGGGAGGGGGCAGCACCCCGTCGCCCAGCGCGACGGCCACGGCACCGCCGAGCGCCACCGCGCCGGCGACACCCACACCCGCGCCGGCGACCCCCACGCCCGAGCCGCCGAAGCCGACCGTCCGGATCGGCTCGGCCGGCTTCTACGAGGCGCAGCTGGTCGCCGAGATCTACGCCCAGGTGCTCGAGGCCGACGGCTTCAGCGTGGAGCGCCATCTCGGCCTGGGGACGCGCCCGATCATCGAGGAGGCACTCGCCGGTGGGCAGGTCGACATGCTGCCCGAGTACATCGGCAGCACGCTCGAGTTCTTCAACGGCGGCAAGGGCGAGGCGAGCGGCGACTCGGCCGCCACCGCCGCCAGGCTGCAGGAGTACTACACGCCAAAGGGCGTCACGGTGCTCCTCTACACGCCCGGCCAGGACCAGAACGGCTTCGCGGTGCGGCAGGAGACGGCCGACGCCTTCAGCCTGGCGAGGATGAGCGACCTCGCCGCCGTCGCCGGTCAGCTCGTCCTGGGGGCCCCGCCGGAGTGCGAGACGAACCCGGTCTGCCTCCCTGGCCTCAAGAGCGTCTACGGCATCGAATTCAAGGAGTTCAAGCCGCTGAGCGCGTGCGCCGCCGACGGGATCATCGCGCTCAACGAGAAGGCGATCGACGTCTACGAGGTCTGCACCACGCAGCCCGGGATCGCCCAGTTCGGCCTGGTCTTGCTGGTCGACGACAAGCACCTCCAGCCGGCCGAGAACATCGCGCCGGTGGTGCGCGACGACTTCCTGGCGAAGGTGCCCAAGCCCGACGACTTCAAGGCGCTCCTCAACTCCGTCTCGCAGCGCCTGACGACGGACGTACTGCTCGAGCTCGGCGTCAAGGTCGACGTCGACAAGCGCGACGTCGCCGACGTGGCGACCGAGTGGCTCAAGGCCGAGGGGGTCATCCCCTAGGCCGCGGCACGCCTCGGCGATCGCGGGGCGGCGACCGTCCTGACTGCCGCCCCCCAACGCTCTCCCGGGACGCATGATGGAAGAGAAGACAGCGAACCCGTATCTCGAGCTGGCCGACTGGCGCCGTCGCGTGACGGCGCACTACGCCACCTGGCGCGCCGCGTCCGGGATCGACCCCGGGAGCGCCACGGCGGCGTTCCGCGTGGCGCGCGACGAGCTCTTCCGGAACCACCCCCAGTCGCCACTCCCGCCGGGGGAGCGGGCGACCTTCAGCGACCTCCCGTACTGGCCGTACGACCAGCGCTACCGGATGGAGGTGCGGCTCGAGACGGAGCCCGGGCTCGCGCCACCCGAGGAGTACCTGGCCGGTCCCGAGGCGCTCCCCGAGAGCGGTCCGACCGGCCTCCGCTTCCGGCGGATCGGCCGGGTCGCCCTCTCCGGCCCGCTGGCTGGCGCGACGCTCGCCGTCTACTGGGTCGACGCCTACGGCGGTGGCCTCTTCCTCCCCTTCCGCGACGCCACCAGCGGACGCGAGACGTACCCGGCCGGTCGCTACCTGCTCGATACGGTCAAGGGCGCCGACACGGGCGTCGATGCGGCGCGCGGCCTGCTCCTCCTCGACTTCAACATGGCCTACCACCCCTCCTGCGCCTACGACCCGCGATGGGCCTGCCCGCTCGCGCCGCCGGAGGCGCGCCTGCCGTTGCCGGTGGAGGCCGGCGAGCGGCTCCGCTGACGCGGCGCGACCACCTCACCCGTCCGGCGTCCCCCGTTCCGGTGTCACTCATCCGCCGCAGCGAGCGGTACCTTCGTCCTCCCCCACCGCGGTACCGTTGGCGCCGCCACTCCACCGCCGCGGCGGCGCATGATTGGCGGCGAGACGGCGCACCGGGACCGTCTCGACCGGCCCCCTGCGGGCGGCGGCCCGCCGATCGGCCGGTGCCTGTCTCCCCGGGGCGAGTGAAAGCGGCCAACGACGTTGTCCTTCTTCGGGCGCAGTCGGAATCGAGACGAACGCCTCCTCTGGTCGCGCGACGAGCGCTTCGTCGGCCAGCTGGCGCAGGTCCTGCACGGCACGCGCGTCCTGCCGCTCCACGTCGGCGCCTGCCTGATCGGGCCGCTCGAGGCCATGGGTGAGGCCCGCATCTCGCAACTCGCCGGCGAGATCCGCTACGGCCTGGTCCGCGTCGACGGGACCGCCGCCGAGACCGACCGCTACCTGCTCGCAATGACCGAGGCCGTCCAGCAATCGGGCATCGCCGACCGGGTCGGCATGTCGCAGAGCCCCACCGCCGTCCACAACAAGATCCTCGATACCTTCTTCGCCCTGCGCATGGACGAGTTCGTCTTCCAGCCGATCGTCCAGCTGGCGACCCTGGAGGCGGTCGGCTACGAGGCGCTCTGCCGGCCGAAGGCGGCGTCGATGAGCGAGATCGTCGAGGCCGCCGTGGTGACGCGGCGCAGCGTGCAGCTCGACCGCTACCTGGTCGAGCGGGCGCTCCGCCGCATCGCCCGCCTCGAGCCGATGCCGCGGACGACGATCAACGTCCTACCCGCCAGCCTCCTCGACCCGGCGCTCGAGGCGGCCGCGCTCGCCCGGCAGGTGCGCGACGCCGGCGTGCCGCCCGCGGCGATCACCTTCGAGGTGACGGAGCAGCAGGCGATCGACGACGTGAAGCCGTTGAAGAGCGCCGCCAAGGCGCTGCGGAAGGAGGGCTTCGGTTTCGCCGTCGACGACGCCGGCGCCGGCCACGCCAGCTTCACCATGATCGCGGCGCTCCGCCCCACCGTCATCAAGATCGACCGGGAGATCGTCTTCGGCATCCACCGCGACGACGCCAAGCAGGCGCTCGTGGAGGCGTTCGTCTCCTTCAGCCGCCGCATCGAGGCGCGCCTGGTGGCGGAGGGGATCGCCCAGCGCAAGGATCTCGCCGCGCTGATCGACCACGGCGTCGAGCTGGGGCAGGGCTACCTGCTGGGCCGGCCGCATCCGCAGCCGCGCCGGCCGCGTCAGGTCCGGCTGACGCTGGCGCCACGCCTGCCGCGGATCCACCCTCGCGACGTCACGCTGATCGGCTAGGCCGACCAGGAGGTCCCCGGCGCCGGCGGTTCCGGCCTGCGGGCGACGGCGCCGCCGCTCCCCGGCTACCATCGGGGCATGACGGAGATCGCCACTCGCTCGCTCCCGACCCCGGTGCACGCCTTCCTGGCCGAGCCCGACCGCTTCGCCACCGTCGCCACCCTCGACCCCGACGGCATGCCCCACCTCGTCGTCGCCTGGTACCTGCTCGACGGCGATGCGCTCGTCCTCAACTCGAAGATCGGGCGACGCTGGCCGGCCAACCTGCTGCGCGACCCGCGGGTCAGCCTCTGCATCGAGGACGGGTACCGCTACGTCGTGGTCCGCGGCACGGTCGAGCCCGTCCGCGAGCAGGGCCGCGCCCAGGGCGACATCGCCACCATGGCCCGCCGCTACCACCGCGACGACCCGGCCGCGGCCGAGGAGATGGTCGCCATGTTCGCCGCGCAGGAGCGCATCAGCTTCCTCGTCCGCCCCGAGCGGGTAGCCGTGCACCTGGAGGGCTGAACCATGGCGCGCGCCCGGATCGGCTACGCGGCGATGCTCGAACAGTTCCACCCGACCGAACTGCTCGAGTGGTGCGCCCAGGCGGAGGCGGCCGGCTTCAGCGGGATCATGGCCGCCGACCACCTGCAGCCGTGGGTGCCGGCGCAGGGCCAGGCGGCCTTCGTGTGGGCCTTCATGACCGCTGCCGCCGAGCGGACCGCCGGCGACATCGGGCCCGGCGTCACGTGCCCTTCCTTCCGCCAGCACCCCGCCGTCGTCGCCCAGGCCGCGGCGACGCTGGCGGCGATGTATCCGGGCCGCTTCTGGCTCGGCCTCGGGTCGGGCGAGGCGCTCAACGAGCACGTCGTGGCCGGCTACTGGCCGGAGACGGCGGAGCGGATCGCCCGGATGTTCGAGGCGATCGAGATCATCCGCAAGCTCTTCACGGGGAAGGACGTCAAGCATCGCGGCGAGCACTACCGCATGGAGACGTTCCGCCTCTGGACGATGCCGGACGAGCCGCCGCCCATCTACGTCGCCACGGCCGGGCCGATCACCGCCGAGAAGACCGGCCGCTTCTGCGACGGCATCATCACCGTCGGGGCGCCCGGGGAGAAGCTCGAGACCGTCTTCAAGCGCTTCGCGAAGGGGGCGCGCGAGGCGGGCAAGGACCCCGCGACGATGCCCCGCATCCTGCAGCTCCACCTCTCCTGGGCCGCCACCGACGAGGAGGCGCTGGCCAACGCCCTGACCGAGTGGCCGAACGGCGGCATGAAGTTCCCCAAGCAGGACATCCGCTCGCCCCACGACTTCGCCCAGGCGGCGAAGCTGGTCCGCCCCGAGGACTTCGCCGGACGGATGCTCATCTCGGCCGACCCGGAGGCGCACCGCCGCGAGATCCAGCGCTTCCTCGACATGGGCTTCGACCGCGTCTACCTGCACAACGTCGGGCGCAACCAGGCCGAGTGGATCCGGGTCTTCGGCGCGAACGTGCTGCCGAAGCTGGTCGCGTGAGCGCCGCGCCCGGACCACCGACGACCGACCGGAGGAGCCCCCCGTGAGCGTCAGGATCGGCTTCCTGCCCTGGCCGCAGTGCGCCGACTGGGCGTCCTTCCTCGACGTCGCCCGGCGGATCGACCGCGCCGGATACGACTCGCTCTGGACCTGGGACCACCTGATGGCGATCGTGGGGCCGCCGGACGGGCCGATCTTCGAGGGCTGGACGGCGCTCGCCGCCTGGGCCGTGGCCACCGAGCGGGTCGAGCTCGGGCTGATGGTCGCCGCCAACACGTTCCGCAACCCCGGCGTCGTGGCCAAGATGGCGGTCACGGTCGACCACATCTCCGGCGGGCGGGCCTGGCTCGGCCTCGGCGGCGCCTGGTTCGACGAGGAGCACGACGCCTTCGGGATCGACTTCGGGGCCGGCTTCGGGGAGCGGCTCGACCGGCTCGACGAGGCGGTCGGTGCGCTCCGGGCGATCCTCGGCGGCGAAACGTTCACCTCCCCGGAAGGGAGCTACTACCGGTTCCGCGAGGCGCGCCTCAGCCCGCCCCCGTTGCGCGACCGGCTGCCGATCATGATCGGCGGCTCCGGCGAGCGGAAGACGCTCCGCACCGTGGCCGCCTACGCCGACGGCTGGAACACCGGGGGGAGCGTGGAGCGGGTGGCGCGCAAGGTCGCCGTCCTCGAGGAGCACTGTGCCGCGGTGGGGCGCGACCCGGCCGAGATCGAGCGGACCTTCGGGCCGTCGATCGTCATCCGCGACGACCCCGAGGAAGCGCGGCGCGTCTACGCCGCTGCGCTGGCCCACAACGGCGATGTCTTCACCGGCGAGGAAGACGCCTGGTTCGGCCCGCCCGAGGCGATCGCCGAGCGCTGGCGCCCCTACCTGGCCTACGGGATGCGCCACCTGATCGCCGACCTGCCGGCGCCCTTCGACCTCGAGACGGTCGAGCGGCTGATCGAGGTCCAGGCGCTCCTGGCGAACGAGTAGGCCGGCGGTGGCGCGGGTCGTGGTGCTGGCGGGCGGCACCGGAGGCGCGAAGCTGGCCCACGGGTTCGACCTGGCGCTGGCGGCCGGACGGGCCGGCCCGGGCGACGCTGGCGGGGATGACCTGACCGTCATCGTCAACACCGGCGACGACCTCGAACTGCACGGCCTCCACGTTTCGCCCGACATCGACATGGTCGTCTACCTGCTCGCCGGCATCCTCGACCGGGAGCGCGGCTGGGGGCTGGCCGGCGAGACGTGGAGCGCGGCCGCGATGCTGGAACGCTACGGGGCGCCGACCTGGTTCCGCCTGGGCGACGGCGACCTGGCGACCCAGGTCCGGCGGACCGAACGGCTGCACGCGGGCGCTACGCTCACGGCGGTGACCGGCGAGCTGGCGGCGGCGCTCGGGGTACGCGCGCGCATCCTGCCGATGTGCGACGACCCGGTCCGCACGCGGATTCGGATCGACGCGGGATGGCTCGACTTCCAGGAGTGGTTCGTGCGCCGCCGCCACGCCGACGACGCCCGTGAGGTCCGGCTCGAGGGGATCGCGCGGGCGCGGCCCACGCGCGAGGTGATGGCGGCGATCGGCGGGGCCGGGCTGGTCGTCGTCGGGCCGTCGAACCCGTTCGTCAGCATCGGGCCGATCCTCGCCGTGCCGGGGCTGGCGGATGCGCTGTACGCCGCCCCGGCGCCGGTGGTGGCCGTCTCCCCGATCGTCGCCGGGCGGGCCATCAAGGGCCCCGCCGACCGGATGCTCGCCGCCACCGGCATCGAGGTGAGCGCCGCCGGCGTCGCGCAGTACTACGCCGAGCGCTACCCCCGGCTCCTCGACGGATTCGTGGTCGACCGCAGCGACGCCGCGCTGGCCGCCCGGATTGAAGCGCTCGGACCGCGCGTGCTCGTCGCCGACACGCTGATGACCGGTGACGGGGAGCGGGCCCGTCTCGCCAGCGAGATCGTCGCCTGGGGCGTATCGCTCGCGCGGCTCGCCTGAGGCGCCGCCTCCCAGGGTCGCGCCGTGGCCCCCGCCGCGTCACAATGCGGCCGATGGGTAGCGCCGCCCCGCCGCTCGACCTGATCGTCGTCGTCCCGGTCCGCTCCCTCGAGGGCGCCAAGACGCGGCTCGGCGAGGCGCTCGACCCGGAGGAGCGGCTGGAGCTGACGGCACGCCTCCTGGTCCGCGTCGTGGGGGCGGTTCGCACGTGGGGCCGCAACCGCGAGACGATCGTCGTCTCACCCGACCCGGCCGTCCTCGAGCTCGCCGTCCGGCTCGGCGCCCGCGCGCTGCGACAGGCCTCGTCCGGGCTCAACGAGGCCCTCGAGGAGGCACGGTCCGACCCGTCGGTCGCCTCCGCCGGCGCCCTCCTCGTCCTCCACGCCGACCTGCCGGCGATCTCGCCCGGGGCGCTCGATCGGGTCGTCGACGCCGCGGACGGGGCGACGATCGCCGCCACGGCACCCGTCGCCGTCGTCATCACCGACCGGCGGGGCGAGGGGACGAACGCGCTCCTGCTGCGCCCGCCCGGCCTGCTCCCCTTCGCCTTCGGCCCCGGCAGCCACCGCGCCCACCTCGAGGCGGCGCGCGCCGCCGGCGCGGCGGCGATCTCGCTGACCGACCACGAGCTCTCGTTCGATCTCGATACCCCGGACGACCTGCTCGCCCTGGACGGAGTGACCGCCGGCGACGAGCGGATCGTCCCGTGAGCGGCCGCCTCCTCATCCTCGCCCTCCCCGGCCTCCCCGCGATCGAGCCGGGCGACGACCTCGCCGCCCTCATCGCCACCGCCCTGCAACGTGCCGCGGCGGACGACGACGACTACCGTACGCGCCCGGGCGACGTGCTCGTCGTCACCCAGAAGGTCGTCTCGAAGGCGGAGGGCCGCATCGTCGACCTGCGCACCGTCGAGCCGCGCCCCGAGGCGGTCGAGTTCGCCGCGCGCTTCGACCGCGACCCTCGCCAGGTCGAGGTCGTCCTGCGCGAGGCGGCCGAGGTGCTGCGCATGGAGCGCGGCGTCGTGGTCGCGCGGACCCGCCACGGCTTCGTCTGCGCCAACGCCGGCGTCGACGCCTCCAACATGAACGAGCCGGAGACGGTCACCCTCCTGCCGCTCGACCCGGACGCCTCCGCCGAGCGCCTCCGGGTCCGCCTGCGCGAGTCGACCGGCGTCGATCTCGCCATCGTCATCAGCGACTCGTTCGGGCGGCCCTGGCGCCTGGGCATCACCGATGTGGCCATCGGTGTCGCCGGCTTCGAGGCGCTCGACGACCTGCGCGGGCAGCCCGACACGGCCGGTCGCCTGATGCACACGACCGTCATCGCCGTCGCCGACGAGCTGGCCGCCGCGGCCGACCTGGCCGCCGGGAAGGCGTCCGGCCACCCCGTGACGCTGATCCGTGGGGCGTACCTCCCGCCGGAGCCGTCCGACGCGGCGCGGCGAGGCGCCCGGGCGATGGTCATGCCACGCGGATCGGACCTCTTCCCGTGAACGGCAGGGGAGCGGTGGGCGGCGCCGGCCGATGAGGCTCGGCCTGCAGATCAGCTCGTTCACCTGGCCGGGCGGCGACGCGGCGATCGCACCGACGCTGGCCCGGATCGCGCGGACGGCCGACGAGGTCGGCTTCGACTCGATCTGGGTGATGGACCACTTCTTCCAGATCCGCGGCGTCGGGCGCGCGGAGGAGCCGATGCTCGAGGGCTGGGAGGCGCTCGCCTACATGGCCGCCTTGACGAAGCGGGCGCGCCTCGGCCTGATGGTCGGCGGCGTCCACTACCGCCAGGCCGGGCTCTGGGTCAAGGCGGCCACGACGCTCGACGTCCTGGCCGGCGGGCGGAGCTACTTCGGCATCGGGGCCGCCTGGAACCAGGAGGAATCGGACGGGCTCGGCTTCCCCATGCCGCCGCTCCGCGAGCGCTTCGCGATGCTCCGCGAGACGCTCGAGATCGCCCACCGGATCTGGGCGGGCGAGCACGGCACGGGCGAGGCGTATCAGGGGACCTACTACCGCGCCACGCGCCTCCTCAACAGCCCGCAGTCGATCAGCCGCCCGCACCCGCCGATCCTGGTGGGGGGCGGCGGAGAGCGCGTCACGCTCCGCCTGGTGGCCCGTTACGCCGACGCCTGCAACGTCTTCGGCACGCCCGAGATGCTGCGGCACAAGTACGCGGTCCTGCGGCGGCATTGCGAGGAGGTTGGCCGCGACTATGGATCGGTCGAGCGGACCAACCTCAGCTCGTTCGATCTCTCGCCGGCCGGCGGCCCGGGAAAGGTGACGCCGTCCGAGATGGTCGACCGGCTCGGCGCCTGGGCCGGGGCCGGCTCACACCACGCCATCTTCTCGCTCCGTGACGCCTGGGACGTCTCGAAGCTCGAGCTGATCGGTCGCGACGTCATCCCGCAGGTGCGTGCCCTGGGCGAACCGAGCCCGATCGGCTGAGCGCGTCGTGGTGAGGCGACGCCGAGACGCTGCCCTCATGGCGGTCTACCACTGGTGGTGGTGGTGGTACGGCCCGGCCCGGCCGCCGGCGATCTGCCGGTCGGCCAGGCCGCCGGAGTCTCGGCGCGCTACGATGAACAGCACTCGTCCCGGCGGTGGCGGGAGAGCGGCGACGTCACGGAGGCAGGTCCATGGCCGGGTTCACCCCTTTCACCGACAACTACTCCGACCTCTCCGACCAGCATGGTTACCAGTTCGAGTTCCGTTGCGACGTCTGCGGCAGCGGCTACAAGAGCGAGTTCCACCGCTCGGCGCTGGGGACCGCCGGGACGCTGCTCTCGGGCGCGACGAGCCTCCTCGGCGGCGTCTTCGGGCAGGCCAGCCAGGTCGCCGGGACCGCCCGCGACGTGACCGACCGGGGGGCCCGCGACGAGGCGCTCAAGAAGGCGGCCAACGAGATCATGCCGCTCTTCAAGCAGTGTCCCCGCTGCCACAACTGGGTGGACGAGACCTGCTGGAACGAGCAGCGCCAGCTCTGCGTCAACGACGCGCCGAAGCTGGCCACCGAGATGGAGGCGACGCGCGCTGCCGTCGAGATCGACCAGATGCGCACGGCGATGCAGTCCGAGAAGGTCTTCTCGGGCGACACGAGCGTGCGGTCGACCGTCTGCTCCAACTGCGGCAAGCCGGTCGGGTCGGAGAAGTTCTGCTCGAACTGTGGCACGCCGGTCGGCGCCAGCAAGTGCGCGAACTGCGGCGCCGAC
>MGMJ01000100.1:0-207 GCA_001794945.1 Chloroflexi bacterium GWC2_73_18
GCGAGCGCTGGCAGCACCTCTGGCAGCTTACGCGGACGCTCGCCGATGTCCGGCTCGCTTGGGCGGCCGAGAGCCCGACGGCCTCGCCGCCCCCCTCCAAGCTGAGGGCACGGTCGATTCGGGCGCCCCGCAGATCCCGCCCGAGCTCGGCCAGATGCTGCCGGGCACGGCTGGTCCCGCGGTCGATCGGTCTCCGCCGGGGCGCTC
>MGMJ01000100.1:280-1768 GCA_001794945.1 Chloroflexi bacterium GWC2_73_18
AGGTCGCAGTCCTCGGGTTCGAGCTCTCGCTCCCCTTCGAGATCAGCGTGGCGCTCGCGGCCGCGTTCCCGATCGCCTTCGCCCAGCGTGCCGCGTGGTGGACGCTGCGACGTGACCGGCGGGGGCGACAGGCCTGACAATGACGGCCTCGCCGGCTCGCCGGGGCCGGTGCAGCCGGGCCGGGTGGCCCTGGATGGGGAGGTGGCTCAATGGGCGACGAGACCAGGAAGATCGACATCAAGGTGAAGGACGGCGACAAGGATGCCGACGTCCATATCGAGATCGACGAGGACAGCGCGAAGGGGAGCATCAAGGTCGGTCGCGACAAGACGGGCCTCACCGGACTGAAGAAGGGCAAGGACGGCAAGCGCGTCGAGGGCAAGACGAAGTACGCCAAGATCATCGAGCTGACGGTGGTCATCACGATCGACTGCGACAAGGATCCGGCCGAGATCCGCATCGTGGCCACCAACAAGAAGGGGGAGGTCGTCAAGGACTCCGCATTCACCTTCAGCCATGCCGAGCAGGACCGCCTCGTCGAGTTCCTGACCGGGACGAAGATCCCGGAGCTGGCCCTCGCCGAGCCGCCGGGCTCGGGGGGCGCGGTGACGACCGGGTCCGGGATCGGCGCGACTCTCGCGATCGTGGCGACCGTCGCTGTCGTGGCCACCGTCGGCCTCTACCTGGTGTGGAGCGGCGGTCCGGGCGGCACGCCTGCCTCACCGACTCCGGTCTCGACCCCTGCCTCCACCGCCCTCGCCACCCCGACGGAGTCCGCCACGGCGACGCCGACCGCGACCGCGACGCCGACCGCGACCGCGACGCCGACGCCCATACCGACGCCTGCCCCCACGCCGACCGCGAGCCCGACCGTGGCGACGGGCCGGCTCACGCTCACGGCGGCTCCGCGGGTCGTCACCCTGGGCACGACCTTCGCGGTCGTCAAGTTCACGGGGACCGGCTTCACGCCCGGCGGGACGGTGACGAAGACGTTCACGCGGCCCGGCGGCTCGCGCTTCTCTTTCGAGACGAGGGCCGACGCGACCGGGCGGATCACCGCCGAGCTGACGCTGACGCCGGACCAGCCACTCGGCACGTGGACCGCGACTGCCCGCGACGAGGCGACGGGCCGGGAGGCGGAGACGTCCTTCGAGGTCCGCCCGTAGCGTCTGGCTGGGCCGGGCCGCCAGGTCGCCGGAAGAACCGGGTCAGCGCCGAACGGCACAGGGCGAGCGGCGGCGGTCCCGCCATGAGACCGCCGAACGGCCCTCACGGGGCTTGCGGGGGACCGGTAGGCTTGACGGTGCGCGCCAGCCGGACGCACGCGGCGGCACCTCGGGCCGCCGATCGGCGACGGACTCACCCCGGCGGTGGGCGGAGGTGATCTCACGCAGATGGATCGGCTCGAGCTGGCGATCGGGCTGCTCATCGTGGCGCCCATCGCCGGCGCCGCGCTGCTCGCCGCTCTGGGCGCCGCGTCCCGCCTCG
>MGMJ01000100.1:1828-5004 GCA_001794945.1 Chloroflexi bacterium GWC2_73_18
CTCTCGCTGTCGCCTTCGCCGACTCGGGCGTCCTCGGCTCGGCGGTCCGCCGGCCGCTCGGGTTCGGCCCGCTCGACCCGTCCGGGGAGCTCGCCGGCCTTGCCTGGTCCGCCGCCCCGGTCGCCCTCGCCCTCCTCTTCTTCGGCATCGCCGCCCGCGCCCGGAGCCGGTCGCTGCTCGTCCTCTCCGCCACGCAGCTGGCGATCGCCGCGGTCGCCTTGGGCCAGGACCTCGGCGTCGTCCCGGCAACGGAGACGCGGCACGTGGAGGCGGGGCAGGCCCTCGTCCTCGATCCGCTGGCGGCGACCCTCCTCGCCGTCTCGGCGCTCGTGGGCGCCCTGATCGTCGTCTTCGCCCTCGGCTACGAGCCGCCGCACCTCGCCCACAAGGGGCTGCCGGCGCACCGGACGGCGATGTTCCTCGCCTGGCTCGTCTTCTTCCTGGGGGCGATGCACCTGCTGGTCGCGGCCGACGACCTCCGCCTGCTGGCGGTCGGCTGGGAGCTGACGACGCTCTGCAGCTTCGTGCTGATCGGCTTCGACGGCGACCGCGACGCGATCGTCGCCGCGCGCCGGGCGCTCGCCTATAACCTCGGCGGCGGCATCGCCCTGGCGGTCGCGCTGGTGCTGGTCGGGCCGGGCGCCACCCTCTCCGGGCTCCTCGAGCGGGCCGACCAGGTCGTGGGCGGTGCGGTCACCGGCGGCCTGCCCTGGTTCGTGACGCTCGCCCTCGGCGGTTTCATCGTCGCCGCGGCGACCAAGTCGGCTCTCGCCCCGTTCCACCCCTGGCTGCTCGGCGCGATGGTGGCGGCGACGCCGGTCAGCGCCCTGCTCCATGCCAGCACGATGGTGAAGGCGGGCTCCTACCTGGTGCTGCGGATCTCCCCGGCGGTGGCGGCCGGAGCGGTGCTCGGCCCGGCGCTCGTCTTCATCGGCGGCCTCACCTTCGCCGCCGCCGCGCTCCTCGCCCTTCGCGAGCACGACCTGAAGCGCGTCCTCGCCCTCTCCACCGTCTCCTCGCTCGGCCTGATCGCCGCCGCCGCGGGGTTGGGCACGCCGGCCGCGCTCGCCGCCGGGATCCTCCTCCTCGCCTTCCACGCCGTGGCCAAGGCGCTGGCCTTCCTCGTCGTCGGCTCCTTCGAGCAGCTCAGCGGGACGCGCGACCTCGAGATGCTGGTCGGGATCGCACGGCGGAACCCCTGGCTCGCCGGCGGCCTCCTGGCCGCGGCCGGCGCGCTCGCCCTGCCGCCCTTCGGGATCGCCGTCGCCAAGTGGGCGATCCTGGTCCTGGGCGCGGCCGACCTGGTCCTGGTGGTGCTCCTCTCGGTCGGCGGCGCGGCCGCCCTCGCCCTCTGGACGATGGTGGCGGCACGCCTCGTCGTCCGCCGCACCGGCGGGCACCCGCCCGAGATCCACGGCACGCTCGGCGGGACGGAGTGGGCGGTGCTGGGCATCCTCGGCGTCGGGACGCTCGGCGGCCTGGTCCTCGCCGCGCCGGTCGCCCGTGCCGTCGCCGACCCGGCCGCGCTCGTCGCCTACGGTCGCGAAGCCGGGCTCGCCGCCGGCTGGTCGGTCGTCCTCGCCGGGACCGGCTTCGCCGTCCCCATGGTGGGGGCCCTCATCGTCGCCGCCGTCGGCGTCGCCTGGCTGGTCAACCGCCGCATCCCCGCCGTCGCGCCGCAGCCGTACCTCGCCGGGGTCAACCTCTCGCCCGGCGGGGAGACGCTCTTCCACGGGGCGATGGCCGGGCGGATCGACGCCACCAGCGGTGGCTTCTACTGGGGCGACGCGATCGGCGAGGGGACGCGGCCGGTCGGCCTGCGGCGGGCGGTCCTGGCCGGCGGCTGGCTGGCGGTGGCGCTCGTCGCGGTTGCGTCGATCGTCGACGCGGTCGGGCTGATCGCGAAGGGTGGTGGCGGATGACCCCGCCCAGCCTCCTCGTCATCGCCCTCGCCCTCGCCGGCGCCGCCGTCGCCCCGATCGTGGTCGGGCTCCTCCTCGGCGTCGACCGGCGGGTCCCCGCGGCGATGCAGCTGCGCGTCGGCCCGCCGGTCCTTCAGCCGCTCTACGACCTGACCAAGCTCGCCGCCAAGCGGAACCTGCCGGTCGACCGGCTCGCCGCCAGCCTCCTCGTCGCCCACGCCATCGTCGCCGCGGGGGCGCTGGCGATCCTGCTGGCGGGCGGCGACCTGATCGTGGCGGTGCTCGTGCTGGGCGCCGCGCAGGTCCTCTTCATCCTCGCTGCCGCGGCGGTCGAGTCGCCCTACGCCCAGATCGGCGTCTCGCGCGAGATCGTCCTCCTGCTCGCCGTCGAGCCGCTGCTGCTCCTCGTCGCCGTCGCCTACGGCAGCGTGGCGGGGAGCTTCTCAGTGGCCGCGGTCGCCGCGGCGCCGCCGCCGCTCCTCGCCCTGCCGACGCTCGGCCTCACCCTCGGCGTCCTTCTCGCCGTCTCGTTGCGCAAGTCGCCCTTCGACCTGGCGACCTCGCACCACGGCCACCAGGAGCTGGTGAAGGGCTCGACGACCGAGATGGCCGGCCCCTGGCTCGCCCTCGCCGAGGTCGGCCACTGGTACGAGGCGGCCTTCGTCATGGTGCTGATCGCGCTCGCCGCCGTCCAGGCGCCGATCGTGGCGCTGATCCTGGTGGCGGCGACGTATCTCGTCGCCGTCGTCGCCGACAACACGATGCCGCGGGCGACCTGGCGCGCGGCGCTGGCGCTCGCCTGGGGGCTGGGCGGGACGGCCGCGGTCGTGGCGCTGGTGGTGGCCCGGCTCGTGAACGGGGGAGGGGCGGAAGGATGAAGAACCCGCTTGGCCTGGCACGCGGCTGGGTCCGCCGCTCGCGGATGAAGTCGCCCTGGCTCGTCCACTTCGACTGCGGCGGCTGCAACGGCTGCGACATCGAGATCCTGGACGCGCTGATGCCGCGCCACTCCGGCGAGCGTTTCGGGGTGATCAACGTCGGCGACCCGCGCCAGGCCGACGTGCTGATCGTGACCGGCCCGGCCAACCGGCGGAACGCCCACGTCCTGCGCACCATCTACGAACAGATGGCCGAGCCGAAGGCGGTCCTCGCCATCGGCTCGTGCGCCGCCCACGGCGGCGTCTTCCGCGGCTCGCCGAACATCCTCGGCGGGGTGGGCGAGATCGTCCCGGTCGACGCCTACGTCCACGGCTG
>MGMJ01000100.1:5014-7642 GCA_001794945.1 Chloroflexi bacterium GWC2_73_18
CCCGAGGCGATCCTCAAGGGCGTGCTCCTGGCGGCGCCGCTCCTGGCCGAGCCGCGCCCGTCGCGCGCGCCGACCGGCAGCCCCTCGCCCGACCGGGTCCTCCGCTCGATCGCGGCGGCCGGCGGGGCGACCATCTCGATGCCCGGGCCGGGCGCCGGGGCGGCCGCGGCGCCCGAGGCCGGGGCGGCCGGCTCGGTTCCCCCGCCGCAGTTCATCTGGCTCCACGACGAGGAGGTCGGCGATGCGCCCGCTCCCTGACTCCCGCACCGTCACCCCCGATGAGCTGCGGCCGGCGGCGCAGACATTCCACGACGAGGGCTGGCGCCTGATCACCGCCACCACCGTCCCGCGCCAGGCCGGGCGGACGGTGCTCTACCACTTCGAGCGCGGCGAGCGGCTCCGCCACCTGCGCATCGAGCTGCCGCCCGACGGGTCGGTCCCCTCCATCGGGTCGATCTTCCCCGGCGCCTTCCTGGTCGAGAACGAGATGCGTGAGCTCCAGGGGCTGGCGGTGACCGACCTGGCGATCGACTACGGCGGTCGGCTCTACCGCGACTTCGACGGCATGGAGGGCTGGGCGCACGACCCGCTGCGCGACGCGACCTCGGCCTTCGAGGCGGCCGGCCTGGCCCGGCTCGACGCCTGCGTCCCGGTGGCGGGCACCGTGGAGGTGCGGCCGACGACGACCCGCGTCCCGCCGCCAGGGGCATACCGGCCGGCGTCGGGGGACGGCGACGGGGATGGGCACGGCGACCCACCGGGCGATGGCCGCGAACCGGAGGGCCGCTGAGATGCCGCGCACCGTCGTCCCCTTCGGCCCCCAGCACCCCGTTCTGGCCGAGCCGATCCAGCTCGAGCTGACGCTGGAGGACGAGGTCGTCGTCGACGCCGTGCCGGGGCTCGGCTACGTCCACCGCGGCATCGAGGCGGAGAGCGAGCGGCGCCCCTACGACGAGGACCTGCCGCTCCTGGAGCGGATCTGCGGCATCTGCTCGGTGGCCCACGCCGTCGCCTACGCCCAGGTGGTCGAGGCGCTCGCCGAGGTCGAGGTGCCGCGCCGCGCGCGCCTGCTGCGCACCTTCTGGTTCGAGCTGACGCGCCTCCACTCGCACCTCCTCTGGCTCGGCCTGGCCGGCGACGCGATCGGCTTCGAGGCGCTCTTCCAGGGCTGCTGGCGCGTCCGCGAGCGGGTCCTCGACCTCTTCACGCTCACCGCCGGCAACCGGGTCATCATCGGCGTCACTTCGCTGGGCGGGGTCCGGCGCGACATCCCCGACACGATGCAGCGGCCGATCCGCGAGGCGCTCGACATCGTCGAGCGAGAGATGGCGGAAGGGATCGCCCCCTTCGTCCTGGGCAACGAGGCGGTGGCGCGACGGCTGGCCGGCGTCGGCGTCCTGTCGAAGGAGGACGCCGAGGAGCTCGGGCTGGTCGGGCCGACCGCCCGCGGCTCGGGCGTCGCCCGCGACGTCCGCCAGTCGCTCTACGCCGCGCACGACGAGCTGCCGATCGAGCCGGTCGTCGAGCAGGGTGGCGACTCACTGGCGCGGACGCTCGTGCGCTGGCGCGAGATGGCCGACTCGCTGCGGCTCTGCCGCGAGGCGCTCGATCGCCTCGCCGGCCTGCGCGGGCCGCTCGTGACGCGCGTCCCGCCGCGGCTCCACGGGGAGGCGACGAGCCGGGTCGAGGCGCCGCGGGGCGAGCTCTTCTACTACATCGCCGCCGACGGCGACCTCCATCCGACCCGCGTCCGCGTCCGCACCCCGACCTTCGCCAACATCCCGGCCGTGCTGAAGATGCTGCCGGGGATCCAGATGGCCTCGGTGCCGATCGCGCTCCTCTCCATCGATCCCTGCCTCAGCTGCACGGAGCGGTAGCCTGGCGGGGGCGGGGGGCGGCATCGGCGGGCGATCCGCGGCTATACTGTCGCGGCTCCGCTCCGGCGTAGCTCAGTCGGTAGAGCGGGCGGCTGTTAACCGCTTGGTCGCAGGTTCGAGTCCTGCCGCCGGAGCCATCCGCACCCGCTGCACCGCCCTGGGGGAAGCCTGGTGAGATGCAGATCGAACTGCTGACGATCACCCTCGTCGCGACGATCCTCCTGAATCTGCTTGCGCTTCTCCTGCTGTCCTTCTCGGACGTTCGGCGCCGCCGCAAGGAGCGGCAGCGCGCGGCGGAGGCGGTCCGGGCGGCGGAGGCGGTGGCCGCCGCGCAGCGCCGCGAGCGACTCATCGCAACGAGGGTCCCGGTCGTCGTCTCCGCGGGCGATCGCCCTCAGGCGTCGGCGGACGACCGGTGGCCCGGCGGGCCCTACGCGGCGGCCGCGCCGTCCGCCGAGACGCCGTCCGCCGAGACGCCGTCCGCGTCGGCGGCGGGGACGCGAGCGTCCCAGGCGGAACTCGCGCCCCCGCCGTGGCCGCCCGACGAGCGCGATGCGCTGGCGGCGACCCGCGCGGCGGCGGAGCGCGACGCCGAGTGGACCGACCTGCTGACCGGCCTCGAGACGCGGCCCGCCTGGGAGCGCGCCCTCCGGCGGGAGAACGCCCGGGTGACGCGCTATCGCCGTCCGGTCTCGGTCGTCCACGCGGAACTCGAGGGGCTGCCGCTGCTGATCGAACGGCTCGGGCACAA
>MGMJ01000100.1:7654-27697 GCA_001794945.1 Chloroflexi bacterium GWC2_73_18
TCCGATCTCGTGGCACGTCTCGCCCAGGGCCGGTTCGCCGTCCTGCTGCCGGAGACCGACGAGGTCCAGGCGATCAACTACGTCGAACGCGTGCGCGGCGAGTGCGAACGGCGTCTCGCCACCGGCGCCGTGCCGATCCGCCTCTTCGTCGGCTGGGCGAGCCCCGCTCCGGGTGGCGATCTCGACGGTGCGATGCGGACCGCCGAGGAGCGGATGTACGCCGAACGACGGCGCGCGCTCGCCCGGGAGGCGGAGCCGCCGGCCGCCCTCGTCGTGCCACCCGCCGGCACCCCGCCGAGCTCGGTCGCCGTCTCAGCGGACGGGTCGGCGCCGCGGTCGGTCCGCGACGTCCTCGCGGAGCTGGAGGAGATCCGCCGGGGCGGGCTGATTGGCGACGAGGAATACGAGGCCAAGCGCGCCGAGATCCTCTCGCGGCTCTGAGACCCGCATCGGCCGACTCCCCGGCCGACTCCCGCGGCCGTGGGCGGCCCATCGGCGCCCCGGGCCCGAGGTCAGCGCCGGATGAACGACCCCACCATGAGGAGCGCGCCGACGGCGATCACCGCGACCGGCCAGTAGCGGTCGACGTCGACGGTCGGGGCGGCGAGCCGGATCAGCGCATACCCACCGGCGAGGATCAGGATCAGCCCGAAGACGAGCGCGCCGGTCCCGTCACCACGGTGGGCCGGCCGTGCCGCCTTCCACGCCTGCTCGGGGTCCCAGCCTTCAGGCGCCCGCCACGCCGAGCCCCAGCCCGACGCGGCACCCGCGGCCGCTGCCGGAGGGACGCTCTCTGCCGGCGGTGGCATCGTCCCGGGCGGGACGGCTCCCGGCGCGCCCGGTGCCTCGGTTCCGCCGGTCGGCGGCGGCGTCCCGGGCGGCGGCCCCCAGCCCGGCGGTCCTCCCCAGCCCGGCGGCGGTCCCCAGCCGGTCGGCCCCCAGGCGCCTGGCTGCTCGCCCCATGGTTCCTCGGGGACGACGATGGCCATGATGATGTAGAGGAGCAGCATCAGGCCGCCGGTCAGCACGACCAGGACGGCCCACAGGACGCGCACGATGGAGGGGTCGATCTCCAGGTAGCGGGCGAGTCCCCCGGCGACGCCCGCGATCATCCGCTCGTCGCGCGCGCGGTGGAGCCGGCGGTTCATCGGCAGCCTCCTTCCGGGTTGAGCGTGAAGCTCGCCGCGTTGCCGTGGATCTCCAGGTCGATCCGGTAGGTGGCGTTGGCGTAGGCGGGGTTCTGGTAGCTCCCGCCCGAGCCGACGAACCCGCTGCCGGCGAAGTTGGTGCTGATCGCCGTCCCCTCGACCGCCGCCGAGAGACCGACGCCGTCGGGCAGGCAGAGATCGATCGAGCCGGCGTTCGCCTGGATCACGCCGTGGAAGGTCGAGCGCTCCGGCATCCGGATCGTGCTCGAGCCGGCGTTGTAGGCCAGCTCAAGGGCGGGATACGAGAACTGCGGGCCGCCCACGGTCGCCGCGGTCAGGTCGACGTCGCCGTCCCAGCCGCTGAAGGTCGCCTGCAGCCGGTTCACCTGGGCGCCGGAGAGGTCGATCTCGCCCCGCGCGCCGTTGGCGGTCAGCTGGAACGTCAGCGCCGTCTCGGTCGGCAGGGTCACCGTCCAGTCCCGGCGGATCCCCGACATGAAGGGGACGTCGTGGTCGTCATCGGTGCGGATCCGCAGTGAGCCGGCATCGTGCTCGACGCGCGGCGCGTGGTCGGACGCGTCACCTGCCCGCAGCGACCAGCCGCGCCCCGATGCCGTGACGACCCGCAGATCGCCGCAGTCGAAGGTGATCTCCACGCTGGCGCCCTGACCCTCGAAGACGCCCGAGTCGCCGTAGATCGTCTCCGGCTGCCCGCTGCCGGCGCTGCAGGCGCCTCCGAAGCTCCAGCCACCGGCGAGCAGGGCCCCGAAGATGAAGCCGAAGGTGCCGGCCACGATCAGCCCGCCCAGCGGCTCGGCGGCAGTCCGGCGCAGCAGCAGCCCTGCGCCGACGCCGACCAGGATCAGCGGCCAGAGCCGCCAGGGGCTGCCGATCTGGTCGAGCGCGACCCAGCCCTGCTGGACCGCCAGGGGGATCCCGCCGAGAAGGACGAAGAAGAAGCCCCAGTTCAGGAGCCGTCGATCGATCGTCATGGTCGCTCCGGTTCGAGGGCCCCGGGTCCGGATCGCTCTTCCCGGTCGAGGTCGCGGCCCGGGACGGACTGGGCGCCGCCACGTGGCGCCGATGCAGGACGATGGCGGTAGGTGAGCCTACCCGTCCCGGCGGGCGAGTTCGCTCCATGCCGCGGCGTAGAGCCGGGCCCGGACGGGCAGATACCCCGGATAGTCTACTCGCGCTCGCCGGATCGCTTCTCGCTCCAGGCTGACGATGGCGACGGTCTCGAGCGTCTCGAGCAGCACCTGCCCGTCGGGCCCGACGGCGATCGAGGGGCCGCCCAGCGGTACCCCCTCCTCGGGCGCCGGTCGGTTGGCCGACACGACGAAGGCGGCGCTGGTCAGCGCGTTGGCGCGGAGGACGATCCGCCAGCGGTCGAAGGTGCCCGACTCGGTCGCCCGCGGTGCGGCGATCAGCTCGGCGCCGGCCGCGCCGAGGAGGTGGCTCATCTCCGGGCGGTTGACGTCCGAGCAGATCTGGGCGCCGAGCGGCAGCGCGAAGCCCTCGATGACGCGTGGCGGGTCGTCGGCCGGCTCGTAGTGGCTCGTCTCCCAGAAGCCCGGCTCCTCGGGCAGATGGAGCTTGCGGTAGGTGCCGAGGATCCTCCCGTCCGGAGCGATGACGAGCGCCGTGTTGAAACGCCGGCCGGTCGCCGTGTCGCGGGCGATCACCCCGCCGACCAGCCCGATTCCGGCGGCCCGGGCGGCCGCCTGTTGCGCCCGCGTCCGCAGCCCGCCGAGCTCCTCGGCGTCGGCGTCCGACGGTTCGCGGTGGGCCGGGACCCAGGCGTTGAGCGGGATCTCCGGCAGGACGGCCAGCTCGGCCCCGGCCGTCCGCGCCTCGCGCAGGCGGGCCGCCAGGCGCTCCGCGCCGTCGGCCGAGAAGAAGACGTCGCTGATCAGGGCGACGGTGAGCTGCTCCGGGGCGCCGGGCGGAGGGAATGCGGCCACGGCGGCAAGGGTAGCGGAAGGCGCTTGACGCGGGCACCGAATCCCCGGACAGTGTTGCTCACCCGCTCCGGCCGGGTGGGTTGGCCGGTCGAACTCGGAGGCTCCGCCCATGGAAGCGACATCGAACCCGCGTTCCCGCCGAGCCCTCCTTGCCGCCGCCGTCGGCGGGTTCGCGGCGGTCGTCGCCCAGGCCCTCGGGCGGCCCGCGCCCTCCCGGGCCGCCGCGAGCTACGTCGTCCTGGGCGCCTACAACTCGGAAGCGACCCGGACGACGATCGAGAACCTGAGCACCGGGACGACCGTCGCGGCGACCGCGCTGCGCGGCACGACCAACGCGGCGGGCGGCACTGCCGCCGGCGTCGAGGGCCTCGCCACCGACGCCATCGGCGTCCAGGGGAAGAGCACCAACTGGATCGGCGTGAACGGCCAGAGCGGCGCCTACATCGGCGTCTCCGGCTATGGCGAGTGGGCCGGCGTCGTCGGCCAGAGCACGAACGGGATGGCCTTCTACGGCTCGTCCCCGGCGACCGGCAAGGCCGCCGTCGTCGGCAACGCGGTCTGGGACAACACCGGGGTGCAGGGCTTCAGCGGCCACACCGAGCTGGCGCCGACGCCTCCTGCGGAGACCGGCGTCCACGGCAGCTGCAACCTGTCTCCGAGCGCCCGCGGCGTCTCGGGGCGGAGCACGATCGGGCGCGGCGTCTACGGCTCCACCGACAGCGGCTCCGCTGGCTACTTCTCCGCCAGGACCGGGCGGGGCGTCTACGCCGTCGCCGGCGTGGCGGGGACCGCCCTCGAGGTGAGCGGCGTCGCCAGGTTCAGCCGGAGCGGGAGGCTGACGATCCCGGCCGGGGGGAGCAGTATCACCAAGTTGGGCGTCCCCCTCGGCAGCGACAGCCTGGTCCTCGCCGTCCTGCAGCAAGACCGCCCGGGCGTCTGGGTCCGCTCGGTGGTCCCCGACCCGGCGGCCGACCAGTTCACGATCCGGCTCAACAACCTGGTGCTCTTCGCGACCGACGTCGCCTGGTTCGTCATCGGCTAGGCGCCCTGGACCCGTCACCCGGCCAGGCCCGGAGCGCCTCCCACTCGCTGCGGAGGATCGCCATCGCCAGGACGTCGTGCCAGGCGCCCCGGTGGTAGAGGGCGCGTCTGGCGGTGGCCTCGACCACGAAGCCGACCTTCTCGTAGGCGCGCCGGCCGCGCGGGTTGTAGGCGTGGACGTGGAGCCAGATCCGCTCCAGCTCGAGGTCGCGGAAGCCGAAGTCGACGATCGTTCGCGTCGTATCGGTACCCAGCCTGCGGCCCCAGAAGGACTTCTCGCCGACGGCGATGCCGAACCCGGCGGACCGCCGGCGACGGTCGATGTCGAAGAGCGACACGGTGCCGATCGGGAGACGGTCCTCGAGCCGGCAGATGACGAAGTACACGACCGAGGCGCCCTGCTCCGAGGTTGTCCGGGCGATCCAGCGCTCCTCCTCCTCCCGCCCGATGGGGGCGTGGGACAGGAGGAAATGGGTCATCTCGGCGTCGTTGAACCAGCGCAGGATGGGCTCGAGGTCGCCGGGCTCCGACGGGCGCAGCAGGACGCGCTCACCACGGAGCTCCCGCGGCACCGCCGGGGTGGGCTCCCGCTCCATGGACCTCCTTCGCTGGATCGAGCGGAGTCTACGGCCGGCGGAGCGCCAGCGTCCCGCGCCGTGGTAGCCTCGGGCGCGACCCCGCAGCGGAGGACGAGATGCGGCTGAGCGAATGGCGCCAGACGACGCAGGGCCGGAAGGTCATGACACCGAAGGTGGCCGCCGTCTACGAGCCGGTCCTGCGCGGCCTTGGCGCCGGGGCCGACCCCGTCGCCCACGTCGTCTGGGGCGATGACGTCGAGGCCAAGTACACGATCCTGGCGTCGGTCGAGGCGGGGCTGGCCGTGGTCGGCGTCCGCGTCAACGTGCCGCTGGAGGGACCGCGCGCGGCGGGCAAGCTGGTCCGCTGGTCGCGCGTGCAGACGAGCGAGCTGTCGGTCGAGTCGCAGCGCGGCCACCGCCTCGTCTCCATCCAGGTCGAGAACCAGATCCTCAAGGGGGTCGATGACGTGGCTGACGACGTCGCCGGGTTCGTCGGCGAGATCTTCGCCCGGATCGACGGCCGTACCCCGCCGGAGCTGCCGCTCGCGCGTGTCGTGGCGCGGGGGGGCGCCCGGGGCCGAGGCGCGCGGGGGCCCGCGGCGAAGGCGGCCGCGGCCAAGGCGCCGGCGGCGACCCCGAGGGAGCGCCGCCCGAGGTAGGGCTACGCGGCGGGGGGATCCCGCGGCGTGGGAGATCGCCAGGGAGAGGGATGCCATGCGCACGCAGGCACGGGTGGTCATCGTCGGTGGGGGCGTCGTCGGTTGCAGTCTCGCCTACCACCTGGTCAGACTGGGCTGGCGCGACATCGTGCTGCTCGAGAAGAACGAACTGACGGCCGGCTCGACCTGGCACGCCGCGGGGCTCTGCACGCAGTTCAACGCGAGTCTCAGCGTGACGCGCCTGCTGATGTACAGCGTCGAGCTCTACCAGCGCCTGGAGGCCGAGACCGGCCAGCGGGTCGACTTCCACGAGGTCGGCAGCGTCCGCCTGGCGACCGTCCCGGAGCGGCTTGACCAGTATCGCCACGCTCGGGCGAAGGCGCGCGTGCTCGACCTGCCGTTCGAGCTGATCGGCCCCGAGGAGATCGCCCGCCTCTGCCCGCTCCTTTCGCTCGAGGGTGTCCTCGGCGCGGCCCACACGCCCACCGACGGGCACATCGACCCGAGTGGCGTCACCCAGGCGCTGGCGACGGGGGCCCGCGACGGTGGCGCCGAGATCCACCGGCAGACGCCGGTGACGGCCCTCCGCGCGCGTCCGAGCGGCGAGTGGGAGGTCGAGACCCCGCGGGGCCCGATCCTCGCCGAGACGGTCGTCGACTGCGGCGGCAACTGGGGCCGCGAGATCGGCCAACTCGCCGGCGTCACCCTGCCGATCGTGCCGATGGAGCACCAGTACCTCGTCACCGACGCGTTGCCGGCGCTCGCCGGCGCGCACCGCGAGATGCCGGTCGTGCGCGACGTCGAGGCCTCCTTCTACGCGCGCGAGGAGGGGGGCGGCCTGATCGTCGGGCCGTACGAGCCGCACCCCAAACCCTGGTCGGTGGCGGGCATCCCGCCCGACTTCGGCCAGCAGCTCCTGCCGCCCGACTTCGCCCAGGTCGAGGGGATCGTGGCGCTCGCCCGCGAGCGGATCCCGGCGCTCGCCGATGCCGGCATCAAGCGGATCGTCAACGGCCCGACCAGCTACACGCCGGACGGCAACTGCCTCATGGGCCCGGTCCCCGGCCTGCGCGGCTTCTTCGTCCTCGCCGGCTTCAGCTACGGCATCGTGCAGGCGGGCGGTGCCGGGCGCTACGCGGCCGAGTGGATCGTCGACGGGCAGCCCTCCGACAGCCTCTGGGAGCTGGACGTCCGCCGCTTCGGGCCGCACGCGGCGGCGCTGCCCTACCTGGTATCGACGGCGAGCGAGGTCTACGAACGCGAGTACGCCATCCCGTACCCCGGCGAGCAGCTGCCGGCCGGCCGGCCGCTCAAGACCGACCCGCTCTACGAGCCGCTGAGGGCGCGCGGGGCGGTCTTCGGCGCGCGGAACGGCTGGGAGCGCCCGCTCTGGTTCGCGCCACCGGGGGTCGAGCCGGTCGAAGAGCCGAGCTTCCGGCGGCCGAACTGGCGCCCCCACGTCGCCGAGGAGGCCCGGGCCGTGCGCGAGCGGGCGGGGCTGCTCGACATGACCAGCTTCGCCAAGCACGAGGTCGCGGGTCCCGGCGCGGCGACCTTCCTCGATCGGCTCTGCGCCAACGCCCTGCCGGCCGCCGACGGGCGGATCGTGCTCACCCAGATGCTCACGCCGCGCGGCGGCATCGAGTGCGACCTGACGCTGACGCGCCTGGCGCCGGATCGCTTCTACCTGATCAGCGCCGCCGCGACGGAGACCCACGACCTGGACTGGATCGAGCGCCATCTCCCCGGCGACGGGAGCGTGACCGTGGCGAACGTCACCGCCCGCCACGGCGTGCTGATGCTCGCCGGCCCGCGCTCGCGCGAGGTGCTGGCTTCGGCGACCCGCGCCGACCTCACCGGCCGCGCCTTCCCGTTCATGACGGCGCGGGAGATCGAGGTCGACGCCGTGCCGGTGCTCGCCCTGCGCATCTCCTACACCGGGGAGCTGGGTTGGGAGCTGCACCACCCGATCGAGTACTCGCGCCGCCTCTACGAGACGCTGGTGGAGGCGGGCCGCCCCGCCGGCCTGGCCGACATCGGCTACCGGGCGCTCGACCCGCTCCGGCTGGAGAAGGGCTTCCGCCTGTGGGGCGTCGACATCACGCCCGACTACACGCCCTTCGAGGCCGGGCTCGAGCGCTTCGTGCGTCTCGACAAGGGCGATTTCATCGGGCGGGACGCGCTGCTGCGCCAGCGCGCGGCGGGGATGACGCGCACGCTCGCCTGCCTCACCGTCGATGCCGACCAGATCCTGCCGATCGGCGCCGAGCCGGTCCTCGACGGTGACCGCGCGGTCGGCTACGTCCTGGCCGCCGACCGCGGGGGCGCCGTGGCGGCCACGATCGCCCTGGCCTACCTGCCGGTTGCGCTCGCGGCGCCCGGGACGCGCCTCGCCGTCGAGGTCCTGGGCGAGCGCCGCGCGGCGACGGTCGTGCAGGCGCCGCTCTACGATCCCGCCGGCGAGCGGATGCGCGCCTGACGGCGCCGAGGCCGCGCGCCGACCGGCCTGGAGAGCTCGAGGTACCCGGGGAGGGGCCGGTAGTCGAGGTGCTCGTTGAGGGCGAGCATGTCGGTGTTGGTCGCGTCGTTCCCGCTGCCGATGGAGGTGATCCCCGCCGAGGCGGCCCAGCGGATGGTGGCCAGCTTGGCCAGCCGCGCCAGGCCGCGGTGCCGGTAGGCCGGCAGCGTCCCGGTCATCTCGTTCTCGGCTCGCCCGCGCTCCCGGTCGACGAGGAGCCAGGCGAGCGAGACCGGTTCCTCGCCATGGAGGACGACGAAGCTCCCGTCCGGGTCGAGGAGCGGACCGTCGACGACCTGGCGCTTCCATCGCCGGAAGGGGACGTTGTCCAGGGGCACGTCCCAGGGCTGGTCGAGGGTCGCGGCGGCGTAGAGCCGGTGGAGGGCCGGGAGGCGGTCGCCGAGTTCCCGCAGCGGGGCCAGCCGGAAGCCCCCCGCCGCCGCGGCGGCCTCGCGCACCGGCAGTTCGGAGAGGTCGACGGTCCGCGGGTCGAGCGTCCACACTCGACTCGCCCGGGTCTGGCGGTAGCCACGGCGCCGGGCGAACTCCAGGGCGTCCCCGTCGCCCTTCGCGACGTCGACCACCAGGCGGACCGGGTGGAGCGCCAGGAGGTGGGCCTCGGCCACGGCGCAGAGGCGCCCGCCGATGCCGCGACGCCGGAGATCAGGGTGGACGGCGAGCTCCACCGAGCCGATCCCGCGGATGCTCGTCCAGGTGACCAGGCCGGCGCGTGCCCAGCCGACCAGGTCGCCGCCGCGAAGGGCGACCCAGCGCCTGGCGCGTGCGGTCGGCGATCCGGTGGCTCGCACGTGCAGGAGCATCGATCCGGTGATCACCTCAGCCGGGTAGACGATCCGCAGGAGCGCCGCGGCCGCCTCGGCGTCGGAGGCGCGGAACGTCCTGATCCGGATCCCTTCTTCGTTCGTCGTCATGGCTCCGTGGTGACGCCGGCGAGTCTAGCCCGGTAGGATGACAGCCGTGGGTCGTGTCGCCGCCGCCCTGATCGCCCTGCTGCTGGCGGGATCCTGCTCCGGCGCGGCGACGCCCGGTCCCTCGGGGGAGGGGTCCGGGTCGCCGGCGGTGACGTCGGCTTCCCCGGGAAGCCCGACGCCCGTGCCGACTCCCGCCGCCACCGCGAGCTCCTCGGTCGTGCCGACCCCCGGCCCGACACGGACACCCGAGCCGACCGCCCCGCCGGCCCCGACCGCGCGATGGAGCGAGCTCGCGCCGGGCGACCCGCGGCCGGTGGCGCGCCAGGGACACACCTGGACCCTCGACGCGGCGGGCGGCGTCGCCTACCTCTTCGGTGGCCGCGACGGCGACCGGTCGTTCGACGACCTGTGGACCTACGACCTGGGCGCTGACGCGTGGACACGCCTCGAGCCCGCCGGCGACGGGCCCCCGGCACGCTTCGGCCACGCCGCGGCCTGGGTCGACGGCGTCGGACTGGTCGTCTTCGCCGGCCAGGCGGGGAGCCGCTTCTTCAACGACCTGTGGGCCTACGACCCGGGGGCCGGTGCCTGGTCCAGGCTGCCCTCGCGCGGCGACCGCCCGGTGCCGCGCTACGGCAGCTGCGCGGCGCTCGGCCCGGACGGGCGCCTCTGGATCAGCCACGGCTTCACCGAGGACGGGACGCGGTTCGCCGACACGCGCTCGTACGACTTCGTGGAGGGCCGCTGGATCGACGAGACGCCCACCGGCCAGCGGCCGGTCGAGCGCTGTCTGCACGGCTGCTTCTGGTCGGCCGACGGTCGTTTCGTCCTCTTCGCCGGCCAGACGACGGGCGTCGAGGCGCTCGACGACCTCTGGGCACTCACCGTCGGGGGCGGCGAGGTGCCCAGCCGCTGGGAGCGGCTGCGGGGGACGCTTCCGCCGGCGCGCAACCTGTTCGGGCTCGCCCGACAGGCCGAGCGGGTGATCGTCTTCGGTGGGGGAGGGAAACCGCGCGGGACCTACCTGGCGGACGCCTGGCTCCTCGACGCCCTCACGCTCGAGGCGGCGCCGATCGCGGAGGGCGATCGCGCGCCGTCAGCCCGCCGGGCCGGCGCCCTGATCGACGACCCGGCGCACGGGCGGCTTCTCCTCTTCGGCGGCGAGGCCGAGCCCGGCCTCCTCGACGACCTCTGGGCGCTCGCGACGCCGGAGACGTCGGGTTGACGCGGGAGGATCAGGATGGCGGCGATGACCACCGAGCAAGCGAGCCTGCCGCCCGAGGACGATGCGCACGCGATCGTGCCGGCCGGGCGGTTGTGGCGCTTCCGTCGCGCCGTCCGCTATCGCCTCACGCGGGGCGTGCTGCGGCTGATCATGCGGGCCTGCCTGCGCTTCCGGGCGGAGGGGATGGAGCGCCTCCCGGTTCGCCCGTACGTCCTCTGCTTCAACCATCTCAACTGGCTCGACCCGCTCGTCATCCTCGTCCTATGGCCGACCCGCCCGCGCGTCTACTTCTTCGGGCCAAAGGAGCAGGACATGCGGGTCGGTGGTCGGAACCGGATGATGAGCTGGCTCGGTACCGCGGTCCCCTACAACCCGGGCAAGACGAACCTGCTCGCGTCGACGCGCAAGGTCGGCCGCGTGCTGGCCGCCGGCAACCTGCTGGCGATCGCGGGCGAAGGCCGGCTGAGCGAGGAGGAGACGGTCGTCCTGCCCCTCAACGAGGGTCCCGCCTTCTTCGCCCTGCGCAACCAGGTCCCACTCGTGCCGGTCGCCATCAACGGCACGCGCTGGCTGCGCATCGGCAAGCGGATCCGCGTCCGCGTCGTTGAGCCGATCGAGACGGCCGGCCGCCGCGCCTCGCGCGAGGAGGTCGAGGCGCTGACGGCGCGGGCTCACCAGTCCCTCAGCTCGATGGTGGCCGACTACCGCGACGAGGAACCGCCGGGGCGCTTCGGTCGCTGGTTGACCGACGTCTTCAACGAGCGTCCCTGGCGGGCGCGACGCGCGGCCACGGCCGGGGCGGAACCCGGGCCCGACGCCGGCGGGACGAGCCCGCCGGGCGAGCCGCCGGGCGAGCCGCCGGCCGGCGACCCCGTGCGATAATCCGGCCGTCCAGACGACCCAGAGGAGACGACGTGGGCGCCACCGGGCTGGCCGCTGACCCGCAGGAGTACCGCCGCCGGCTCGCTGAGCAGGACGACGAGCAGATCGACGCCTGGGCGGAGGAGATGATGCGCGACCTCTCGGTCCGGGCCGGGGTCCGCCGCGTGGTGAGTGGTTTCCTGGGGGCGGCGCGCCTCGACGAGCGCTCCTTCGAACGCGTCTTCGCCGCGGGCGGAGGCGCCATCGCCACGCTTGGCCGGACCGGGCGGGCCGAGCTGATGGTCCCCGCCGTCGCCCTCCACCACCTCGTCGCGGGGATCCGTCGCGAGACGCCGGACGGGCGGGCGCGGCTGATCGACTACCTCGTGGACAACTTCCACGAGATCGTCTTCGTCTGACCGCCCGACCCTCCGGCGCCTTCCGCGCGCGCCCGCGCGCCTCCGCGCTCTCGTCCTCTTCCACCCGTACCCGTCACTGCTCGTCGCGCTGGTGACGGCGGGTCTGGCGTGGCTCGCCGGCGCCGGGGTGGGGGAGGGAGCCCGGCTTGGGCTGGCCATGCTGCTGATCCAGGCCTCGATCGGGGCCGTCAACGACTGGCACGACGCGGCTGCCGATGGGCTGGATCACCCCGGGCGGCCGGTCCCTGCCGGGCTCGTGCGAGGGCGGACGGCGGCGCTCGCCGGAGCGCTCTGCGGGATGGGCGGCCTCGCCCTGGCCGCCGGCTTCGGTCCGGCCGTGCTGACCGTCGCGGCGGCGGGGTACGCCTGCGGCCTCGCCTACGACCTCCACCTCAAGCCGACCGCCTGGGCCTGGATCCCCTTCGCGCTCGGCTTCGCGCTGGTCCCCGCTTTCGCCTGGCTGGCGGCCACGGGGACGTTGCCCGGCCTCTACCCGCTGGCGGCTCTCCTCGCCATTCCCGCCGGGGCGGCGCTGGCGCTCGCCAACGGGGCGATCGACGCCGCGGCGGGACCGGGGGCCGGCGCCGCGGGTGGGGGTCCGGCGTGGCGCCTCGGGCCGCGCCGCGCGGTCGTGGTCGGGATGATCCTCCACGCGGGCATCGTGGTCGGGGCAGGGGGCACCCTGGCCGTGCTGGGGCGGCCCGGGCCGGGGAGCTGGCTCGGCCTCGCCGTCGCCGCCGCACTCGCGGCCGCCGGTCTCGCCGGCTCGGCGCGGCCGGAGCGTCGCCATCGCCAGCGCGGCTGGGAGGTGCAGGCGCTCGCCGTGGCGGTGCTGGCCGTCGCCTGGATCGCGGGGCTGGTGCCTGCCGGCACCTGATCCTGATGGTGGCGATGGACGGACCGGCCGCTCGGCGCTATCGTTCGCGTCATGAACCGGCTCCGCATCCTTGCCGTTGTCGCCAGTTTCTTCCTTGTCAGCGCCGCCGTTGCGGCGGCCGCCGGCGACGCTGCCGGGCAAACGGTCCCCGCCGCGCACGCGGGCGGGTCCGGCCAGGTGGACGAGGACGAGGATCAAGACGAGGACCAGGACGAGGACCAGGACGAGGACGGTCCGCCCGAGGGCACCCACGGCTTCGACGTCTCCAAGGCCGCCCACGAGTGCGAGAGGGGACCCGGCGGCGTCCACGGCGAATGCGTCTCGGAGGTCGCCCGCGACAACCACGGCCACTTCGAGGAGCACGGCAGCCCAGACGACGCCGGCAAGCCCGCGAAGCCGGGCAAGCCCGACGATGCCGGCAGGCCCGACCCGGTGCCGCCGGTTCGAGGCGGGGGCGACTGACCGCCCGTCCCGCGGGCCGCGGCGCCTAGCCCTGGCCGCCCTGGCTGCCACTCCCGGCGCGGAGGATGGCGATGGCGTTCTCCAGCCGCAGCTTGGCGATCGTCAGGTACTTGGCCAGGTTATCGCGGTCGACGCCGCCGATCGCCCCCAGCACGTCCGGTGTGCGAAGCACGTCGACCAGCTCCGCCAGGGCGTCACCAAGGTGCGACTTGGCGGTCACCAACGCGTCGTCGGCGATCGGCCGGGCCGGGGTCGTGCCGGTCCAGGCGGCCTCGGCCTCGGCGACCGCCCGCGCGTCGGCGGCGGTCTCGGCCCCGGGGACCGCGGTCTCCCCGGCGGCATCCGGCTCCGGCTGCCCGTCGACGCGACGTCGGCGCCGGCCCTCGATCCGCTCGCGCAGCCGGAGGAGCGTCAGCTCGCCACGGGCGACCTGCTCGGCCAGGCGCCGGCGCTTGCGCGGGTCCTCGACCTTCATCAGCTCGTAGGCGTGCGAGAGGGTGTCTTTGCGCAGAGACACCAGCTCGCGGATCTCGGGCGGCGCGCTGGCCAGGCGAAGCCGGTTCTCGATGTAGCCCTTGTCCTTGCCGAGCCTCTGGGCGAGCTTGCGCACCGAATAGCCGTGGTCGACGTTCATACGCCGGTACATCTCTGCTTCGTCGAGCGGGGAGAGGTCCTCGCGCTGGAGGTTCTCGATGATGGCGATCTCCCGCGCCGTGTCGTCGTCGATCTCCTCGACCATGGCGGGGATCGTCGTGAAATGCGCCATTCGCGCGGCGCGCCAGCGCCGCTCGCCGGCGATCAGCTGGAAGATGCCGTCGGGGCGCGGCCGCACGAGGACCGGCTGGAGGACGCCGTGCTCGCGGACCGAGGCGGCCAGCTCGCGCAGCGCGCCGGCATCGATCGCCAGCCGGGGCTGATCGGGGTTCGGCTCGATGCGATCGACCGGGACGTTTCGCACGCCGATCGAGTGGCGCCCCGGATCCGGAGCAAGCAGACTGATGATGGTGGGGGAGAGTTCGCGCTCTTCGGAGAGCCGCCGGGCCGCCGTGCCGCGGAAATCGGGCCTAGCCAAGATCGATCACCTCCCTGGCCAGCTCACGGAACGTGCGCGCAGCCTCCGAGCTGCCCGCGTAGGCCGTGACCGGCCGACCGGTGAGGGGCGCCTCGCCCAGCTTGACGGTGTTCTTGACGATGCTGCGGAAGACGTGGTGGTCGCCGATCTCGCGCAGCTCGTCGAGCATCTCCCGGCCGAGGATCGTGCGGCCGTCGTAGAAGGTCGGCAGCAGGCCGAGGATCCGCAGGTTGCGGTTGAGTCCCTTGGCGCGGATCTGGTTGATCACCTTGACGAGCGCGGTCAGACCCTTCAGCGCGTAGTACTGCGTCTGGACCGGGATGATCACCTTGTCTGCCGCTACCAGCCCGTTGAGCGTCAGCAGCCCGAGTGTCGGCGGGCAATCGATCAGGGTGATGTCGTAGTGCTGGCGCGCCCAGCCATCGAGCGCCTCGCGGAGGGCGTATTCGCGGCCGATCGCGGTGAAGAGCTCGGCCTCGGTGGAGGCGAGCTCGAGCGTTGCCGGGGCGATGTCGATGCCCGTCGTCTGCGTCGGGATGACGATCGCGTCGAGCGAGGCGCGTCCCTCGGCCAGCACATCGGCCATCGAGCGTTCCACGGTGCCGAGGTTGATGCCGAGCCCCACGGTCAGGTTGGCCTGCGGGTCCATGTCGACGCAGAGAACGCGATAGCCGAGCTCGGCGAGGGCGCCGGCGAGGTTGATCGCCGTCGTGGTCTTGCCGACGCCACCCTTCTGGTTCGCGATCGCGATCACGTTCGCCACTGGGGCACCACCTTGACCTTCAGCCTGGGCGCGGTCCGATCGGCGGGCTCGCCGTGCCGTGCGCGGGCCGCGAGTCTACCGCAGCAGACGGATCGGCGCCACAGGGTTATCCACAGGCACCCCGGAGTTGTTCACCGAATCTGTGGATATCTGTCGAGAGCGGCGAAGCCAGCCGAACCGGGCGGGATGGCTAGAATGGTCCCGTCTTTGCACAAAGACGGGAGGCAGGAGTGGCGAAACCCGAGGATCGCGTCGAGCGCCTGCGGCGGATGCGGGACGAGGCACGTCTTGGTGGAGGCGAGGCGCGCGTCCAGCAGCAGCATGCACGAGGCAAGTTGACCGCCCGCGAGCGACTCGACCTCCTGCTCGACCCGGGCAGCTTCGTCGAGCTGGACACCTTCGTGACCCACCGTGCTTCCGACTTCGGCCTGGCCGAGGAGGTCTACCTCGGCGACGGGGTCGTGACCGGGCACGGCGCCATCGACGGACGGCCGGTCGTCGTGTTCAGCCAGGACTTCACCGTCTTCGGCGGTTCACTCTCCGAGGCGCACGCCGAGAAGATCTGCAAGGTGATGGACCTGGCCATGAAGAACGGCGTACCGGTCATCGGGCTCAACGATTCCGGCGGCGCACGGATCCAGGAAGGCGTCGTCTCGCTGGGCGGCTACGCCGACATCTTCCTGCGCAACACCCTGGCCAGCGGGGTCGTGCCCCAGATCTCGGTGATCATGGGTCCCTGCGCCGGGGGCGCCGTCTACTCACCGGCGATCACCGACTTCACCATCATGGTGGAGGGCACGAGCTACATGTTCGTGACGGGGCCGGAGGTCGTGAAGGCGGTCACCCACGAGACGGTCGATCGCGAGCATCTCGGCGGGGCGGCGGTGCATACCACGGTTTCCGGCGTCGCGCATCTCGCCGCTCCGGACGAAGCGGATGCGCTTGCCGCGGTACGCCGCCTCCTCTCCCACCTGCCGCAGAACAACCTCGGCGAAGCGCCACGCCTCCCGGCGCGTGACCCGGCCGGCGATGCCGCGTCGCTCGACGCGATCGTCCCCGACGAACCGAACCAGCCGTACGACATGCACGACGTGATCGTGCGGATCGTCGACGCCGATTCGTTCCTCGAGCTGCAGCCGGGCTGGGCCGCCAACATCATCACCGGTCTTGCGCGGGTGGGCGGGCGCAGCGTCGGCATCGTGGCACAGCAGCCGTCGGTGCTCGCCGGCGTGCTGGACATCAACGCATCCGACAAGGCGGCCCGCTTCGTCCGCACCTGCGACTGCTTCAACGTGCCGCTGCTGACCTTCGTCGATGTCCCCGGCTTCCTGCCCGGTGTCGCGCAGGAGCACGGCGGGATCATCCGCCACGGCGCGAAGCTCCTGTACGCCTACTGCGAGGCCACGGTGCCGAAGGTGACGGTGATCACCCGCAAGGCGTATGGCGGCGCGTACGACGTCATGAGCTCGAAACACGTGCGCGGCGACTTCAACTTCGCCTGGCCGACGGCCGAGATCGCGGTGATGGGCATCGAGGGCGCGGTGAACATCGTCTTCCGGGACGAGATCGCCGCGGCCGCCGATCCGGTCACCGAGCGGGCGCGCCTGGTGAGCGGCTACGAGGAGCGTTTCGCTAACCCCTACATCGCCGCAGCGCGTGGATACGTCGACGATGTCATCGAGCCGCGCGAGACGCGCGACCGGCTCATCCGCGCGCTCGAGTTCCTGGCCGACAAACGCGATCGCAACCCGCCGCGCAAGCACGGCAACATCCCGCTGTGAGACGTCACGCCGCCCGCGCGCGTCGCCGCCGTCTTTGCGCAAAGACGGGGGAGGGGAGAAGAGGATGAGCGCCCGCGACGGTGCCGACCGCATCGCCGGCTTCACCGAGTCGGTGATTCGCGAGATGACACGCCTGGCCGACACGCACGGCGCCGTCAACCTCGCGCAGGGCTTTCCCGACTTCCCCGCCCCGGACGAACTGAAGGCGGCGGCGATCGAGGCGATCGCGGCCGACCGCAACCAGTACTCCATCACCTGGGGCGCGCGCGACCTGCGCGCGGCGGTCGCCGCGCGGTACCGGCAGGACGGCTGGCCGGAGCTCGACCCGGAGAGCGAGATCACCATCACCTGCGGTTCGACCGAGGCGATGGCCTCGGCCTTCCTCGCGCTGGTCGATCGCGGCAGCGAGGTGATCCTCTTCGAGCCGCTCTACGAGAACTACGGGCCGGACGCGATCCTGGCCGAGAGCTCGGTCCGCGCCGTCACCCTCCACCCGCCCGACTGGCGCTTCGACCCCGACGAGCTCCGGGCGGCGGTCACCCCGCGCACGCGCGCGATCATCCTCAACACGCCCCACAACCCGACCGGCAAGGTCTTCGACGCCGAGGAGCTGGCGACCATCGCGCGGCTCTGCGTCGAACACGACCTGCTCGCCTTCACCGACGAGATCTACGAGCGGATCACCTACGACGGCGCGTCTCACCGCTTCCTCGCCCTGCAACCCGGGATGGGCCAACGGACCGTCACCATCAGCGCCCTCTCCAAGACCTACTCGGTGACCGGCTGGCGGGTCGGCTGGGCGATCGCCGCGCCGCCGCTCACCGACGCGCTGCGCAAGGTCCACGACTTCCTCAGCGTGGCGGCCCCGACGCCGCTGCAAGCGGCCGGGGTCGTCGCCCTCGGGCTGCCGGAGTCGTTCTATGAGCGCGTGCGAGCCGAGTACCGCGAGCGCCGCGATCGGATCATGGCGACGCTCCGTGCCGCCGCCTTCGACGCGGCGCCGCCCAGGGGCGCTTACTACGTCATGGCGGACATCTCCCGCCACCGCGACGGGCTTGGGCTTGCCGACGACGTCGCCTTCTGCCGGGCCCTGGCCGTCGAGCACGGCGTTGCGGCGGTCCCGGGCTCCTCGTTCTTCAGCCACCCGGAGCCGGGGGCGCACCTGGCCCGCTTCGCCTTTGCCAAGCGCCTCGACACGATCGACGCGGCCGGCGAGCGGTTGCTGACCCTGGGCCGCCGCCTCGGGCTCGCGCGGTGAGTCCGCCGTTCCGCCGGGTCCTCGTCGCCAACCGCGGGGAGATCGCGGTGCGGATCATCCGGGCCTGCCACGAGCTCGGCATCGAGGCCGTCGCCGTCCACAGCGAGGCCGACGCCGGCGCCCTGCACGTCCGCCTGGCCGATCTCGCCGTCTCCATCGGACCGGCCGCGCCGGCGTCCAGCTACCTGCGCATCGAGGCGCTCATCGAGGCGGCCCGAACCAGCGGCGCCGAGGCGATCCACCCCGGCTACGGCTTCCTCTCCGAGCGCGCCGCGTTCGCCCGCGCCTGCGAGACGGCCGGCATCGTCTTCGTCGGCCCTTCAGCAGCCACGCTCGAGGAGCTGGGCGACAAGCTGCGGGCCCGGCGGGTCGCCCGGGCCGCCGGCGTGCCGGTCGTCCCCGGGACCCTCGACCCGGCACCGCTTGAGGACCCCGGCGCGCTCGAGGCGCTCCTCCAGGAGGCCGGGCGGATCGGCTGGCCGCTCCTCGTCAAGGCGGCGGCGGGTGGCGGTGGACGCGGCATGCGCCTCATCGCCGATGCTGGCGAGCTGCCGGAGGCGCTGGCGGCCGCCTCCCGTGAGGCGGCCGCCGCCTTCGGCGACGGCGCGGTCTACCTGGAACGGGTCATCCGTCCCGCGCGGCACGTCGAGGTGCAGCTCCTGGGGGACGCGCAGGGCACGGTCGTCGCTCTCGGCGAGCGCGACTGCTCGATCCAGCGGCGCCACCAGAAGCTCGTGGAGGAGGCGCCGGCGCCGGGTCTCGGCGTCGGCGCCCGGCGGGACCTCCACGCCATGGCCGTGGACGTCGCTCGGGCGACCGGCCTGCGCAGCGCCGCCACGGCGGAGTTCCTGCTCGACGCCGACGGGCGCGCCTGGTTCCTCGAGGTGAACACGCGCCTCCAGGTCGAGCACGGCGTGACCGAGCTGGTGAGCGGCCTCGACCTGGTCCACGAGCAGCTGCGCATCGCGGCCGGCGCGACGCTCTCGCCGGCGGTGCGCGCCGCGGCCGCCACGGCGACCGCGCCCGACCGGCACGCCATCGAGGTCCGCATCGGGGCCGAGGACCCGGCGCGCGACTTCGCCCCGACGCCCGGCCGGATCACCCGCTGGCGACCGCCCGGCGGCCCCGGCGTGCGCGTGGACGCCGGGGTGGAGGAGGGGTCGGCCGTGCTGGCGGCGTACGACTCGCTCGTGGCCAAGCTGATGGTGGTGGCGCCGGATCGACCGAGCGCGATCGGTCGGCTGCGCCGGGCGGTCGACGAGTTCGAGGTCGGCGGCGTCCAGACGACGCTCCCGTTCCATCGTGCCCTGCTGCGCGACCCGGCCTTCCTGGCCGGTGCGGTGGACACCGGCCACGTGGAGGCGGCCTGGCGGCCGGCGCCCGGACGCGAGGCGGCGGCCCGCATCGCGGCGCTGACCGCGGCGCTGCTGGTGGCCGGTGGTGCCGTCGGGGTGACGGGGGCCGACGTTTCCCGGGGCGGCTGGCCCGACGGGCCAGGCCCGTCCCCCTGGCGCACCGAGGGCCGGCGCGAGGCCGCGGAGCGCTGGCCGTGAGCGGCTCGATCGACCCGCGTGCCGTGCGCGTCACGATCGAGGACGCCGAGCCACTCGTCGTGACCGTGGTGCCGCCGTCGGGACCGGCGAAGAAGGGGAGCCCCACCCTCGTGGACGGCCGCCCGATCGGGGCGCGCCTCGAGGTCGGCGAGGGCGGTCGGGCGACGCTCCACGGCGAGGGCGACCAGCGGCGGCTGACGTACGCGGATCTTCCCGCGGGCGAGGCCGGCTCCTCATGGTCGGGGGTCCGGCGGTTCGAGATCGTGGTCGATGGCTGGCGTTTCGTGGCCACGGTCGAGCCGGCCGCCCGGGCCGCCCTGCGCGAACGGGCGCGGCGTTCCGCGGCCGGCACCGCCGTTCACCACCCGGGCGTCGTCCGAGCGCCGATCCCCGGCCGCATCGTGGCCGTCCACGTCGCCGCCGGCGAGCAGGTCGAGGCGGGCCGGGCGCTCGTCTCGCTCGAGGCGATGAAGATGGAGAACGCGGTCCGCGCGCCGCGGCCGGGTACCATCAGCCGTGTCGCCGTGGCCGCCGGCGGGACGGTGGAGCTGGGCGACACGCTGGTGGAGCTGGCATGACCGAGGAACACGGGGCCGCCGACGCCGGCCGCCGGCGCTGGCGGGCGACGACCCGCGCCCGGGCGCTGGAGGGCAACCCCGAGCGGCGGGAGGTCTTCCGCACCTCGAGCGACATCGAGATCGCCGACCTCTATGCCGAGGCCGATGTCGCGGACCTCGACGAGGAGCGGGACCTGGGCCGGCCCGGCGAGTTCCCCTTCACCAGGGGCGTCCAGGCCACGATGTACCGCGGCCGGCTCTGGACGATGCGCCAGTACGCCGGCTTCGCCACCGCGGCCGAGACTAACCGCCGCTTCCGCTTCCTGCTCGAGCAGGGCCAGACGGGGCTCTCGGTCGCCTTCGACCTGCCGACCC
>MGMJ01000100.1:27723-33569 GCA_001794945.1 Chloroflexi bacterium GWC2_73_18
CTCGCCGCCGGGGAGGTCGGGCGGGTCGGCGTCCCGATCGGCTCGCTGGCCGACATGGAGACGCTCCTCGAGGGCCTGCCGCTGGAGCGGATCAGCACGTCCATGACGATCAACGCCACGGCGGCGATCCTGCTCGCCTTCTACGTCGTCGCCGCCGAGAAGCGGGGGATCCCGCGGGGCAAGCTGTCGGGCACCGTCCAGAACGACATCCTCAAGGAGTACATCGCGCGCGGCACCTACATCTACCCGCCGGGTCCGTCGATGCGCCTGGTGACCGACCTCTTCGAGTTCTGCGCCGCAGAGATGCCGCGCTGGAACAACGTCTCGATCAGTGGCTACCACATGCGCGAGGCGGGCGCCACGGCCGCCCAGGAGCTGGCCTTCACCCTGGCCGACGCGATCGCCTACGTCGAGGCGGCGCGCCGGCGAGGGCTCGACGTCGACGGCTTCGCCGGGCGGCTCAGCTTCTTCTTCGCCGCCTGGAGCGAGCTCTTCGAGGAGGTCGCCAAGTTCCGCGCGGCGCGGCGGATGTGGGCGCGCATCATGCGTGACCGCTTCGGGGCACGGGACCCGCGCTCGATGATGTGCCGCTTCCACGTCCAGACCGCCGGCTCGAGCCTGACGGCGCGGTCGATCGACAACAACGTGGTGCGCACCACCATCCAGGCCCTCGCCGCCGTCCTGGGTGGCACCCAGAGCCTCCACACCAACGCCCGGGACGAGGCACTGGCGCTCCCCACCGAGGCGTCGGCGCGGCTGGCGCTGCGGACCCAGCAGATCCTCGCCCACGAGGCCGGCGTCACCGAGACGCCCGATCCACTGGCGGGCAGCTACTTCGTGGAGACGCTCACCCAGGAGCTGGAGCGGGCGGCCCAGGGCTACCTCGACGAGATCGAGGCGCTGGGCGGGACGCTCGAGGCGATCGGCGCCGGGTACCAGCAGCGCCGCATCCAGGAGGCCGCCTACCGGACCCAGCGCGAGGTCGAGGCGGGCGAGCGGATCGTCGTGGGGGGCAACCGCTTCGTCGACGAGCAGGGGCCCATCCCGCCGCTCCTGCGCATCGACCCGGAGGCCGAACGGCGGCAGATCGAGGGGCTGCGCCACGTCCGCGCGGCCCGCGACCCCGGCGCCTGGCAGGACGCCGTGACCCATCTCGAGGAGGTCGCCCGGGGGGAGGAGAACCTCCTGCCCGCCATCATCGAGGCGGTCCGTGCCGGGGCGACGCTGGGCGAGATCAGCGACCGGCTCCGAGCCGCCTGGGGCGAGCACCGCGAGCTGATCACGGTGTGACCGGACAGCGGCGTCGAACGGGCGGAAAGACGGAACGATGACAGTCGGCAGTGAGACTGCCCGGCACCGATGAACGGAACGGCCACAGCCCGCTCCCACGCCTGGGGCGCTGCGCTGGCGCTCGGCCTCATCGCGTCGGCGTGTGCCGCGACGCCCGGTGAGTCGCCGTCGGTCGGCACGCCGAGCGCCCCGCCGACCGCCACGAGCGAGCCGGCGACACCCTCGGCAGACGTCTCGCCACTCACCGACTGGAGCGTCGCGACCGGCCAGGCCGCGCTCGGGAGAGCGACCCTTAGCGGGATCGTGGCGGGCGGGCCCGGACTCGTGGCGATCGGTGCCGTCCAGCCCCCCGCTGGCGAGCCGGCGGTCGCTCTCTTCGTCTCGCCCGACGGTCTTTCGTGGAGTCAACTGGCCGTCCCGCTCGGTTTCACCAGCTGGCTCGCGGGGCCCGGGAGCCTCGCCGCCGGACCTTCGGGCGTCGTCGCGATCGGGAGCGTCAGGGATGCGGAGACCGGCGCCTGGAGCGCCAGCCCGTGGCTCTCGGCGGACGGCCAGGAGTGGCGGCCGGCCGACCCGCAGGCGGGTCTCGGGGGAATCATCGTGACCGGCGCGTCCGCGACGAGCGAGCGGTTCGTGGCGGTCGGCTGCCGCGCGCTCGAGACGGTCTGTCTGGGCCTGGTCGCCCTGCTCTCGCGCGACGGGCTCGCCTGGACCAGGGTCCCCGACCTCCCCGGGGCGGAGGGTCTCCCCCAGGGCGTGGCCGCGGGCGGGCAGGGCCTCGTGGCCTGGGGGAACGACTGCGTCGACGTCTGCGGGGTAGTACACGTTCTCCTGTGGACGTCCACCGATGGGACGGCCTGGGCGGTCGTCCCGTCGGCGCCCGAGCTGGAGGAGGCGGCGTTCGCGGCGGTCGCGGCCTGGTCGGGAGGCTTCGTGGCCGTCGGCTCGGAGGGGCACCGGGACGAGCTGACCGGTGAGTCGTCCTCGGCCGCCGCATGGGTGTCGACGGACGGCCGCTCGTGGACGCGCGCCCGGGATGCCGACGCGTTCGAGGGCGCCACGCTGAACGGCGTCCTGGCGAGCGGCGGCCTCCTCTTCGCGGTAGGGAGCGTCGTCGACGGCGACTTCACCAGGGCGGCCATGTGGACCTCCGCCGATGGGCTCACCTGGCGGCGGGCGCCCGACACCGACGCGTTCGATCGGGGGACGATGACCCGCGCGGCTGTCGGGCCCGCCGGCCTCGTCGCCATCGGCTCGGTCGGCACGGCCGACGTGTCGCGTCCGGCGGTCTGGGCCGGGCCGCTACCGGCGGTGCCGTAGCGGTTGCGCTGCCTCGCTGGCGCTGCGTCGCCGTATCGCTGCGATCGCGTGGTGACGGCCGGCACCGCCACGGACCGCACCCCAACGCCCCGCTCTCCCGAATCTGGCCCGCCCGAGGCCGTTCGCGGTAATCCGCGTGCCGCCGCCCCGTTCTGTCTCCACCGGACCGTGCGCCGTTCAGGGGACGCGCGGCCAGCCGGGCTCATCTCGGGAGACGAAGACATGGATCGCTACCGCAGGCACGCCTTCACCGACACGATGCACGAAGAGCCGGACGCCGGCGCCGAGGACGCGCCGCGGCCGCAGCTCGCCGACGTGAGGCGGAGCGGCGCGCGCCGGTTCGGCATGCGCCTCCCGGCGGCCATCCCGTCGGCCGCTGGCAGCATCTTCCTCGTCGCCGCCATCGCCCTCGGGGCCGCGGCGATCCAGCCGGCCCGGCCCTCGGGTCCCGGCAGCGACCCGGCGGTCGCGGCGCCGACCGCCCTCCACGACATCGAGCCGCCGGCGGACGAGACGGCCGAGCCGACGATCGCCCCCGAACCGGTGGGGATGTCGCTCATGCTCGACCCGGTCGACGGCAAGGTGAAGGTCCGCTGGAGCGCCTTCGAAGGCGACGGCTTCGGGTACTACAAGGTCGTCCGCTCCGCCGACGAGGCGGTCTCCTGGCCGCTCGGCGAGGACGACGTGCTCGTCGCCGTCGTCGGCGACCGCGACGTCACCGCCACCTACGACACCGACGCGCCGCGCGGCGAGACGCTCTTCTACCGCGTCTTCGCCGTGGGGCACTCGGAAGATGGCTACCCGGTCCTGGGCGCCACGCCGGTCGGCGAGATCGCGCTCGAGCCGGAGCCCGAGCCGACCGCCGAGCCGACCCCCAAGCCCGAGCCGACGCCAAAGCCGGACACGTCGGCCCTCGATCTGACGGTCACCCTCAAGGAGGGCCGCCCGTACCTCGACTGGAGCGCCTACAAGGGCGACGGTTTCGACTACTACAAGGTCGTCCGCTCGAAGGACGGCAAGGTCTCCTGGCCGACCGGCGACTTCGACACGCTGATCGCCGCCATCTCCGACCGGTCGCAGACCACGATGGTCGACTGGGAGGCGCCGGCGGGGAAGAAGCTCTACTACGAGGTCTTCGCCGTCCGCCACACCGAGAGCGGCTACCGGACGCTGGCTCACAGCGCTGTCCGCTCCATCGTCGTGCCGGCCGCCGACCCGACCCCCGCTCCGGAGCCCTACGCGCTCTGGATCGAGGTGACGACCGGTCCCGACGGCATCACCCTCCACTGGGAGAAGTGCGGGACCGACGGCTTCGTCGGCTACAAGATCGTCCGCTCGCAGACGAACGAGAACCCGCTCTACCCCCTCAACGCGGGGACCGAGATCGTCGCCTTCGTCGAGAACGCGGGCGCCACCACCTACACCGACACGAACGTGTCGGCCGGCGAGAAGTGGTACTACCGCGTCCTCTCCCTCGGCTACCTCAACGGCCAGAAGGTGATTCTCGGCCAGACGGCCGCGGTCGCCGCGGTCGCCGAGTAGCCCCACCGAGACGCCCCGGATGCGCGTGGCGAGTGCCGGGAGTGGCAACGGTCGGTCCGGTACCCACCGGTACCGTCGGGCGATTGCCACACCCGGCACCCCCGCGTAGCGTCGGGACCTCGATGCAGCATGCGACCGATCTCAGCCGGATGTCGCCCGACCGGGAGCGGGCCCTGGTGGCCCGCGCCCGTCGTGACGGCGCCGCCTTCGGCGAGCTCTACGACTTCTACCTGCCGCGGATCCACGGCTTCATCGCGCGACGGGTCGGGGAGCGCAGCGTGTCCGAGGACCTGACCGCCACGACCTTCGAGCGTGCGCTCGAGGCGGTCCGCCGCGACGACTTCCGCAACGATTCGTTCGGCGGCTGGCTCTACCGGGTCGCCGCCAACGCGGTGGTGGACCACGCCCGCCGCCGGCGCCGCCTGGTCCCGCTGGGGGACGGAGCCGATCCGGGCGAGCGGGACGGCCACGGACCGCTGGCCGCCGACCCGCCGGACACGGCGGCCGACGCTTTCGCCGCGGCGCTGGAGCGCGACGAGCTGCGTCGGGCGCTGGTGCGGCTCCCCGAAGCTCATCGCCGGGTGCTCGTCCTCAGGTTCTTCGACGACCTCGACGTCGACGAGCTGTGCGGGGTACTCGGCTGTTCACGCAGGACGTTCGCCGTGAAGCTCCACCGCGCGCTGCGCGCCCTGCGGGGCGCCCTGATGCAGGAGACGACCGATGCGGCCTGACGACGCGCTCGAAGTCGAACGCCTGGAGACCGACCTGGCCGGCGCCGGCGTACGCGCCCGGGCGGCGCGGCGCGAGGCGGACCGGCCCGCCCCGATCTTCGCCGCGGCGCTCCGCCACCGGCTGGTGAGCCGTTACCCCGCCGCGTCCGCCGTGGAGCGGACCGAGGCCGTCGAACGGGAGGCCGTCGAACGGACGGAGGCCGCGGAACGCACCGAGGCCGTGGAGCGGACCGAGGCGGTCGAGCCGGCCGAGCTGCGCGGTCCTCGCGTGATCGCCTTCGATCGGGCCCGGCTCGCCGGCCGGCTTCGCTGGCGCCCCTCGCTCATGGGCGGGAAGGCGTGGGTCGCCGTGGGGGTGGCGGCGGCGCTGGTGGTCGCCGCGGTGACCGGCTCGCGGTTCATCTTCCCGGCGCCGGCCGAGGCGCTGGCGACCGAGGCGACCGCCGCCACGCTCCTGCGCGACGGGACGGGCAGTCTTCTGACCGCCGGAACGGAGCTCCGGCCGGGCGACCAGGTGAGCGTCGCCGCCGACGGCGGGGCGACCCTCCGCCTCGACGGCGGCTACGTGCGCCTGGCCGGTGGCGCCACCCTGCGCGTGGAGCGTCTCGACGGCGGGGTCGTCGTCGAGCAGCTCGCCGGGCGGGCCTACCACCGCGTCGTGCCGGGCGACCCGTACGAGGTGGTGACCGGACCGATCACCTGGATCGCGCTGGGGACGGCCTTCGACATCGATCGCACCGCTCCGTCGGGCCGTTCCGAGCGGGTCCGCCTGCTGGCGCTCCAGCACGCGGTCACCGCCAGCGGTCCCGGCCTCCGGGCGACCGTCGACGAAGGGCGTGGCGCGACCGCCGTGCTCGGCGGCGGCCCGGCGACGCCGGACTTCGCCACCGGGCCACTCGCCGCCGTCGACCTGTTCGACGCCTGGCTGGCGCGCAACGCCGCCCTCGACCGGGCGCTCGGGCT
>MGMJ01000100.1:33694-34232 GCA_001794945.1 Chloroflexi bacterium GWC2_73_18
CACGACCCCGAAGACGACGCCGAGGCCGACCGCCACCCCGAAGCCCACGCCGACGCCGACGCCGGCGATCGGCTCGCTCGGCCTGACCGTCACGGCCTGCCCGGGCGGCATCGTTCTCGACTGGTCGAAGTACAGCGGCGACCGCTTCAACCACTACACCACGTTGCGGAACACGTCGGCCTCGATCCCGCTCGCCTACCCGCCGCAGGGTGGGTCGGTCGACCCGGGCGGCACCTACACCACGGACGTCATGGTGACGAGCGCCGTCGACACCGGTTTGACCGCGGGCACGGCCTACTACTACCGGGCGATGGCCTTCGATGCCGAGGACGGGGTCGTCGCGTCCAGCGCGATCAGGTCGGTGGTGGCCAAGAGCCCCGATCCGAAGAACCTGGGCACGCTCTCGGCGAGCGGCAGCGCCGGCGCGCTCGATTTCGCCTGGGCCCCCTTCGGTGGGGCGACAGCATGTTTCAGCTACTACAAGCTTGTCTACTCGGAGAGCGACCCGACCCCGAGCTACCTCGAGGGCTCACCGATC
>MGMJ01000100.1:34317-34588 GCA_001794945.1 Chloroflexi bacterium GWC2_73_18
TCCGCGTCACCGAGCTCGGCAAGTTCATCGTCGCGCAGACGCAGGTCACGAAGTTCACCGTCGCGTCCTGACGGCCCCTCCTGCCACAATGGGTGCCCTTCAGCGCCCGAAGTGGAGGACCGATGAGCGCCGCCTCGTTCGCTCGGCAGCACCAGTTCGGACGGGTCCATCACGTGGCGCTCGTCGTCCGCGACCTCGACGACGCGCTCGCCTTCTGGCGCGACCAGCTCGGGCTGGCGCTCGAGTCGGTCCAGCCGATTCCTTCCGATGG
>MGMJ01000101.1 GCA_001794945.1 Chloroflexi bacterium GWC2_73_18
GACCTTCCCCGCCGGCACGCGGACGTCGTTGGCGCAGACCCGGCTGAGGACCGCCTCGGCGTCGCGGCCCTGGAGGAGGAACCTGGCGAAGGCGGTCTGGTCGAAGAGGCCGACACCCTCGCGCACCGCGCGGTGCTCCTCGGCCGAGTGGGGGAACCAGTTCTGGCGGAAGTAGGAGTACTCGTACCTCGGCTCGACCCCCGGCGGGGCGTACCAGTTGGCCCGCTCCCAGCCGGCCAGCTCGCCGAAGCAGGCGCCCCGCGCCGCCAGTCGGTCGTGGAGGACGCTCTTCCGCACGCCGCGCGACGTCTCGACCTGGCGGTAGGGCCAGTGCATGTCGTAGAGGAGCCCGAGCACCTCGGTCGTCCGCTCCCTGAGGTAGCGGCGGTTCCCCTGGAAGGGGGCGAAGCGGCGGATGTCGACCTCCGAGAGGTCGATCGGCGGATGGCCGTCGACGATCCAGTCGGCCGTCACCCGACCGGCTCCCCCACCCGACTGGAAGCCGACCGAGTTGAAGCCGGCGGCCACGAAGTAGTGCTCCAGCTCGGGCGCCTCGCCGAGGATGTAGCGGTCGTCCGGGGTGAACGACTCGGGGCCGTTGAAGAAGAGCTGGATCCCGATGTCGCGCAGGATCGGGAGGCGGCGGGCGGCGAGCGCGAGGTAGGGCGCCAGGTGGTCCCAGTCCTCGGGGAGACGCAGGAAGGCGGCGTCCTCGGGGATCCCGTCGTGGCCCCACGGCTTGGCGCCCGGCTCGAAGAAGCCGACCATCAACTTGCCGGTCTCCTCGCGGATGTAGGCCGTGTCGTCCGGGCAGCGCAGGACGGGAAGGTCGGGGGTGAGCCCGGGGACCGGCTCGGTGATGACGTAGAAGTGCTCGGCGGCGTGGAGCGGGATGTTGACGCCGTTCTGCCGGCCCAGGGCGTGCGCCCACATGCCGGTCGCGTTGACGACGTATTCGGCCGCGATGTCGCCACGGTCGGTCGAGACGCCGGTGACGCGGCCGCCGGCCTGGTGGACCTTCGTGACCTTCGTGCTCTCGAAGATCTTCGCGCCGCCGAGTCGGGCCGCCGCGGCGAGCGCCTGCGTCACGTCCGTGGGGTTGGCGACGCCGTCCTCCGGCAGGTAGGCGGCGCCGACCATGTCCGATTCGTCCATCAGCGGCCAGAGGCGCTTCGCCTCGGCCGCGTCGATGATGTGGACCTCGAAGCCGCAGATGCGGGCCATGCTGATCCCCCGCTTGACCTCCTCCCAGCGGCCCGGCGTGCGGGCCACGAGGATCGAGCCGGTCCGCCGGTAGCCGGTCCCCTTCCCGGTGAGCGCCTCGACCTCCGCGAGGAGCTCGGCGGAGTACTTCGCCAGCATGCTCATGTTGTAGGTGGCACGCAGCTTGGTCAGGAGCCCCGCCGCGTGCCAGGTGGTGCCGCTCGTCAGCTGCTTGCGCTCGCAGAGGACGACGTCGCGCCAGCCGCGCTTCGTCAGGTGGTAGGCCACGCTGGTGCCCACGATGCCGCCCCCGACGACGACGACCTGGGCGTGGCTCGGGACGGCGGTCTCGCTCATGGCTCCGGGCTCCTCGTGGATGGCTTGCGCACGCAAGCCTACCGCCCCGCCGTTGCGGTGGGTGGGCCGCCCACGCACCCGGCTGCTCGAGTCGCGATGTCCGCGGGCAGCCGGTGTCCACTACGGGCCGGGGCCCCTCGAGCCGGCCTCCTCCTCCCACCAGGTTGCCTCCTCCTCCCGCCAGGCGGCCTCCTCCTCCCGCCAGGCGGCCTCCTCCTCCCGCCAGGCGCTCCGAGGTCAGTCCAGCCGCTTGACTTGATTCGCGTGGAGCCGCTGGTAAGTCGTGCCGACTAGACTCCGGCGCCGGTGAAGCGAGCTGCGTTCATCTGGAGGATCAGCCAGGCGGCCAGCGCGAGCGGTGTCGTCTTCGTGCCGGAGCGGCGGGGCGTCCGGCACGAGGTGTGGCGTTGCGGTCGCCTGCGCGTCGTCATTCCCAGGCGGCGAGAGATCGACGAGCAGGCCGCGCTCCGGATCCGGGCCTACGTCGAGCCGGCGCTGAGGGAGGGCTGGCGGACGCAGGCCGCGCGAAGCGACCTCGGGTCCGCGCGAAGCGACCCCGGGGCCGGACGAGCGCACGTCGCGCGGGCGGACTTCGCGTGGGCGGACCTCGCGCGGGTGGACTTCGCGCGACCGACCTACAGGGCGATCGCCGAGCGCAGCGGGGACTGGTGGGCGCTGCACGTCCTCGAGCTGCCGGGCGTCTTCACACAGGCGCGCCGGCTCGACCTGGCCGAAGGCGCGGTCAGCGACGCGATCGCGGCGTTCCTGGGCACGCTCCCGCGCGCCTTCGATGTCGAGATCCTCCCTAGTCTGCCGCCCGAGATCGAGGCGCGCCTGGAGGAGGTACGGGCTCTGCGCCAGGAGGTCGAACGGATGGAGAGGGCGGCCGTGGACGCGACGGACCGGCTGGCGCAGGTGCTGCTGGAGCGGGGCCTGACAGTGCGCGACGCGGGCCGATTGCTGGGGCTCTCGTACCAGCGCGTGGCCCAGGTGGCCGTGTCCCGGCGGGCGACGCGAGGCCGGACGCGACGCGTGGCGCCTTGAGCGCACGGTAGTCGCGTCACTGGACTTGTCTCAGAGCGCGCGTGAGGGCAGGGCGGGGCAGGGCGGGGCAGGGCGGGGCGGGGCGGGGCGGGGCGCGCGGGGTGGGCCGGGGCGCGCCGAGCGAAGGCCCCTATCATGCCGGCATGGCCGTGCGCCCCGTCGTGGCCGTGCTCAGCATCGCCGCGCTCCTCGTCGCGTCGTGCGCGCGATACGAGCCGCCGGGGCCTCCGTCGGTGCCGCCGCCGCCCACGAACCCGCCGGCAGCCAGCGCGTCGGGCGGGCCGAGCGCCACACCGGGTGGGCCAGCCACACCGGGCGGGTCGGATGCCTTCACGCTCGCGATCGAGTACGGCGTCGCCGGCCTCGGCGAAACGTACGGACGCGAAGGCGCCGGCCTCAGCGCGGCCAAGCCGGCGCTCGAGTTCACGGTCTGGGGGAACATCGAGCCCGAGCGGGGCCGCTACGAGTGGCGTCCCTTCGACGCGCTCGTCGAGGAGTACCAGTCGGCCGGCCTGACACACCTCCAGGTCCTCCTGTCCGCGGAGTCGCCGTGGGCGTCACGTCGCCCGCCGAAGGGGCTCGACCGGGGCGACCACTTCCCGAAGGATGAGTTCCTCGACGACTACGTCCGATTCGTGACGGCGGTCGTGGAGCGCTACGACGGCGACGGCACCGACGACGCACCGGGGCTGCTCGCAGGGATCCACGAGTGGGGCGTCGAGCGCGAGTTCACCGGCTTCTGGCCGGGCTCGGCAGACGATTACATCCGCCTGCTGCGCCTCGCCGCGCCCGCCATCCGCGCGGCCGACCCGCAGGCGCGGATCCTGCTCGTGGCGATCCTGGCGATCGACGTCTTCGACGCCGGCCCGGCGGCCGGCTCGGCCGAGGTCGAGCGGCGCTGGGCGACGACGCCCTCGTTCCGCAAGAGTCGGGCCGAGATCGAGGCGATCCTCGCCGCCTGCGACGCGTACGACGTCGTCGACTTCCACAGCCTGGGCGACTACACGGAGATCCCCGCCACGGCCGAGTGGCTGCGCGAGACCGGGCGGCGGCTCGGCTGCGAGCGGCCGATCTGGGTCGGCGACGCGTTCAGCATGAGCGTCCTGGTGGGGTTCGGTGACCCCTTCGGGATCGTGGCGCCGCGTGTCTTCGCCCCGGCCGCCGTCGAGCAGCGGGACGCGGTCATCGCCGCGCTCGAGGCGGTCGGCGATCGGAGCGCGTCGGCGGCGGGGCGCGAGGCGGCGGTCGCGTGGCTGCGCGCGGAGCTGGCGCGGGGCGTCGTCCGGAAGGCGGTCGCAGCGGCCGGGGAGGGCCTGGCCGGGATCAACCTCGGCAACCAGGAGGACTGGCCGTTCAGCGTCCGCGCCTACGGCACGGCGAACTACATGGGCCTGACCGACACGCGGCTGACGCTGCGGCACGGCGGCGGGGTGCGGCTCCCCTACGGGGGCGCGGCGTTCAACCGGATCCACGAGGCGGGCGAGGTACGGCCGGGGTTCGAGGCGCTGGCGCTGGCCAACCGGCAGCTGACGGGCCTGTCGCCGGGTCGGGCGGCGCGTCTCGACCTCGGGCCCGGCGTGTGGGCCTACCGTTTCGACCGCGCCTCGGGCGGCCCCCTCTGGGTCCTCTGGTACGACGACGGTCGGTTGCGGCTCCCCGGCGAGGCGCTCCCGAGCGTGACGGTCGAGCTGCCGTTCGATTCCCAGGTCGCCACGCTGGCGCGAACGCCGACCGTTGGCGACGCTGGCGGGCCGACGACCGAGCGGGTCGAGTCGGTCGGGGGCGTGCTCACGCTCGAGCTCGACGCGACGCCGGTCTTCGTCGAGGTCGCCGGGTCCTGACGGAACGCCGCGGTGCTGCCGGGTGCGGGGACCCGCGGGCGGTGCTACGATCGACCCGTCAGCGCCCCGCCGGCTGGGCCGGCAGTGGCGCCCCTATCAAGAGCGCTCGAGAGCCCTGGCTCGATGACAGCGCAGCAACCGACCGCCGCCCCTCACGGCGGAACGGTGCTCCTGCCAGGTCCGATAGGAGGACGAGGGATGTCCCCGCACAAATGGAGCCGGACCCACCGGCTGCGCCACGGGCTGCGCACGAAGCGGAGTCGGTCGCTCGCCCGGCTGCTGCCTCTCTTCGACGGCTTTCCGTACCTGGTGACGCGGATCGGCCACATCGCCCTGCGGCACATCGCGCTCCTGCCGGCTGACCGACGGGTCGAGGAGATCCGCGCGATCGCGCGCCGGCAGGCGCTGGCGAATCGGCTCGAGACCTGCCTCGTTCTCGGGCGGCGACGCTCCGTCTACGTCGACGTCCATGGGGCCGAGACGCCGAGCCGCGACGTCCCCGCGGGGGGGTTGCTCATCAGCGGCAAGCTCCGGCTAGCCGAGGAGCCGGCCGAGTCGGTCGAGCTTCGCCGGCGGGCGGCGGCGCTGACGGCGTGGATCGAGGCGCAGACGGCCGGCCTCGGCGGAGGGTACATCGTGGGCGATGGGCTCGATCACGGGCGCCCGGCGACGGCCCGCGACCTGGCTCACCTCGACGGCACCGACCCGGACGGGACGCCGTGCGGTCTTGCGCGCTGCCCCACCTGCGGCGAACTCGCCGGGGAGATGCTCGACCGGCGAGGCGATGAGCCGTCGCCGACCGCGGTCCTCCGCGTCCACTGCCGCTGCGACGACTGGAACCGCTGCGCCCGGTGTGGCGAGTCGCTGAAGGGGCGCCGGCTCAGCGCCTGGTACTGGGACGAGCCGGATCGGCAGGCCTGGTACGTTCCTGGGTTCTCGGCCTTCGGCCACCGCTGCCCGGACGAGCAGGAAGCGGACGAGCCGAAAGCGGGCGAGTCGGAAGCGGGCGAGTCGGAAGCGGGCGAGCCGGAAGCGGGCGAGCCGAAAGCGGGCGAGTCGGAAGCGGACGCCTGACGCTCGCGGGGCCGGCGGGCCCCCCACGGAGGGGGAGCGCCCCTGGTCAAGCCCGCTCGGGAACAAGTCGCCTGACATCGACTTGTTTCGGAGCGCACGCGGAACGGGCCGGTCGGGGCGGCGCAGGGTTGCTAGGCTTCGCCACGTGAGAAGCAGCACCGGCCGCACCGTCCCCGCCGACCTGGTGCTGACCGGCGCCGCCGTCTACACGGCGGACGCCGTCCGCAGCTGGGCGGGCGCGGTCGCCGTCCGCTCGGGCCGGATCGTGGCGGTCGGCTCGGAGGCGGAGATCCGACCGTTCGCCGGTCGCCGCACGCGCGTCCTCGAGCTGCCCGGCCGGATGGTCGTCCCCGGCTTCCAGGACGCGCACGTCCACCCGCCGATGGGCGGCCTCTACAGCATCCGCTGCGACCTGCACGGCGTCTTCGACCGCGAGAGCTACGTCCGCGTCATCGCCCGGTACGCCGAGGAGCATCCCGACAGCGACTGGATCGTCGGCGGCGGCTGGTCGATGGACGCTTTCCCCGGCGGGACGCCCGAGAAGGCGATCCTCGACGCGCTCGTCCCCGACCGGCCGGTCTTCTTGAAGAACCGCGACGGCCACGGGGCCTGGGTCAACTCGCAGGCGCTGGCGATCGCCGGGGTGACGCGCGAGACGGCCGATCCGCCCGACGGCCGGATCGAGCGCGACGCCGGCGGCGAACCCACGGGGACGCTCCAGGAAGGGGCGATGGCGCTCGTGGAGCTCATCCTCCCGGCGACGACCGAGGAGGAATGGGAGGAGGCGGTCCTGGCCGCCCAGGCCCACCTCCACGCGCTCGGCATCACCGCCTGGCAGGACGCCTGGGTGACGCCCGAGACGCAGCGGGTCTACCGCGCGCTGGCGGAGCGCGGACAGCTGACGGCGCGCGTCGTGGGGGCGCTCTGGTGGGAACGCGACCGAGGCGAGGAGCAGGTCGAGGAGCTCATCGAGCGGCGGGAGGAGGGGTCGGTCGGGCACCTCCGCTGCGGGACCGTGAAGATCATGCAGGACGGCGTCATGGAGAACTTCACGGCCGGCCTGCTCGAGCCGTACCTCGACACCGAGGGGCGGCGGACGGAGAACCGCGGGATCGGGATGGTCGAGGCGGAGGCGCTGAAGCGCCACGTGACGCGGCTCGACCGCGAGGGCTTCCAGGTTCACATCCACGCCATCGGCGACCGGGCGGTGCGCGAGGCGCTCGACGCCTTCGAGGCGGCGCAGCGGGCGAACGGCCTGGCCGACCACCGCCACCACATCGCCCATATCCAGCTGATCGACCCGGCGGACATCCCGCGCTTCCGCGCCCTCGGCGTCGTCGCCAACGCGCAGCCCTTCTGGGCGGTCGAGTCGGGCTACATCCGCGACCTGACGCTCCCCTTCCTGGGCCCCGAGCGGTCACGCTGGCTCTACCCCTTCGCCAGCCTGCGGCGCGCCGGGGCGGTGCTCGCGTTCGGCAGCGACTGGACCGTCTCGACCGCCGACCCGCTCCTCGAGATGGAGGTGGCGGTCAACCGGGTCCGGCCGGATGCGCGACACGAGGCGCCGTTCCTCCCCGAGGAGCGGCTCGACCTGCCGGCCGCGCTGGCGGCGTTCACCATCGGCTCGGCTTACGTCAACCATCTCGACGACGAGACCGGCTCGATCGAGCCGGGCAAGCTGGCCGACCTGGTCGTCCTCGACCGGGACCTGTTCGCGCCCGACGCGGGGCCGATCGGCGACGCCCGGGTCCTGCTGACGCTGAGCGAGGGCGAGGCCGTCTACGCCGACCCCGAGACGGGCTGGTAGGGGCCGCGGTAGAGGTCGAGGAAGCGCGCCCCGAGCGCCGACCCCGGCCCGACCAGCTCCAGGAACGCGGCCCCGTCGAGAGCGAGCAGCCGCCCGTCGGTCGTCGCCGCCACCGTCGCCGAGCGAGGGCGGCCGGTGAGGAGGCCGATCTCCCCGAAGAAGCCGTCCGGGCCGAGCTCGCGCAGGAAGCGCGGCGGCTCGCCGGAACCGGCTTCCTCGGTGACCGCGAAGGAGCCCCGATCGATGAAGTAGAAGCGATCGGCCCGGTCGCCCTGGCGGAAGATCGTCTCCCCGGCCGAGACGCCGACCGGGACCAGGCGGGCGGCGGCCGTCTCCAGCCGTGACGGCGGGAGGCCGGCCAGGATCGACAGGGCGACGAAGCGTGGCGCCGCGGGGTCGGCCGCGACCGGGGCGCTCCCCGCCCGCCCCAGGAGCGCCGTGCCGGCGACCGCGGCCGCCACGACCGCGACGCCGGAGCCGATCAGGACGGAGGCGGTGCTGGTGAGGCCGGCGACGAGCGGCAGGACGAAGGAGCCGGCCGCGTAGGCGGTGACCCCGAGCGTCTGGGTGACGCCGAGGACCCGGCCGCGCAGCGCGTCGGGGACGACCCGCTGGAAGATCGTGGCGCTCACCACCTCGATGACCAGCTCCCCGAAGGCGGCGACGGCCATCCCCGCCAGCGCCAGGACGAGGATGCTACTGGCGCCGAGGATCGCCAGGCCGATGCCCAGCGCCACCGCGCCGGCGAGATACGGGACGGCGAGCCGGCTGCGGAGCACCAGCGCACCCGAGGCGACGGCTCCGATCAACCCGCCGACGCCGATCGCCGCGTTGAGGTAGCCGGTCGCCTCCTCGCCGCTCCCCAGCACGTCGACGGCGACGATGACGGTCAGGACGCCGAGGCCGCCGAAGACGAAGCTGGCCACGATGTCGACGAGGACGAGGCCCGAGAGCCGACCGGCGAAGGAGGAGAGCGAGGGCGTGGGGTCGCGGGCCTCGGTCGGGGCGGGCACGGCCGCGGGCGCGGGCTCCGCCGCCGGGCGCGGTGCGGCACGGGGGAGCTGCCACAGGACGAAGGCGACGACGCCGAACGAGACGGCGTTGAGGGCGAAGGCGAGCGGCAGCCCGCCGACCTGGATCAGGATCCCCGCGATCGCCGGGCCGATGATGAAGGCGAGGTTGTCGAGGCTGGACCAGGCGCTGTTCGCCGGGCCGAGCTGGCGCTCGTCCTCGACCAGGCTCGGCACGAGGGCGCCGAGGGCGGGGCGGAAGAAGGACGAGAAGCAGGTCGCCAGGAGCGCCAGGGCGACGATCGCCTCGAGGGGGCCGTCGACCAGGACGAGCCAGGCGAGACCGACCATGATCACCCCGCGGGCCAGGTCGGTCACCATCAGGATCAGGCGCCGGTCGAAACGGTCGGCGGCGATGCCGGCCGGCACCGAGAGGAGGATGTAGGGGAGGACGCGGGCCGCGCCGACCGCCCCGAGCAGGGCAGGCGAGTCGCTCCGCTGGTAGACGACGATCAGGAGGGCGACCAGGTAGAGCCAGTCCCCGATGCCCGAGACGAACTCGCCGCCGAAGAGCCGGACGAGAGGCCGGTTGCCCAGCAGCCCGCGGTAGGCGGCGAGTACGCTCACCCGGTCAGTCTAGGGCCGACCGGGTCGGTCGGGTCGCTCAGCGTTCCTTGCGGAACGGGCGGCGGAGCTCGATCTCGTGGGCGCGGTCCTGGAGGCGCTTGCGAATCTCGCGCTCGCGGCCGGCGGCGAGCACGCGGGCCACCTCCGGGTTGGGGAGGAGCATGTGCCCCTCGGCGTCCGTCTCGGCGGACGGCTGCTCCTCGAGCTCGGGCGCGGGCTTCGGTTTCGGCTCGGCGGTCGCTTCGATCTTCTTCTTGCGCGCCATGGGTGGTGCCTCCTTCGGCGCGACTTCCCTCGCGCCGCCGCCATCCTACTCGCGCGGACCGGCCCATCCCTGCCGGTCGGGCGACAACGGGGCTGTCAACGTGCGGACACCCGGTGGGGCGTTGCGGCGCGACGGACCGGCCGCGTACGATGGGGCGCGACGGCGACCACGCCGGGTGGAGGAAGGGATGCGCGAGGGTACGCTCGAAGGGGCCACGAACGCGTTTGCCACGCAGGCCCTCCGCCGCTGCGCTCTCTTCGCCCACCTCGACGACCGGACGCTCGACCTCGTTGCCACGTCGCTGCGGATCCGCCGCTACCGTCGCGGCGAGGTGATCTTCCACCAGGGCGACCCGGGCGACTCGCTCTACGTCATCGAGGACGGGGCGGTGAAGATCGTCCTCCCCTCCCCCGACGGCGAGGAGGCGATCATCGCCACGCTCCGCCGCGGCGACTTCTTCGGGGAGCTGGCGCTCCTCGACGGCGCCCCGCACTCGGCGACCGCCGGGGCGCTCGAGCCGACGACCATCCTCGTCCTGGCGCGCGCGCGCTTCCACGAGCTGGTCGAGGGCGAGCCGACGCTCCGCGACGCCCTCCTCGCCGGCCTGGCCCACGAGCTGCGCCGCCTCACCCGGCACGTCGAGGAGCTCCACTTCCTCGATCTCGCCGGGCGGCTGGCGATGCACCTTGCCGGTCTCGCACGCGAGGCGCAGCCCGACGCCCGGACGGACGTCCGACTCGACTGGCCGTACACCCAGTCCGACCTGGCGGCCATGATCGGAGGGACGCGCCAGAGCGTGAACCGGCTCCTGGCCGGGCTCGTCGAGCAGGGGCTGGTGCGGATCGATCGCGACAGCATCGTCATCGCCGACGTCGACCGGCTCGCCCGCAGCGCCGAGCACTGACGGATGGCCGACCTGTCCGAGCGGGCGCTCGAGCTGCTGCGCGAGATCGCCCTCCGGGCGGAGGCGGCCCGCCGCATGGAGGGAGGCGCGACCGAGGCGCTCCTCCGCTCGATCGTCGAGGCGACGGTGACGCTCTTCCAGGCCGAGGCGGCCTCCATCGCCCTCCACGACCCGGCGAGCGACCGGCTCGTCTTCCGCGTCGCCGCCGGAGAGCAGGGCCAGGGCGTCGTCGGCGTCGCCATCCCGCCCGACAAGGGGATCGCCGGTTACGTCTTCTCCACCGGGCAGAGCCTCGCGCTCTCCGACGTGCAGCGGGACCCGCGCTTCGGGCGCGGCGTCGCCGAGCAGACCGGCTACGTGCCGCGCTCCATCATCGCCGTGCCGCTGGTCGACGAGCACGGCACGGTCGGCGTCCTCGAGGTGCTCGACAAGCGCGACTCGTCGGCGTTCAGCCTGCGCGACGTCGAGCTGGCCGGCGTCTTCGCCCGGCAGGCAGCGGTCGCGATCCGGGCGAGCCGGGTCGAGCGGGACGTGACGGCGCTGCTGGCGACGGCGCTCGCCTCGCTCGCCGGGGCGGGCGCCGGTGCCGAAGCCGCGGCGGGCGCCGAGGAAGGCGCCGCGGCGGCGGCCGCCGAGCTCGTCTCCGCCGCACTCGCCGGCCTCGACCGCGACGACGAATCGCGCCTCTGGGCGCTCGCCGAGCGGGTCGCCCGCGTCCGCCGTGCCGATCCGGCGCAGCTCGAGCTGGTGATCGACCTGCTGGACGTGCTGGCCCGCCACGCCGAGCGTTCGCGGACCGTCCGCGGGTCTCGCCGCGGCCGGGCGGAGGACTGAGCGACCGGCCGTGGCCGGCCTCGACCTCCCCGCCTGGAGCGAGCCGTTCACCGGCGACCGGCGCGCGGCCCTCGCCCATCTCGTCCCGTTCCCGGGCGTCGATCGGGAGTGGGCCTTCGGGGGCGCCGACGGATCGGGCGTCACCGTGGCCATCGTCGACTCGGGCGTCGAGCGCGACCACCCGGCGGTCGGCGGCAGCCTGGTCGCCGGCGTGCGCGTCGACCTGGTCGACGGCGAGCCGGTCGTGGTCGACGATCCCGAGGGGACCGACGTCTTCGGCCACGGGACCGCCTGCGCCGGGATCGTCCACGCGCTGGCGCCGGCGGCCGAGCTGCTCTCGGTCCGGGTGCTGGGGGCCGACCTGCGCGGCAAGGGGGTCGCCTTCGCCGCCGGCCTCGAGTGGGCGATCGACCACGGGGCGACGGTCGCCAACCTGAGCCTCTCATCGAAGAGCGAGCGGCTCTTCGGCCTCTTCCACGAGATCGCCGACCGCGCCTACTTCGCCAACGCGCTGCTGGTCTGCGCCGCCAACAACGTGCCGGGGCCGAGCTACCCGTCGCTCTTCTCGTCGGTCGTCTCGGTGGCGGCGCACGACGTCGCCGACCCGTGGGTCTGGTTCTACAACCCCTCGCCGCCGGTCGAGTTCGGCGCCCACGGGGTCGACGTCCGGGTCGCCTGGAACGACGGCGGATCGACGGTGGCGACGGGGAACAGCTTCGCCGCCCCGCACATCGCCGCGATCGCCGCGCTGATCCGCTCGAAGCACCCGGAGCTGACGCCGTTCGAGCTCAAGTCGCTCCTGGCGGCGACGGCGAACGACGCGAGGACGGTCGCCGGGCCCTAGACACGGAGACGCCCGCCGGGTCGGCCTCGTGGCCGCCGGCGGGCGTCGTGCCCGTCAGGGAGGTCTCCTACTTGACCTGGCCGTGGCCCTCGGTGTCGTCGTCCGAGGCCCTGAGACCGCCCCCGCCGTGGCCCTCGGTGTCGTCGTCCGAGGCCCTGAGACCGCCCCCGCCGTGGCCCTCGGTGTCCGGCTCCTCGGCGGCCTCGCCGGCGCGCCACCGGCGAGGGACGTAGCCCTCCTCGGCGTTCTGCAGGTTCTTCGGCATCGATGATCTCCTTCCTGCCTGATTCCCTAACCGGATCGCTGCACGGCAGGCTACCACCGGGGACGAGCGCCGAACAGTAGGGAAGCGACAGCCGCGCTGTCGGCTCGGCGACAGGCGCGGAGGTGGTCGTCAGCGGCGCTTCTCGACCGGCAGGTAGTCGCGGACCCTCGGGCCGACGTAGAGCTGGCGCGGCCGGCCGATGCGGAAGATCGGGTCGCGGAACATCTCGCGCCAGTGGGCGATCCAGCCGGGGAGGCGGCCCATGGCGAAGAGCACCGTGAACATCTCGATGGGGAAGCCGAGGGCGTGGTAGATCAGGCCGCTGTAGAAGTCGACGTTGGGATAGAGCTTGCGCGCGATGAAGTACTCGTCGTGGAGGGCGACCTCCTCGAGGCGGAGGGCGATCTCGAGCAGCTGGTCGTCGGCGCGAAGCTTGCGCAGCACCGTGTGCGCGTGCTGCTTGATGATCCTGGCCCGCGGGTCGACGTTGTGGTAGACGCGGTGCCCGAAGCCCATCAGGCGGAAGGGGTGCTCCTTGTCCTTGGCGCGCGCCACCCACTTCGAGACGTCGCCGCCGTCGGCGGCGATCGCCTGGAGCATCTCGAGGACCTCCTGGTTGGCGCCGCCGTGGAGCGGCCCCCAGAGCGCGGCGATCCCCGCCGAGACCGAGACGAACAGGTTCGCGCGGGAGGATCCCACCATCCGTACCGTCGAGGTCGAGCAGTTCTGCTCGTGGTCGCCGTGGAGGATGAGGAGCGTCCGCAGGGCGGCGGCGGCGTCCGGGTCGACCGCGTACGGCTCGGCCGGGACGGCGAACATCATCTGCAGGAAGTTCGCCTCGTAATCGAGGGCGTTGTCGGGGTAGGCGAAGGGCTGCCCGACCGAGCGCTTGTAGGCGAAGGCGGCGATCGTCGGCAGCTTGGCGAGCAGGCGGATCGTGCTCAGCTCGACGTGGCGCGGGTCGTCGGGGTTCTCGGTGCCCTGGTAGAAGGTCGAGAGCGCGCTCACCGACGAGGCGAGGATGGCCATCGGGTGGGCGTCCTTGGGGAACGCCTCGAAGAAGCGCTTGAGGTCCTCGTGGAGAAGGGTGTGGTGCCGGATCTCGTCGGTCCAGACCCCGAGCTGGGCCTTCGTCGGCAGCTCGCCGTAGATGAGCAGGTAGGCGGTCTCCAGGAAGGTCGAGCGCTCGGCCAGCTGCTCGATCGGGTAGCCGCGGTAGCGCAGGATCCCCTTCTCGCCGTCCAGGTAGGTGATGGCGCTCCGCGTCGGCGCCGTGTTGGCGTAGCCGTAGTCGAGGGTGACGCAGCCGGTCTTCCTGAGGAGCGGGGAGATGTCGACCGCCCGCTCGCCCTCGGTCCCGACCTCGACCGGCAGGTCGAGCTCGGTGGCGCCGACGCGCAGATGCGCGGGCTCGGTCGGGGTCCCCGGCGCCGGGGCGGTGCGATCTGGCGCCTGCCGGCCGACGGTCATGCGGCGTAGAGTACGACGCCGCGCCGGACCGCGCGCGGCGCCCCGGCCGAGCGGCACCCGCGCCCCGGCCGATGGGCACTGGACCTGCTCCGCCAGCCGGGCTAGGCTGGGGCCATGATGCGACCGACTTCCACCCTGCTCGAGACGCTCCGCACCGGCGCCGGCGGCGGGGCCGCCATCGAGGTGCCGTTCCGCGGCGTCGAGCTCCTCGAGCACCCGCTCTTCAACAAGGACGCCGCCTTCAGCGAGGAGGAGCGCGAGGCTTTCGGCCTCCACGGCCTGCTGCCGCCGCGCGCCGTCGGCATCGCACAACAGGTCTCCCTCGAGCTCGAGCATGTCCGGCGCAAGGCCGACGACCTGGAGAAGTACATCGGCCTCGCGGCCCTCCAGGACCGCAACGAGACGCTCTACTACCGGCTCCTCGTGGAGAACCTCGAGGAGCTGCTGCCGATCGTCTACACGCCGGTGGTGGGCCGCGCCTGCCAGCTCTTCAGCCACATCTACCGCCGCTCGCGCGGACTCTGGCTGACGCCCGACGATATCGGGCGGATCCCCGAGCTCCTGCGCAACGCCCGCCACGAGGACGTTCGCCTCATCGTGGCGACCGACAACGAGCGGATCCTGGGGCTCGGCGACCAGGGCTGCGGCGGGATGGGGATCCCCATCGGCAAGCTCGCCCTCTACACCGCCGGCGCCGGCATCTACCCGGCCCTGACGCTGCCGATCTCGCTCGACGTCGGCACCGACAACCTCGAGCTGCTGACCGACCCGCCCTACATCGGCTACCGGCGACCGCGCCTGCGGGGCGCCGCCTACGACGAGTTCGTCGAGGCGTTCGTGGAGGGCGTCCTGGAGGTCTTCCCGCATGCGATCCTGCAATGGGAGGACTTCAAGCAGCACAACGCGATCCGCCTCCTGGACCGCTACCGCCACCGCCTGCCCACCTTCAACGACGACATCCAGGGGACGAGCGGGGTCGTCATGGCCGGGGTCCTGGCTGCGCTGCGCACCCTCGACCAGCGGGTCAGCGACCAGCGCTTCGTCTTCCTGGGCGCCGGGGCCGCCGGCATCGGGATCGCCCGGCTGGTTCGGCGGGCGATGGAGCGCGACGGCGCGTCGGACGAGACGATCCGGCTGGCGATCGCCATGCTCGACTCGAACGGGCTCGTCTTCGAGGGGCGGACGCCGCTCGACGACGACAAGCGCGATTTCGCGCTCGGCCCGGCCGCGCTGGCGCACTTCGCCTTCGAGCCGGCCGCCCGACACGACCTCGAGACGGTGATCCGCCAGGTCAAGCCGACCTTCCTGATCGGCACCAGCGGGACGCCGGGCACCTTCACCGAACCGGCGCTCCGCGAGATGGCGAAGCACGCCCGGGTGCCGGTGGTGATGCCGCTATCCAACCCGACCTCGAAGACGGAGGCAACGCCCGCCGACATCGTCGAATGGACCCGGGGGCGGGCGCTGGTGGCGACCGGAAGCCCGTTCCCGCCGGTCGAGCAAGGCGGCCGACCGCACGTCATCGGGCAGGCCAACAACGTGCTCGTCTTCCCGGGGGTCGGCCTCGGGGCGATCGTCGGCGAGGCGCACGAGATCACCGACGAGATGTTCCTGGTCGCGGCCCGCAAGCTCGCCTCGATGGTGAGCGAGGAGCGCCTCGCCCAGGGCGCCCTCTACCCGCCGGTCAGCGAGCTGCGCCAGATCTCGCGCGAGATCGCCGTCCGCGTCGCCTGCCAGGCGCGCGACTGTGGCGTGGGGCGGCTCTTCCCCGACGAGAAGATCGTCGCCGCGGTCGAGGCGGCGATGTGGTGGCCGGACTACGTCGCCTACCGGCCGGCCGAGGCGCGCTGAGCCGTCTGGGCAGCGCCGCGGCGATCATCACGGCGGTCCATGACCGCCGGGTTGCGGCCCGGGTCGGCCGCTCAGCCGCTCCCGCCGCCGCGCAGGACCTCCATCCGCCGGCGGAACTCCTCGGCGTCGATCTCACCCGCGGCGAAGCGGCGGCGCAGGATCTCCTCGGGCGTCTCGCGCGCCGGCCCCTCGCCAGGGCCGCCGCGCCGCTCCAGCGCGAGCAGCGCCCGCACGATCAGCCAGACGACGACGATCGCGGCGGCCAGCCAGAGGACCATGGTGAGGCCCATGGCCAGCCAGCCGCCGCCGTCTCCCCAACCCCAGTCCATCATGGTCGCCTCCTCGTCGTCTGCGGGGCGCCGCACGGCCGCGCGTCGGCGACCCCGGCGCCAACCGGTCGGAGCCTACACCGCGGGGCCGTTATCCTGCCGCTGAGACGATGAGCCGACCTTGACGACGATGCGCAACTGCGTCCTCCCCGACAAGCTCCTCTACGACGTGGAGCGTGACCTCTGGGCGGGGATCGAGGCGGACGGGAGCGTGGCGATGGGCCTCACCGACGTCGGGCAGACGCGGGCCGGCCAGATCCAGGTCGTCTCGTTCACCCGCCGGGCGCAGGGCGGGCCCGTGCGGCGCGGCGACTCCGTGGCGGTGATCGAGAGCGCCAAGTGGGTCGGCCCGGTGACGAGCCCCGTCGAGGGGGTCGTGGTGGGACGCAACGAGGCGCTCCTGGGGCGCCCGCGGCTGATCAACCTGGACCCCTACGAGCGGGGCTGGATCGTGCGGATCCGTCCCGGCGAGGCGGAGGAGGACGGCGCCTGGTCGGAGGGGTGGGCGCGCGGCGCGGCGGCGATGGAGCGCTACGCTGCGAAGATGGCGCTCCCCTTCCGCTCCGTGGCCGGCGTGGACGAGGATTTCTGGTGCGTCCACTGCAACGAGTGGGAGGTCTGACCGTGGGCGCCGTTCGGGCGACCGGTGGCCCGTTCCGCGTGGAGCTCTTCACCCACCCGGTCTGCCAGGGCTGCCGCGAGGCGACCGCCGCCCTCACCCGGCTCGCCCGGGCCGGCGAGATCGAGCTGGTCCAGTGGAGCCTGGCCGTCCGCTCCGGGCGCGCCCGCGCGGAGGAGACGGGCGTGACCAGCGTCCCCAGCGTCGTCGTCGGAGCGGCGATGCGGGAGCTGGCGACACGCGAGTCGCTCGAGGCCTTCCTGGCCGAGCTGCGCTCGGGGGCGCTCGGCGCCTGAGTGCCTGTACCCGAAAGTTCGCGTTCGGATCAGCCGGATCGTGCCAGGAAAGCTGTCACGCCCCGCTGGCACG